>NZ_CP038637.1 GCF_004768545.1 Cupriavidus oxalaticus | reverse complement strand
CGTCAAGGGTCGCATCAATGCCGACCCCTGCCGCCAGCATCGACGCGACAGCAACCAGAAACTGGGCTGCGTAGTAGTCACGGAACACACGGTAGAAGACCAATCGGTCTGCCTTCACGCGATAGGGGCCCGTCCAGTTTCGGATGGACCAGACATACGCCCACACCCCCGCAGCAACCAAGACAGCGATCAAGATCCCGTAATGGGTGACTGCGTACGAGATGAGGTACAGGGAGTAGCCGGCAGTCCCCCACTTCTCAGGCGGGGCGATGAGGGAGAACACCGGCACCACAAGCAACGAGAGGACAACCATGAAGACAACGGTGATGACAAGCGCAATGACTGGCACAGTGACGGCTTTGATCAGCACGCTGTTCAGCTTTCGTTGTGACTTGATCGTTACCGCGAGGAACCGAAGCGTCTCAGGCAAGCGGTGCAACGTGAGGTCTTGTGCTGAGATAATCATCAGATCCATCTCGGGGGCACATCCCTTCAACACGTGGGAAAGCCGACCACCTTCCGCGCCTGGCATGTCCATTCGCCGCAGCCATTGCTTGTACAACACGGCGAGTGGATCCTTCTGTGCCGCGGCGCGTGCGGCCAAAGCGCTGAAGTATCTGGCCATCGCCTCCCCATCCGCAATGGATTCCGCCAGGGAGTCATAGAACTTCTCCCTAGTCTTGCGGAACGCGCGCACCGCGGCGCGATACTTGATCTCATCGATAAGTTCTTGGAGTGCCATGGTGCTTCTCAAATGATCTCGAACCGGTCGAACGTTTCGAAGGTTTCTACCGTCCGCGGATCAATGCGTCCGAGGTACGCTTTGTACAGGGCATGCTGGAATACGGTCTTCCCTGTCATGTTTGGCGAGTCAAAGCGCCGGTCCCAAGAGCTACGCCAGATCCGTTCCGCTTCGAAGATGTCCCCTTTGCGGATCTTTTCCAGAATTGCCCGGGTCGGCTGCAGCATCTCCGCCACCACTTCGACACCTGCGACTCCGGTGTGATTACATTTGTCGCAGCCATGCTCGTTGCGCACGCGCATTTGAGTGGTATCGATGCTGAACCGATCCTGCAGAAACTGCGCGAGATCGGGCAGCTGTTCGTCCACGGGCTGCTTGCAGTCTTTGCAGAGAGTTGGAACCAGCGCTTGATACACGATCAGGTTCCAGAAATTCGGCATAGTCAGCGTTCCCAGAGTGAACCCAATCGTCGGATCAACCAAACGATTGAAGACACCGAGCACGGAGTCTGCATGCACTGTGAACAGGGTGAGGTGCCCTGTTTCGTTCATGATCTTCGCCGTCTGGCCTGACTCAACGCACCGTACTTCACCGATGAATACCGCATCCGGATCTTCGCGGACCAGCCGCCGTTGTACGTCTCGCCACGCATCCGGGGTCGTTTCCTGAATGGTCTTCTGGCGGGCCCCGTGAATCTTGTATTCCACAGGGTGCTCGACGGTGATGATGTTTAGACGGTGTCCGTTCAGTTGATCGACCTGCTCCAAGAAGTATTTGGCAGTCGTCGACTTTCCGGATCCGGTGATGCCAGAAAAGCTCACCGCCCCCTTGCGCGCACGCATTGCAGAGAACAACAGTGCCGCCTGGTCATCCGAATAGCCAGCGCCTTGCGGTGAAGACCAGTCGGTGGTCTTGGAGAACAGATAGCGCAAGTAGACGGTGAACCCACCGAAATTCGGCGTGCCCGTATAACGGATGTTGAAGGCCACTTTGCCGTTGTCATACGGCACCATGCATTCAAGATCGATTTCGGTGCTAAAGCCCGCATCGTTATTGGTCTTGTCTGCATGCAACTTGTTGTAGGCGAACGCCACCGCATCCTTCACCGTGTCAATCGGATGGATGCCCTTGTCCGCAGATCGTGGGGGTATCAAATCTCCGTTCACCCGGTACAGCAAGGATGCAGTCCGGTTTGCCTCCTCGAGCAGAACGTGCAGGTCTGTTGCGCCTAGCGCCAGACCCTGGTCGATCATCTCGTTCCAGAAGATCTCTGCGGACGTCAGCCCTTCCGTAAGGACGCCGTTGCTCGTATCCAGTGTGGATTCGGTCGCATACAGTTGAGCGATTAGCTCCTCAGGAGCGTAGTAGTAGCCGTCGATTCGGATGCCGACAGCTTTGAGCTGCGCCGCCATGGAGCGAACCAACGACTTCCGATCTTCGTGGAAGCGTGGATCGACGTAGAAGTTTGCGGACTTTTCGTTACCCAAGGCGATGCAGCCGCGCCGAAAGTCGTCTGTGACGCCTTTTGCCAAATCGCTCTTCTTCCCCGTATGGATGCAACGATACGTAGGAATCTCGGCAAAGCTGCGTACCCACTTATGCTGCTCGGCAGCGGGCTGCGCGGCTTGCTTCGCCGCGACTGTTCGCTTGGCCACCGGCGCGACTACAACCGGCTTCTTTGGCCCAAAGCCAAGGAGGTTCGCAATGGCGTTCATCAGCGTGCTCTCGTGCCGCTTAGCGCTTGGCAGCGCCAGCTGCCATGTTCGTCAAAGCCTGCGCCAAGGGACTGACTTGCGTCGGGGTCGGTGCGACGATAGGCGGCAAGGAAGAGCCGAAGCCAGTTGGAGGTGCGATGCCGCGCGATTGCGTGGTTGCGACCGTTGCGGGCTCGGACAAGTAGACGACATGACGTGTGACCCCCTTGGCCTTCTTCTTGCCTCGGGTGAAGTTCACTCTTTGCGAAGTAATCGAGTCCACGTACCAGCCCGGCATGACTTCATAGCCTTCCTTGACCGCGGTGGGCACGCCGCCCTTCACGGAAACATCGGCAGTGAGCTTTCCCACTTCACCATACACGGCTACCACTGAGACGTCCTCAATGCGTGGCTTGGTGTCTTCCCCCACAACTTGCGTCTGGACAGGGGCCGCAGCGGATTGCGTACCGGCAGCCGGTGCGTCTACTTTCGCCTTCGACTCCGCTCGCTTCTTCGCAATCTCATCAGCCATCGCTGCGCGCTGCTCGTCTACAAGATCCCGCAACGGCGCGGCCTGTGCGACCGAAGCGCACAGCAGCACCGCGGAGAGAACCGCGACCGGCTTAGTCTTTGACATAGTATTTGCCTTCCAGATTAAATGTTGGCCCACTGCTATCGGACCCCAGCGTTACGCGCGCAAATGTCATGTTGCGAGGCAACAGCGACGCGATCTCCGTCGCAAGCGCGAGCGGGCCTGTGTAGCTGAACGTGCCAGCACGAACTGGCGATTTGATGGATCCTGCAGGAATGGCCGGGTCTGCCCCGAAAATCTCGGTAGGCGTGAAGCTGTATTGGACGCCAATTAGGCGAACGTCCTGCGAAAAGGAACCGGTGTCCTCCATGAAATGCTGCATGGTGGGCAAGCGCGAAGGATCGAGGAGCGAAGGCGGCGCGTTCTTCGCAGGCACAGTGAACGACGCTCCTTTTCCATCCAGAGACGCGGTGATTTCCCTTCCACCCATCGCACTCTTGAGCGAGAGATTGTTGCCGCCGACGTTCTCCCATGCGTAGGTGCAGCCGCTTGCTTCACAGACAACCTGCTTCATCATCCACCCGCCTTCGTACACCTCCTGATTCATCGCTGATTCGATGAGAGGCGGCGCGGCCTCCGCGACCGGAGAGCCGGCTGTTGAGAGAGCCGCCGCGAGGCTTGCAGCATACAGCTTCTGAGGATCCTGTTGCTTGGCGCGCGCCGCCAGGCGAGCCGCCCTGTCGCGTTCCTTGCTCCAGGTCGAGTAGCCGTATCCCACGCCGACCACAGCAAGCAGTGCCACAAGGAGCAGTAGCTTTGGATCGACGCCACGCGACGCTGGCATCAGGGTAGCTCCCTTGATGTCACCCTCTTTGACCAGATCTGCTAGCGGCAGTGGGATGCTGTCAGGTAGCAAGTTCCCAAAGAACTGGAACTTCGAATCGGTCTGCGCCAGGATGGATTCGGCTGCGGCCGTTACCTCCGCCTTCGAGCCACGATAGTCGCCACCCGGGAAGGGAACACCGTTCTCAACGACCGCCATATGCGCCGAGTCGCCACGGAACTCCGCCCAAAGTAGGTTTGCCCCCGCGTCCGGCATCGTCGCCAGGAGGATTGCGGGCGATACCAGCTTAGCGTTGCGCGGGATCGTGCCGGCAGCGACCAACGAACGCCGGTCATCAGCTGGCAGCAAGCCGTAGAGGACCTCCACCTGGCTTGCCGCGCGAACGCTATGCGACGCGTCAAATTCCTTGAACAGTTGACGCGCCTCCGACCGTTCGCGGTCGGTGTCGCTAAGCGGGTGCCAGCTTAGACCGAAGACGGCCAGTGCATCGCCCACTGGAACAATGTGCACAGACATACTCTCGCCTGCCTTAGATTGCGCCTTCGGACAGGACCGGCGTCACCAGGATGACCACGGCTTCGCGATTGGACGTGCCGTTGATCGACCCACCCAATCCGATAGGCGCGCCGGATGTCAGCGTGCGCTTGTCGTATTGACCCGCGCTGCGCTCATAGCCTGACAGCACGAGCGTTTCCCCAGGTCGGATCGCGACTTTCTGCAGGAAGTCAGTCGAGGAGATCTCCGGTGCCTGGATCTTCTGATCGCCAGATGGGACGTCCACGAGCGCCGTGAGATCCGAGATGCCGAGACCAAACTGCAACAGAATGCTGTTGCTGTCCAGGACAGTCGGCAAAAGATTCAGCAGGAAACCGGTTGTCACCGTACCAGGTTCCAGACCCGGCGTACCCCCGGCACTGCCACTGGCACCGGCAGGAGCAGGCGTGACCTTCGCGAGATAGGTGGTCTGATTCGTGATAGCGACGGGAACGGGCTGCCGATTCAAAGTCATTGCGTTCGCGGTTGTGACCACGCTCACGCGCCCGAAGCTCGACAGCGCCTTAAAGAACGCCTTCGAGCCGCCCCATCGCGCCTGCGAGGCCGACATCGCGCCATTGGTCGGCGCGAGAATCGATACGCCGAGGTTGGCTGCGTTGTTACTCACAAGCGACGCGGGCGAGGAGAAGCGCAAAGACCACGGCACCAGATTGGAGACTTGATTGAACACCAGATCCCAGTCGACACCGAATTCCTGACCGTTGTTTAGTTTGACCGACAGGACTTCCACGCGCATTGCAATCTGGCGCGTATTCGCAGCATTCTCGTGGTCGACAATCTTCGCCACCTGGTCGACAACGTCCCGCGTATCCGTCACCGTGATCGTGCCCGAGGCCTGCGAGATCGCGTACTTGCCTGCGGGGGAGATCACCGACTTGATCGCATCCTCAACCGACTCCCAGAGGCTGAACTTTGAGTTCATCTCGATGTTGGTCTGCGAGTTGTAGCCAGCGGTCGACTGGGAGTTTGTCGACCCCACAGCGCCAGCTTGCGTCTGGCCTTGCTTGCCGATGGCCGACTTGAATGTCGAATCACCCGGAATCGCTTTGAGGGTGAAGATCTTGGTCACCAGACGATGCAGCGAAATTACGCCCTCTCGATATTCCCACGAGATCCCAGCGCGAGCAGACAGAAGATCCAGAAAGCCACTGACTGGGCCCTCGTAGTTCATCTCATACTCGGCTAGCCCGGGGTTGAATGCCCCGCCTGCTGACAGGCCTGTCGCCAGCAGCGACGACTGATTGCCCATCGTTTGAGGCGCGGGGAGCGGTGGCAAGACAGATCCGCTGCTCGCGGTAGTCGTCGGTGCAGTTTGGCGTGCGGTCTGCGCGATGGCATTACCACCGGTCACAAATGCAGTGGTGGGCAGCAGAACGTCGGGCTTCACGCGGACGGGAATTCCAGTTACCTGCGTCACGCGCTGTGCGACGGTCTCAATCCCAACTTTCCCCGGAAACTTGAAGGCGTAGCGCTTGCGAAACACCTCTGGGAGGGTGAGATCGGCCTGCAGAGGCAGCGCCTTACCGCCCAGCCAGGCCCCACTGCTCTTCTGTACCAACGGCACATTGCTGGTCGTCGCTTGGGTCAGGACCTTGTTGCTGTAATCGGTGACGGCGTCGCGGTTCGCCATGTATTGGCTATCGACATTCTGCTGCAATGTGCCGCAAGCCGCGAGAAATAGCGGGGATGCGGCAAAGAGCCTGCGCACGGTAGGATTGATGTTCACTTTTCGCATTCCTTCTTGTCGCCGTAATGGAGGATACGGACCACACGATTTCCTTCGTACATGCAGCCCAGCAGCGGAAATTCGCTAGTCCGCAGCGACGCGGTGAATTGCTCCACGGCGTTCTCGAACGTGCCACCGAATGCAGCCTCGAGCTGAACCGGGAAGTCGTACTTCACTTCCCATGAAACCTGCCAACCTGCGTCCTTCGCCCAACGCATCAGGGACTGACGCAGCGTGAGGTCGCTTGCACGCACTTCCCATCGCGCTGCCGCGGGCACTGCATTCATAGAGCCTTGCGCGGAGGCACGCACCTTCTGCATGCCGAAGGTGATGGTTTGGTTGGTCCAGTCAATCGTGGCGACAACATCAGGTAGCTGCGAAACCACCTCACCCATGACCACAGGCCAAGGCTTCCCGCCAGACCAGCTGACGGGCGCGGAGCGACTTACGTCCGCGTAGTCTGCGTGAAAGGCCGTGGGCAAGACAGCGGGCACTACATCAGCGAGCGCCATGGCGGAGCCCTTTCCTCGCACCTCCTTAACACTTGCCGGTCGTGTACCGATCTCGACAAGACGACCAGCGGTTGCGCGAGTCTCCGAAAGTTGCTTTCCGGGGCTTTGGTTCGGTTCGAGTTGCTTGGCCTCTGCGGCCTTGCTCTCGCCAGCGGGCGTCTGGGTCGACGCAGCAGGAGCTGGCGCTGCGGGTGCAGATTCATTGATGAAGCCGGCCATGGCCCCGCCGCTACAGAGCAGACCGCTCGCCATCAGCGCTGCCACCAGGTTCTTCTTATCCATTTGCTCTGAGATCCTTCAGTCAAAGAAGCGGCGGTGTACCCACCACCCGCGAGAAGGCACACTCCTGCCACGTAGCCAGTGCCGAACCGCTCTCAGGAACACGGGCAATGTGTAGCCACGTGTCTCCATGAGTCGAAACATCACAACAACAACGAACGCGACGCTGAACGTCCATACGCGCATGTGAAAGAGCGCGAAAATGAGCGGAAAGAACGCGCGCGCATCGATGGATGCAATGCGAGGCGTACGAGCTGCATCACGCCAAATCGACTTTCTGCCACTCATGCGTTCGCCTCCCCTGCGTAGCGTTTGTAGGCCTTCGCGTCGATGCGCCCTTCCTCCAGCAGCACCTTTAGTCCGCCACTCATGATTTGATTGCGCTCTGCGACCTGGTGGCGCAGGTAGCTGCCCCAGCTCGTGTAATCCATTTGTCCCATTTCCGCGCGAATCGCATCATCGAAGTACAGCCATTCGCGGACTGCGACGCGGTCGCCGTCTAGAGTCGGGACGAGGATCTGTACGACAACGAGACGGATCGACCCCAGCAGCTTGGACGCCACTGCCGAATGCTGGGCTGGCGGGAAGACCTGAATGGCGCGGCTAATGGTTTCTGCAACGCTGTCGGTATGCATGGTCGCGTAGGCGCCGTGCCCCGTGAGCGCAGCCTCCACCAGCGTGCCGATGGTCTCTGCGTCACGGGCTTCGCCAATACCGATGATCGTCGGCTTGCATCGCATGGCGTTGCGCACGCCAGCAGCGAAATCCGGAATGTGGCGGCCAATCTGCATTTGCCGAATGCGCGGGCCGTTGTTCTTCACCTTCGTATAGAGGAACTCAATGGGATCTTCGTAGAGGAGGATCTTCGCGTCGCCGACGTGCTCAGAGCAGTGGGCATAGAACGCCGACATCAACGTCGTCTTACCAGAACCCGTCGGGCCGCAGATCAGCACCAGGCCGCGCGGCTGGTACAAGTTTTCCTCGATGCCGGCAGGCAGGCCGAGCGACGGCATCGCGACGGGCGTTTCTGGAATCGAACGCATGGTCACGGATATGCCGTCATCGGAGTCGCCAATCTGGCCACTCGCGATGTTCACGCGATAGCGAAAGTTCTCGCGCGCGATGGTGAAGCGATATGGGCGGTCAGCATCGCGCCCGCCGCGAATAACGCCAATCAGGTCTGCTCCGAACGCGCCGCTCAACAGCGCCTTGATCTCTTGGTCGCGCAGAGGACGAGTGCTCGCCTTGCGTTGACGGCCCTTGATCTCGACCCAGGCGTAGTCATTGGTCTGCAGGACGATGTCCGAGGCGCCTTTTTCAGAGCAGTAGCTGAGAAAGGACTGGCACTCGCTTTCGGAGAAGTTCGGAGCGAGATCGAACGGCTGGATGTAGTCGTGCATCATTTCGCCGCTCCTGACGCCGGCAGTACGGTTGGTTGCCACCTCTTGGGGTCGGTAATGAAGCCGCCCGTATCCGTGACGCGCATGAGCGTGTCACCCAAACGCAATTCGTTGCGATCTCCGCTCACCACGCGAGGGGCCACAGCGACAGTCGGTTCAGACACCATGCCGTTGTTCAGGAGATACGAGTACCGCATGATTCCAATGAAGTCGCGGTCCAGCCTGGCGAGGTTCCGCTCAAGAATCTCGTCCGCCAGCTTTTGACCATGAGCCCAACCATCCGCGACGGTCTTCTTCCAAAAGGCCTTTTCGGCGGCAGTTTTTGGCAGTGCCGACGACACAGGCATCGGCACGTCCTTGGTCAGGCGCAAGCCCACGAAGAGGTAGTCGCGCCAGGAAGGCGGAGTCGTTACAGGCTTCGCCTTGACCACGATCTTGTAGATACGGTCGGCTACGCGGACCTGCTCGTCGGACGTCTGAACGGCGTCCCGGGCTTCGGTAATCACTGGCGGCAGGAGCCCGTTCTTGGTGACGTACGCGGCGAAGCGATATTGCCTGTCAAGCACATAGGCTCGCTTTTCCAGGTCGGCCATCAACACGGCGCAACGGTCAGCCAGACCGGCCTTGGATCCCATGCTCAGTGCGGCCTCGCGCAAGATCGCGGCGCGAACAGGCGTCACCTCAACGTCTGCGGGCATGGTGTCCGCCGAAAGTGCGGAAATCTGGTCCAGCGACATTTGCGCAATGGCTGCCTCGCTTGCAAAGACCAGCGCGGCAGCAAGCGGCAAGAGCGCCTTGCGGTCAATTCGCACGGTAATGAACTTCCAAGGACTGCTGACGAAGGACAACGTCCCCTCGCCCGCCGAGCTGGACGCCGATGTTCTCCAGCACCGCGACAAAAGGCGCGTTGACTGCTTCAATCGCTACGGGGGACGGCACGCGACGGCCCTTGATATCGAAGGTAAGCCCTTTCGCCTCGGCCATCTTCTTGATGACATCCGGAGCGTCGCCATGCCATATGACGGTGATGAGGTCGCCGTTGATTTCGACTTTGCTTGGCTTCTGGGCGGGCGACGTCAACGCACCAGCGCGCGCGATATCAACCAGCATGGCGTCGATCTTCTGAGCGGACGCAGTCAGCCTGCTGTCGAGCATGCGGGCGGTTTCGTCAACAGGTGCCGGAGGCGTCGCGCACGCTGCCAGGCAGGCCGCTACGGGCAACGAAAGCATGTGAGAACGCTTGAACATCATACGGTTATGCTTGTCCGGAAAATTTCGTATCGATAATATCATACGGAATTTTACTCTCAAACAAAAATGTGCCCGGTATGCATGAGCTGCCATGGCGGTTAAGCCTGGCACGATGGGGTTGGGGTTGGGGTTGGCGTTGCTGGTCAGGCGTCCCTTTCGTGGGCGGCATCGCCCGGACGAAGCTTGCGGTGGTGCCTGGATCCGAGCAGGGGCGGATATCTAATCCGAGTGCTGGTCGCTACCGACTTCGGCGCATCAGCGTCCAGCGGAGTTTCGTTGAAATCGTGATCAAAGAAGCAACAACATAGAGCTTCCTAGAGCCGATGCGACGTTTCACCCAGTTTGGAATGTGTGTTTGGGTTTACGTTTACGTATACAGCTTTAAAAGCGTTTACGCCGCTAGAAGTGTTGCTGGAGGCGGCTTAGCGAGCACCTTTCACCCGATCTAGAATGGCGTTTCACCCAAAATGGAATCGATGCGCGGGTAGATATCGCCCAATCTGGAATGACTGTTCACCCAGTCTGGAATGGGTAGCCGGTTGGTTTCACCCAATCTGGAATCTGATAGAGAAGGAGTGTGGAGATACAGGCGACCTTTCGCCCTTTCTGACCTTGTTGCATTGGGTGAAATGGTGCAACATAGGCGCCATGCAAGCCACATCACATGACGGCGGCCAGGAGCCGCGCAAGAATCACCTCAAAAAGCATGTTGCCGCCATCCATACCAGCGGCGAATTGAGCCTGCTCGAGAGGAAGTTGTCGAACGTGCTTCTGTTGAACGCGTACGATGACTTGCCAACGGCGCGTACTCATAGGATTCCGGTCGCTGCACTGTGTGTGATCCTGGGCTGGGAGACTAGCACCAGTCAGCGCAAGCTGAAGGACGCCCTACTTCGGCTCATGTCCACTCCCATCGAATTCAATCTGATGGGAGATAACTTCAAAGGCGGAGAGGACTGGAGCGCGACCTCCATCATCTCATACGGGCGCATACACGGCGGCGCCTGCACTTACCGATACGATGAAGCTCTGGCCGAGAAGCTGTATGACCCCGCCATCTACGCCAAGGTGCATATTGGCGTGCAGACCCGTTTCAACGGCAGCTACGCCTTGGCTCTCTATGAGAACTGCTTGCGGTACCTGAAGGTGGGCTCAACAGGTGAATGGGACGTAGGGACGTTGCGTAAGCTGCTAGGGGCGACTTCCGACCACTACAGCGACTTTGGCCGCCTGCGACAAAAGGTCCTGACGCCTGCGATCAAAGAGATCAACCGAGTCGCAGACATCGAGCTGACGTTGCATCTGATCAAGGTGGGTCCGAAGGTGACTGCGGTGCGCTTCCAGGTGGATCCGAATCGTCAGGCGTCTCTGTTGCCGCCTGACGAGTTGGATGAAGTTTCTCGCTTGCGGGAATCGCCTCTGTTTGCGCGCTTGCGCAAACATGGCATCGGAGAGAAGCTGGCGCTGAGTTTCCTTGCCGAGGACCCTGAGCGAGCAGCCCGTATTGTCGAACTGGCCGAAGAGAAGGATGGCAAGGGTGAGATTCGTAGCAGCACGGGTGGATTTATCCGTTCATTGATGGACAGCGGCGCTGACGTGCAAAAGCCCACGCAGCTGCGACGAAAAGAAGACGCCAGCCAAAAGGCCAAGTCCCAGCGCGAGATTGAAGCGCTAGCAGACCTGAGATCTGAGTTTGAACGCGGCACCAAGGCAAAGTCGGTGCAAGCCTTGACCCCTTCTGAATTGCTAGGCCTGGCTCGCGTGTTTATCACTACCGATGCCGGGAAGCCTTACGCCAACGACTTCTCGGAAACGAAGACGGATCATTTTCCGGGCGGTGCTGCCCGTGTTGCCTTTCGCCGATGGCTACCGAGTCAAGTAGGCTTGGATCTCGGCGACGACGCTTTTGCGGTGTGGCTGGCCGAACGAACAAAGACGATTCATACCTAATTGGTTGAAAGCATCAATTTAGGTTCAAATTTGTTTGCTTCTCTGTGTCGGGGCAAGATATGATGCCTTCATCTCAAATTGATGAAGGGCTTGCTCATGGCGATTTCTATCTACGACATTGCGGAACAGGCACTAAAAGCCGCCAGCACTGTTAGGGACGTGCGGGGGCGAATGCTGGCGCCAGAGGCTCGAAAGCAACCGCCTGTCTTCAACATGGTCCAACTCGCCGGTCTGTGCGGCGCGGAAAAGACCGCCATCGCTTATCGATTGACTCGCAACGAGTTGCCGAGTGGCGTGGTGAACGACACAGGCCGTCGTCGGGAATTCACGTTGGCAGAGGCCCGGGAGTGGGTCCGCGTCTTTCGCGCAAAGATGGCCAAGCCGAAGGGTGCGAAGGCGATGACCATCGCCGTGTGCAATTTCAAAGGTGGTGTGAGCAAGACCACCACGACGATGACTCTCGCGCAAGGACTTAGCCTGCGGGGTCATCGCGTGCTCGTGATCGACATGGACCCACAAGGCTCGCTGACCACGCTATTCGGCATCCTGCCTGACACCGAAGTTCGCGAAGAAGACACGTTTGTCCCGCTGGCCAATGGGGATGAGGACTCGCTGGACTATGCCATCCGCTCTACCTATTGGGACGGCATTGACCTAGTACCTGCTTCCCCTACCCTGTTCACCTGCGAATTTGGTCTGCCTGCACGACAGATGAAGGACCCGGAGTTTCAGTTTTGGAATGTCCTGAACGGGGGGCTTGCCGCTACGCGCGAGGCCTACGACGTGATTCTGATCGACACCCCGCCCGCGCTGAGCTACGGCACGGTCAACGCCTTCATGGCGGCTGATGGCTTGATCGTGCCTACGCCGCCAAATGCTTTGGATTTTGCCAGCTCTGCACAGTTCTGGACTCTTTTCAGCGACCTGGCGCTGAACCTGACTCAGACTACGGGCGTGGATAAGACTTTCGAGTTCATTCACGTACTGCTCGCGCGAGTGGACCACAACGATGCCGCGGCCAGCGTGGTGCGCCAGTGGATCTCCGCGACCTACGCAGAGAAGGTTTTGCCGGTGGAGATCCCGAAGACGACGGTCACTTCCAATTCCTCCGCGGAGTTCGGTACGGTCTATGACGTGTCGCGCTATGACGGTAGCGCAAGCACCTATCGGCGGGCCCGCGAGGCCTATGACCGAGTCACAGAATTGGTCGAGCAATCCATCCAGGCCTATTGGGCCAAGACCGCTCAGTAAGGAGGTATATGTCGATCAAGGATCGTTTGCTGGCCAAGTCCGGCAATATTGGCGTGGCGCGGCCTGCGTCCGAAGAGCCGCAGTCCAGAGAGCGGGATAGCGCGCCGAAGACAGGGCCGGGACAGATGCTTGCGTTCCGTCAGCAGATGCTGGAACACACCAAGCAGGTTGAGTCACTGAAAAGCGAGCTTGAGAAGTTTGACGGTGCTCAGCCAGTTCGCAAGCTCGACCCGAAGCTGGTGCATCGCTCGCGCTGGGCTAACCGGCATGAGGACAGCTATTCGGATGGAGCCTTCCAGGAGTTGCGGGAGGCCATTAAGAGCACTCAGGGCAACGTGGTTCCGATCAAGGTTCGTCCGCGCGAAGACGGCGAATACGAGTTGGTGTTTGGAAACCGGCGTCATCACGCATGCCTGGTCGACAATCTTCCGGTGTTGGCGCAGATCGATGAGCAACTGACCGATCGTGATCTGTTTATGCAGATGGAGCACGAGAACCGGGAGCGCAAGAACCCTAGTGCCTGGGAGCAAGGCCGGTCATACCAAATGGCTCTGGACGCAGGGCTGTGGCCTTCGCAGAACGCTATGGCGTCGGATGTCGGAGTGAGTCAAGCGCACGTTTCCCGTTCGATTGCGGCGTTTGCCCTGCCCTCTACCTTGGTGGAGGCGTTCGATAGTCCAAACGATATCCAGTTTCCGTGGGTGAAAGACTTAACCGGCTTATCGAAGCTGGAGCCGCGCGTTCTCGCAGAGCGGTTGCGTCAAGCTAAGGAAGTCACTGAGCGCACGCCGAAGAAGGTCTTTGCTGCGCTGATGGACGACGGCCCGCGGGAGGCGGAGGCCCCCAAATCGGCTAGGAATAACACGGGCTTGGTATCTGTCAGTGTAAGCGGCAAGGACACGAAGGTTGTGTGCAAGAAAACTGTCCTGACCGAGGAACAGCAACAGAAATTGGCCGAACTCGTGGACGACTTCATCCAGGCACAACTGGGCGTGAAGCCGACCGCTTAACGCCGCTTATACATCATGTATAAGCGCGCGAAAGTTGGAGGGTTATACATCATGTATAAGCCGCCCTTGGCGCCTTACACAGACTCGCAGTAGAAGCAGTGCCGGGATAGGGATTAGGCCCCCTACCCGGCACCTGACACCCCAACCCAAACCAGGAAATTGGAATGCTGACTCAATCATACCCTGCCCGAGCCGGCCGGGAGGCAAACGACCGTCATTTGCGTCCGTGGGCTTACGTTGCCCTCGCCTTGATTTCAGGCGCTGGGGGCGTGGCCGCCGCAGTAATTACCACGCGCTTTTTCGTGCTCGGCCTTGAGCGCACCGAAGCTGATGAACCTGCGCGCCAAGCACTGATGGCCGCGGGTGCGCTAATGGTCGTCGTTGAATTGCTCGCCTTTGGCTTGGCCGCTCTCCTGCCTCGCACAGCGTTGCGCGCCGCCCGTTTCAAGCTTGTAGCGTTGGGCCTTGCCCTACTCGCCTTTGAGGCCGGCACGCTCTATGTCACCCAGGTGGCTATGGTGCGCACGTCCCAAGCCGCCTCACATAGCCAAAACACGAGAATCCAAGAGCTGCGCGCATCAATCGTGGCGCAGCGTGAAGCGGCATCTTCCCTGCGCGAGACGTCTGCAAGGCAGGCGCAGAGCAGCAACGTATGGATTCGCGAGGCTGCCGCAAAGCAGGCCCGCCAGGCGCTGGACGTGGAAGCTAAGCTCTCTGGCCAAGTGACAGAGCTTGCTCGCCTCGAGGCCGCATCCGCGCCGACCTTGACGGATACGCTGGGCGAACAAGGCATGATCGCCTATGCAGTGTGCCGGTCGTTGCTGATCGTCTTGATGGGGGTCGTTCTGTTCGCTGTGGCCGGTGCACTACTGCGTGCCCGCCGTACCGTCATCAATGCAGTTGGCCTATGCGAGCCAGAAGTCGTGGCTGAACCTGTGTCACAGCCACTCCCAACGATGCGCTCTGCTGGAGGCCGGTTCGCCGCGGCACCACTTGCTGCATTGGCCGCAGCACCTGCAGCGTTCGCCCAACCGCAGGTCACTGTACAAACGACTGCGCCCGCCGAGCGGCCAACTGTAGCAACCCCGATGCAGTCGACCGCATCAACGATGATGCGGCGGGCCGATGCAGTGGAAACCGATCCGCAGCAGACCCAGCATCGTGCAGTCGTTACGCATCGGGCTGTGCAAGACTCCGGCACTGGTGAGGACGATGGCGCAAGGTTTCAGCGTGTACGCGCCGACATTCTGGCTGGCAGGCTCAAGCCTTCGCTGCGTGCCGTGTATGCTGCGCACGGGGCAACGCAGGCTGTGGCGCGACGGTATTTAGCCGCAATGGAGGCCAGCGGGGAAATCCAAAGGGTAGGGCAGGGATACGTGCTGAGTGACGTTTCGTCAGGGACGTGATGCTGTGCCTGAGGTGCGGCCCACCTCTACTACGGCGCCTTGGCATCCTTCCCCTCAGAAAGGGCGGGAAGAAATGCCAAGGACTTACTAGCCAACCAAGGAAGGCCGGCGCAGAACTATCTGCGTCGAACGGAGTAGGCTAGAGCCTCTTGTGCTTGCGAGTCGAGCGCGTTCCAGATCGTCGTCTGCGTTGCGTTATCGAGCCTAGGCCAGGCTCGCACAATGGCGCGACCGATATCCGTGGCCTGCGCCTGCTCGGGCGTCTGCACGGGCTGATGGTGACTAACCAGGGCACCCACGCCAGCCGATACGATGACGCCTGCAATCACTGCAGCGGCCCACATTCCACGCCTCTCCCAGCTTGCCCGCGTATGCGGCGTTGTGCGGTGAGGGGCTGGCTTCGAGATTGCAGGACGTGGCGTGCCGTTCATTGCGGTTAGCGTGGCCGTGGCCAGCTCGACCTTCTTGGCCGCGTCTGAGATCTTGTCTGCGAGTTGGTCGACGTCCTCGAAGTGCTGCGCCAGGAGAGCTTCGTGGACCTTTCGGATATCACGCATAGCCGCGGGCTCTACTTGAACAACACCTTATAGACCGCGTCCAGGTTTTCGTTGGCCGAGTCCGCCAGGCGTTTGGCGAGGATCATTTGCACGCAGTGTTCCTTCTCGTGGTCGTCCTTGGCCTCCTTAAGTTTGGCGCGGAAATCGGTGGTGTCCGCCAGAATCTCGGAAATCGTCTTGCTGAGTGCCTTGCTTCTCTCAAAGACATCGTTCTCGAAGACGGCGGCCTCAGGCCTCACAACGCATTTCTTTTCCTCAGTGGCGTAGCCGAAGATCGCCCCAAACTCGCTATGCACATCGTCATCGATGGCCAATTTGTTGAACACCACGCGGATCTTCTTAGCTGGCACACCAAGAGCTGACAGCGCGTCAATGGTGGCGATAGTGTCTTTCTGCTGCTTGGATTCCTTCACGACCGGAACAACGAAACAGTCAAAGTCCTCGTGGGATCTGCGGTATTGCGTCATCGCATGGATGAAGGCCTCGATGTTGGAGGCTCCAATATCGATCACAGCAACGTCGTTCGTAAGCAGATGGCTTTGCAACTCGTCGTACTGGCTGGCCTTGATGCTCTCGCCGCCTTCGTCTGCGTTGATCGTTTCGACGGTGATCAGCTCGGTGTTCAGTCGCGGCGCGAGAAGATGGCGGGCGAGCGTGGACTTGCCAACGTTGCCTGAAAAGTTGATAACGGCGACACGCATTTAGGACTCCTTTTTCTGTCCAAGACGTTTGGAAAGGGTGGTGCTGCTTGAGTAACGCGAGAATTTTTCTTCGCGCGATTGCTGATTGGTCAGTGCATCGCGTACTGCCTCAGTGGCCGTATCGGCTGTAGCCGCGCTAGCCACCGGTGGCTCACTGGTAAAGGTGGGTTGGGTCTGGGGGGGCATGGGCGGCGAAGCGGACAACGGGGCTGCGCACGACACTCGGGTCGTCTTGCCTCGTTGTCTGCGGATTCGATACATCGCGCTCTCGAAGCCCTTGAGGGTCATCCTGAAGCCCTGCGCGTTCAAAGCGTCCAGGATCGCTTGGCGCTTCACGCCAGCGCTGAGAGCTGCTTCCACCTCCTCGAACACGTCGCGCAGGCGCGCAGTCTCGGACCGCCCCTTGCTGTCTGTTGCCAATGCGCGCAGCGCGCCTGCCACGCTGCTTCTCTCCATCGCGGAGCCTCCTTTGTAATCCGTATCATTGCCATTATACGGAATCAACGGCTCCGCAGTGCAATCACGGTGACATTGCGAGCGTTCTGCATTGCTCGCGCAGTGCACTTGCAGTGAGCAGGCAGTGAACATGCAGTGGCCCGTAGTGATCGAGCAGTGAACCTGCGGTGCTGCGGCGTCCAATTGGCCCGCTTGGGTACAAAGCTCGGTAACAGACATCCTTGCATCCGGTGACGAATGTGGCGGGCCCCGAAGCAAAGAGTCCGCGTGCCGCCCGCATTTCCACTCTGGATAAGCGTGCTACGTTGATAAGGTGTTAGCGCCAGCGTCCGTTACCGAGCATTTGATATGCTCGGTAACGGACAACATTGGCATCTCGATTGCCGCGACACTAGAGCGTCTTCCCGGAGGCCCGCCTTCCTGTGTCTGACGAACCCCGGTTGACGCCTCGTTCCGATGCCGCAGGGACAACACGACGGCGTTGTATTCCGGCCAGAAGGTGGGCAATCGGGATGCGGGCGGACAGCATCCGAGGACAGCGACTGGCAAAGCTGTAGGGCTAGGATTAGCCGCACGACAGACTTCATGATGTCGAGTGAAGCGCGAGCGTTTTAGCCATCGCGCCAGCAAACCTGGGCCCGCTCGGCAGGGCGCTCACCTTGTTCAGGTCACGCCAGAGCCGGTTGCAACTCGTCCGACCTCACCCCTGTGCCGAAAACACGACATTCGATTCCGCCCGCACAAGGTATCTGCTAGGATTCCGCCACCGACCGCCTGTTACACGACGTAGCGACCGCTCGTGTAACGCGGCTATGTGCAAACATAGCCGCCGCCGATACCAATTCGAGTAACGGAATCTTCCAGTATCGCAACCCGCATCGGCAGGCAACGGCAGGAACAGCAACCCACCAGGAAGTGACCGACAGCTCAGTGACCAATCGCCACGACAGCAGCCGCGCATGGCCAGCACCCCTCCGGGACGACACCGGCAGGGTCTGAAGGCGAACAGCATGGCCGCGCAGGTAAGGAATCGAGCGAGACGACACCGCCAGGCCGGAACCACGTGGGAGGAATCAGCCGAGAGCGGAAGGCGCGGGATATGAAACCGCCAAAGCCGCGCCGAGCCAGCGTCAGGCTGGCCAGCTCGAGGAAGCAGGGTCCGACCGAGGGCGAAAGCAGCATGGCAGCAACCGCCAGGATCGAATCCAATCTGGTGAGTGACCGCCACCGCGGTAGCCGCGCACGGTCGAGGCCAACAAGGCGGGTACGCCGTTGAGAGAAAGCAGGGCGGGTGAGGCTCAAGTCAGCCGACCACGGAACCAACCGCAACCATTGAAACGCGACGCACATGAATCCGAACAGAGCACGCGAGCAATCCCGGACGTCGGCAACGATCGAGAGCTACCTCCGGCGCGCAAACGGCTTGATGAGCCGCTTGGCGAAAGAGATGGCGCTCCCTGATGACGCCTATCCGCCGCCTGAGGCTGTCGTCGCCTTCATGAAGCGGAACGCCTCCCAATGGAAGTGGTCGACATTCCGGCAGTACCAGGCCAGTTTGGCCTGTCGCTATGAGATCGAAGCCGAAAGGACCGGCAACGCTCTCTTCACGCAGACTGCTGAAGAGATCCGGACCCTACCTTACGGTGACTGCGTGCCGCCGAATGCAGTCGGCCAGACTTCGTCGCGCAAGCGCAAGGGTATCCGGAAGGCTGACTACGATTTACTTGTCGCCAACCTCTCGAACCCTACCCGGAACGGTCGTTACGCCAAGCGCGCAAGCTTATGGCTCATGGCCGCGGTCGCGACTGGCTTGCGCCCACGCGAGTGGGAGTACGCCGAACTGGACGAAACCACCGGCCTGCTGCATGCGCGTAACGCCAAGGCCACAAATGGAAGAGGAACCGGCCCGACGCGCTCTGTCCCTGTCGCAGCCGAAGATATGGGGGTCGTCCGAGCGCACATCGCCTCCGTCCGCGAGATGCTTGCTGCAGGAAAGTCCTTCACGGAAATCCACGAAAACTGCGCAGTGGCAGTCAACCGAGCGTGTAAAGCCCTCTGGGGGAATGACCCGACCAAGCGCTACGCGCTCTATTCAGCTCGTCACCAGTTCAGTGCAAACGTCAAGGCCGTGCACAATCATCAAGAAGTCGCCCGCCTGCTGGGGCACGCGTCTACGAGGACAGCCCGGACGCACTACGCGCCGAAGCGCTCCGCTTGGCCCAAGTACCGCGACCAGACAAAGCCTGCACCCACCCCGAAGCCAGAGGGCGCATAGCCCTGTTCCTTACGGACCGGTAATCAGACGCCTCACACCACCAACGCATGGGAGGTCGCCCAACGGGCTTTTCCTTCGAGGCCGCAGGTTGACTGCAAGTCACTGATTTCAAAGGGACTAATTTCCATCCCCTTCCGCACCAGCCGGTTTTGTGTAGCAAAATGCAATGCCGATAATTATCGGCGAGCCACGATCACCCACGGTGTGACGTGCTGCCGACGCCGTGCCTGAATGCACGCGCTCACATGGCCATGCTCGACCTGGCCAACCAAGATCCCGGTTTGCGAACCGTAAGCCGCGGGCAGACACACTCGCAATTTGCGCCATGGCAACATCGAAGGTGCATCCCCCCCTAGTGGGGTATCCATAAAGTTGTCATATCCGCCGTTTAAGAAAACAGATAAGTCAGATTAAAGCAACGTTTACATCACAAATCGACCGTTGCCATAGCGCCTTCTACGCACACACAAGAGGCGAGGAGGCAACATTTCCCCCCGATAAGTAGGGGAAATGTATTAACAAGCGCACAAAATGGCCGAGCCGAAGATTTGTTTCCCCTCAGTGAATGTTCTTGACAGTCAAAATCTGAGCGCGGTTTAATTTCGTACCATTGACACGATACATAATTAAGCAACGTCCCAATGTCCGCATCTGATAGACCGCTGACGGCTCTGAAGGCCATCCGCGTGGCGCGCAACCTCAGCCCAGACAAGCTCTGTGAAGCCGCTGGGATTTCCCGTTCGTACTTCACCCGCCTGGAGCAAGGCGGCGTGCCGACGCCGGAAGTCGCGGCGAGTCTGGCGCGCATTCTCAACTCTGGAACGTGTGGCCGCGATAAAGACGGGGCACCCTCGGAACAGAAGACGAAGCTACTAGCCGCCTGCAAAGAGCTTCTCGACCGCATGGGCGGCGTGTACATGATCGTGTCCGAGATCCACCTACTGTATCCGGAGCGATTTGCTGCTCGCCAGCCAGAGAAGGACACCGCCTAATGACATCGCCAGCTCAAAAGTCTCCAGCCGGCGCGCGTCCGGCCATGAACACGGACCCCATCATGAAGATGCTGGCCACGTCCGGCTTCTACAAGTCAGGGTTCAGTCGTCAGCTCCGAAACAACCTCGTCATCGGTTTCGCCTTGGTCGGATCAGTGGCCCTGAACATTACGCAGTTCGTGACGCGGCCCGCGCCGGTCCTCGTCGGCATGACAGAAGGGGGCCGTCTGATCCAAATCGTCCCGCTGTCGAAGCCGTTCGTCAGTAGCGAAGCGGTCTTGCAGAAGGTACAGAAGACTGCGACCGGGGCCTTCTCACTCGACTTCGATGACACCAATCTCAAAGCGAAGTTGGTTGCGCTGCGGCCACAGTTCACCCGCGACGGATACGCCTCCCTGATGGAGCAGTACGACACGTCGGGCCTCATCGAGAAGATCCGCTCGCGCCGGTTGGTGACGTCAGCCGTAGCCACTGGTGCGGGGGTGATCGCAAACGAGTATGAGCGGGACGGCGTGTACACATGGGAAACCGAGATGCCCATCGCCATCACCATCACCGGCCAGAGCGAGCGCAAGACCTACGAATGCCTGGTCAAGCAAACGGTCAAGCGTCTGCCGGTCGAAGACAACCCGGCAGGCATTGCTACCCAGTCCCTGCGGCTTACTTGCAACACAAAAATCAACTAGGTGAAGTCATGCCACAAGAAGCAGAAGAATTCTCCTTGCCGACGTCGCTGGACATCGTTCAGCACGCCGCCTGCGGGGAACACGGTCATCCTCTCAGCACAGCAATGCAAACCGACTGGGCAACCCAGCTCGACCTCATCGACGTCTTCGCGGCATCACGGGATACCCTGACCGAGTTGCAGCAGAGCGCACCGTCGCGGCGGTGCCATGATTGGCTGCAAGGCATCATCGACACCCGCTGCATGGTTGCCGCCGTAACTGGAGTGCCATTCTAGCCATGCGCCTTTCGATCCCGCGGCTCTACGCACTGTTGATCTTGTCGATTACGACTGCCTGTGGCCACGCCGCCGCGCAAGGCAGTCCCGGTGAGTCGAACAGGCCCGGAACGCCGTCGCCCGCCGCAGGAGCGGACGATGCTAACGCGCCGCGCGCGCTCCCGCCTCTCAAAGCGCCTCCGGTTGGCTCGGCCAACTTCAATAGCGCCGTAGACACGGTCTCGCCACTGTCGAACAACGAGATCTTGGACCTGCGCAAACGTGTAGACAGCGCCCGACGCGCCGCCGCGACCTATCCGGGCGTGCCGCCGAAGCCGGTCATTTCGACCACCACCGTCGATCTTTCGCCTGGCTCGACCCCGCCGATTGTGCGCGTGAGCAACCAGGGCGCGGCAGTTTCCCTGGTCGATATCACAGGGGCACCGTGGGACATCTTGGAAGTCAACAACCTCGCCAAGCGCTCTTTCGAAGTGAAGCAGCCGGCCAAGGATGTTCCCACCATTACGATCACGGCCATGGGCGACTACGTGGAAGGCAACGTCGCCATCTTCCTGAAAGGTCTTTCGATCCCAGTGATGCTCCGCATGGTCGCTGGTCAGCGTGAAACCGACTATCGGCTGGATCTCCGTATTCCCCGGCGTGGGCCCAATGCCATTGATCCGATTGCCGGCACGCCATCGATCAACCTTCCTGCCAACTATCTGCAGACTTTACTGGATGGCATCGACACGCCGAATGCGAAGTCGATCCGCGTGGAAAACGCACCGCCTGGAACGCGCGCATGGATGGTCGGAGGCAACATGGTCCTCCGCACGAGTCTATTTCTGAACAACCCAGCCTACCAGGCAACGATTGCTGCAGCGGACGGTACGCGTGTGTACGAGATGGCTCCCACCCCCGTCGCCACGCTCAGTGAGAATGGCTCGCTGCGCAACGTCTACTTCGACTTGGAATGACCATGTCTGAACGAAAGAAGCTGCATCCCGGATTCAAGAAGAATGCCAAAGTCATGGCGGTCGTTACAGGTGTAGCGGTGGTCGGGGTAGGGGTCGCATACATGGCGATGCAAGGGCGCGCCTCCCAAGCCGCAACGGTTGAGGTGCCGGCACTTGACACGCAAGGCGGCAAGAAGACCGAAGAGACACCGAACTACTCGCGGGCGCTCAATCGCGCTAATGACAAAGGCTTCCAGCAGGCCGAACATGCGGACGGTACGTTTATTCCTACGCTATCGGAGAACAGTGGCAAGACGACAAACCTTGAAGACGAGCTTGCCAAGCGTGCCCAGGCCACCCCTCCGGCGCAGCCGCGCGATATGGCCCGCCCGAATCAACCCTATGCGGCAACAACATCGGCTGATTCTCAACAAGCACAGCCGACGTCAACAGGTCTGGGCGACCAAGTGCAAGGGCTGCGAGCATTATGGACACGCGATGAGTCTTCGCAGCAGAGCCTGAACATTGCCGCGCAAGCCGGTGACGCACGCAACACAAACGCAGCTGCAGCGACTGCCGCCGCGGGAGGAAACACGACGATAGCAGCGGACGATACCAACACGAAGCGCCAGGCCGTTCCCTATATTCGTGGCTTGGATCAGATCCCTGCGGTGTACCAAAACAGCATCGATACCGATGCACCGTCCGATGTTCTCGCACGCGTCGAGACCGGCAAATATGCTGGCAGCGTGTTCTACGGCACGGCGCGCCTCTCCAACGAAGTCGTTGTCACTGACTTCACCAAGATGAAGGTCCCGACTGGCGAGATGATCTCCATCACGGCAGTGGCTCTGGACGAGGAAGAGATGCGCACGGCCCAGCCGGCAGACATCGATCATCGGTACGTGCAGCGAGTTGGCGTGCCGGCTCTTCTTGGCGCGTTGGGAGCTGCAGGTTCGGTTTACCAGAATGCAGGGTCCATAGTGCAACAGACACCGCTAGGGGGCGTGACCACGACGACGAACCCGAATCCTAGCGGAAAGCAACTTGGCGGCGCAGCGGTTTCATCCGGCCTGCAAGCTACGCAGCAAGTGATCCAGCAGGAGAATGCGACCATCCCGCCGCGTCGAGGACGGATCAAACGGGGCACGCCGATCATGGTGCTGTTCAAGGCCGATGCCTATCTGAAAGAGTAGAATTCGCATCCCGATTCTTACGTATAATTGCATGGATACGCACTAGGGGCACCCGATGAGCCAGACCAACCACTTTGACGCCCACCTCGAAACCAGCGAGCACGACGACCCCCAACACGATATTTCGCAGGATGACGTCACCGACGTTTCAACTTCGGAGAAGCCGAAGCGCAAGCTGCCGACAAACTATCTGATCTACGGTGCGGTAGCCGTGGCTGTGCTGGGCTTCTGGGGCTTCAAGAAGATGACGAAGCCATCCAGTCCGGCTGGCTTTGCTGCCAGCGCGCCTATGAACGACGGCGGCATGATGGGCGCTGCAGCGAATCCCGAACGCCCCGCACCGGGCTCATTTGCTCCGGTCCGTCAAGCGCAGCAAGAGACGGCAGCGCAGGGTTTCGCCCCTAGTGGCGCAGATCCCGCGATGAGCAATAGCAGCCTGCCGGCGTCCGCGTCAGAGTCGGTGAATTCCGCTTCGGCGAGCGTCCCTTTCGTCGCGTCACTGGCGGCTAGCGCAACCAATGACGCAGCCGAGATCGCAACCGGCAAGCCTGGCCTCAAAAATTCGGACCGAAAGGAGATGAGCGACGCAGATGCTGCCATCCTGCAGCAGCTAAAGGCGCAGACAGTGCAGCTTGAGGACATGGGAAAGCGCCTTTCCGCACTCGAGACTCGCCGCGTTGATGCCAAGACCGCTTCGAAGCCTGCCCGCGCTAGTAAGCCTCTCTCAGACGAGGACCGCGCGAGAGAGAAGGCTGCCGGCGTGGTCCGCACAAAGGCGACGCGTTCTCGCACGAACTCGAAGGAGGAGGTGCAACTCGGCTACAAGATCAAGCAAGTCATTCCTGGACAGGCCTGGCTCGAAGACGACACGGGCAAGCAGTATGTGAAAGCCAAGGGTGACAAGCTCGGCGGAAGTGAAATCGTTGAGATCGACGCCGACAAGTTCATCGTTCGCACGACTGCTGGCGTCATCCGCTGATGGACCTGACAACTATCGTCACCCAGCTCGGCGCCACGATTGTCGAGTTCCAATCGCTTGCCGCCGCCGCTGCCTATGCAGTCGGCCTCTGGTACATCGCTAAGGCGGTGAATCGAGGGATCAAAGCGTCCAGTCAACCGGGTGGCGCGGAAACGTCTGGTGCAGCGATCTTCACGACGCTTCTTATCGGTGCGGTGTTGCTCAACCTCACCAATACCATGGGAGATCTATGGGAAACCATGACCGGTGAGCGTGGTGCTGGTTTCGGAATGGTGTCTTATTCGGGGGCAAGCGCTGCAGGTGTTTTTGCGCCGGCCATCAACGCAATCTTCACCATCGTCTCCACATTCGGCTGGTGGTACGGATTTAAGGGACTGACCATGTTCAAGAAAGCATCGGAGGGACACGGAAGCGGCGGATACGAAGACTACGCCTGGAAAGGATTCATCCATGCCATCGGCGGAGCCGCGATGGTCAACATCGGCAGCACCGTGGATGCGTTCAAAGAAACCGTTGGCTTGACCTTTTAACTCAATCCTCCCGATGGAGATCAAAATGCAACACTGGATTAACAAGGCGCACATCGCCGCGCAGACGCATGCCCATGCATTGAAGTATGGGACCGCAGTGGCCATCATTCTTGGTGGGCTCCTGTATCGCAATCCAACTCTGGCTTGCACGCTTCTCCTGTCGACCGCCATCTGCTTGTACGTTCTCGCCTCGACTGGCAAGAAGCTGCAGTTCGAGGCAGGCAGCATGGCTGCAGTCGCCGCCGCTTCGCTCACGCTGACGATGTTGCTCTCGCCCGATGTTGCGCACGCCGCCGGTGGAATTGCTGGGTGGGCTCGCGCCATCAAGGCACAACTTGGCGACGTCTATGACCTGCTGATCTACGGCTCCTACGGTGGCGGCATGGTCGGCCTGATTACCAGCGTGGTGAACGGCAAGAAGAAGTCGAACGGCGACCAAAGCATCAAGACCGCCAGCATCTACGGCAATGGCCTTGGCGGCGTGGCACTCATGATGCTCGGCTACCTGGCGAACTCCCTCGCCGAGTCTGTCGGTGGCAGCGCCGGCCAGATGAACCGGATGCCTGGCGGCCTGTAAGGAGCCCCGCTAATGACAGAGAACATCGAGGGCATGGGCGACGAGTCGGTGGATGGCGTTGCAACAGGCATCTCGTGGGAGAGGGCGACAAAGGGGATGTCGCCTCCCTCTGAGTCGCTGGGCGCGAACTTCGCAGTGCGCCGCTTTGCGCCCATTGTGTTCTCCGTCAAGCGCCATCTCTGGCGCAAGAACGACGACAACATGGAAGCCGCTGACGCCGAGTACCGCGCAAAGCGAGAATCCCGCCTGCAGAAGGGCAACTATCAGTGCGTCTTCTGCGGCTTCCGCTCCAAGCATACGGAGATCCACCACAAGAACGACAACCATGCTGATAACCGAAGCGAGAACCTGATTGTCGCTGACCCGCTCTGTCATGGCACCCAGCACATCGGCCAGGTGGGCTCGAAGCGGCATGGTTTGATGATTGACGCGGGTGGTCTGCCGCAGGCCGAGCTGAATCACTTGCAGCGAACGATTGCAGTGGTGTTGGAGATCGGCACAGACGCGGAAAAGCGCGAAGCGTCCACACTTCTTCAACATCTAGCTAGCCGAGGGGAACTGGTCATCAAGGTATGGGGCAGCGCGAACCCGTCCGACTTTGCAAATGCAATGCTCGAACTGAAGGATCACGAGATGGAAAAGCGGGAAAGCGCTTTCGCCGGCCTCGGTCTACTCTATCGACCTTCTCGCTTTGTCGAGTACATCGGTCGTTGGATAGACGAGTTGTACAAGTCGCTTCCCACGAACACCTGGCAGCGCATCCATGACCGTGCAGTCGGCAATCAATAGAGTGGAGGCGGCATCCACTGCAGCGGACAATGACATCGTCATCCCTGAGGTAGGCGTCCTCCTGTACGACAACCCTAACGAATGCACTTCCGGGCATGCGTCCGTCAATGGATCGCCTGCCACCCACGTTCGTCAGCATTCCGATCTGGCAAACAACGTCATCTGGATAACCAATGGCGCTTGGAGCCAATTTATGGTCCAAGGCCATCGCAATGTTCACAACCTCCGGGGCTCCGACTTCTTTCGTACCAATGTCACCCAGATCGGCGCGGATCTCGGCCTGGACATGAGCACGACAAACTCCGCCCAGGTTGCGCCGACGATAAGCCTCATCGCCGCGCGGACGTTCAAGCTGCTTGCGGAGTGCTACGAGTGGAAGCCGAACGAACTCGCCAACGCGGAGAAACTCCATCAGAACATCAAGTCGCGGTTTCCGCGCGATGTAAATCTCAACAACCCCGCGCTTGAGCGGGGCCTGCAAGCGGCCTATCAGACCGACTCCGCCACTTCCAAAGCAGACTTCATCGCGGATTCGGTCTTTCTCACGCTTCGCATGAACCGTCTCGCCCATGCGAAACGGGTCATGTCCTGTCCGGTCCCTGAAGACGCATGGGAGTACATCCCCGGCGTGGCACTACCGAGCGGCCAGCGGGAGCGTCTCGCCTTCTGCCTAAGCCACGAACACCCTGTTCTGGCCGAAGTGCTGGTGGACATGTCGAGAGCCGACTCACAGTATGCGGCCCTGGCAGCATTTGGTCAGAAGGCCAGCAGCCGCATGGTATTGCGAGAGTGGGTTTCTCATCCCGAGCTGCTGTGGCTGTCGCGCTTCGCGCCTCTTGAGATCAAATCGGTGTTTCGGTCATCACGATACGTTGCCCTGCCAGAGCGAATGCAGTTGCCGGTGGCGCTGACATCCGACCCATTGCTGGAGTTGTCGTACTCGGCAGGACTCCTAGCGGAGAACCACTGGATGAGCCTTGCCACCGACGAGTACAACAAGATCACGAAAAGAAAGGCACTTTCCTCTCGTGCTGTCTGGTTGCGCGCAGCAGACCGGGCACTGTGCTTCGCGCTGGCGAAGAAGGCCGTCGACAAGGGATTCGTGGTGACGGGCTACGGAACTGGTGCTGTCCGGGTGCGCATCCAGCGATCCGAGTTGTTTCAAGCGCTGGAATTCGCCATTGAGAACCAGCTTGTTGCGCCAAATTTCTCTCGGATCATTCATGCAGGAGACGTCCATGCAGCCGCAGCAGCATGACCATTCCATCAACCTCGAGGACCTAAGCGAGATCCTCTGCGCGGTGGCAATTCGGGCTGGTGATTTTCTTAGCCTCGACGTACTTGCCACGATGTCGCCCTTGCAGCGGGTGATGCACGCGGTGAAGACAGCGAATGAATCCCTGAGCGCAGATCCGGTGGTCGCCAAGGTGCTGAGCGAGACGCAAGCAGCCCCCCTACTGAAAGTTGAATTCATGAAGAGAAGGAACGCACAATGAGCAGGGCACTTGCGACAAACGTAGTGGAAGGCGTGGAATCGATCCTGGCGTGGCTCGCCAGCTTCGGACTTGGCGCAGATCTCCCGTCGTACTGCCATCTCGAATCCGCCATCGGGCTGGACGAAGACGATCCACGCACTATTGCGGCGCGCGCGAAGAACCCGGAAGGGGTCAAGCCATACATTCTTCTCACGCGCGAATGCTCCATGCTTACCGCATTCGAGCTGACGGGCTCGATGGACGTGGTCGGCGAGGCGGAGTTCCAGTCCATCACCCAAAAGGTTCACGACGCACTAGCGTCCTACTTTCAGCGACCAGGTCACAGCATCGAAATTTCCTTTGAGCGGGATCCCGCACTTATGCGGGCCCATGTCGACGGGATGATGGAGCCTGCATATGCCACGGCGAGGCGGCTAGGATTGGACGGTCTGTGTGATGTGCTGGACGACCGATGCGCGCGCGTTGCTGCTCTGTGCCAGCACGAATCCTGCCTGCTGCTCGTCTATACGCATCTGTCGTCCATGTCATCGGACGAACTCAAGCGTGAAATGGCTGACCACCGCCAGCGGATTAAGGAGCACGCTGTCCCCGCAGCGAAGTTTGCGCAGTCCCCAACTGCATTGATCAAAGGGCTGCTCCACACGCACGAGACTCTCATCGAGGCCATCGAGGAGGACCTCCGCTCGGCAAAGATGCACGTTGGTCGTCTCTCTACTCACCATGCGCTGCGCGAGATCCGCCGATCCTTTGATCGGTGGAATACTGGTTTGGATTGGAAGGCAGCGTTGCCAGGTGACCGCTACACGCCGCGGGCCTCGTCGCGCAAGGATGATGCGTCCAATCTGTTGCTGCCGAAGTTATCTCAGCAGCTGTGCAAGTCTAAAGTCGAAACCGATGGCGAGTTTGTCGTCATCAACGGCCAGTACCATGGCTATTGCTTTATGGAGCTGGGCCCTCAAGATCCGCGCGACTTCATGACGCTATTCCGCCGCATGGGCGATCAACTCCCATGGCGCGTGAAGTGGACCATTGAACCTGGCGGTATTGACTCCATGGCCATGAAGAAGACCATCGTGGATATCACGGCCTTCCTGAGTTCGACCAATGCGGCAATCAAGCGCTCGTTCGATGCCCTGCAGGAGGCAATTGAAGACGGTGAGCATGCCGTCACCGTGAAGATTTGCGCGTCCACATGGGCAAACAGTAAGGCCGACTGCCAGCGTCAGGTATCGACCATCGCGAAGGCGCTGGAGGGGTGGGGTATTACACAAGTGACCACCGACGCTGGAGATCCGATCCAGGGCCTGGTATCAACGCTGCCGGGGTTCAGCGAGAAGAATATCGCGCCCCGGATGGTTGCACTTCTGAGCGACGTGGTTCGAATGCTTCCTTGGCAGCGACCCGCATCGCCTTGGTTCGAAGGTGGCTCGATTCCCCTCCGGTCGCTGGATGGCAAGCTCTACCCCTACCAGCCGACGTCGTCAAAGCAGACCGCCTGGATCGATCTCATTTGGGCCATCATGGGCTCCGGGAAGTCGGTTTGGCTGAACACCCTCAACCTAGGATCGATCCTCTCGCCGGGCCTGAAGCGCATCCCGCTGATCACGATCATCGACGTGGGACCGAGTTCGGCGGGCCTCATCGACCTTCTGCAAAGCGCACTCCCTGAAGACCGCAAGCACGAGGCGATCTACGTGCGTCTGCGCAATACCGATGAATTCGCGATCAATCCTTTTGATACCCAACTCGGTTGCCGCTATCCAACCCAGTTCGAGCGCGAGTTTCAGATTGCGCTGATCAGCATGCTTGCGACGCCGGCAGGTCATACGGATCCACCTGAAAGCGCCCCGGAACTGGCGGCGATGATGATCGATGAGGCTTACAAACTGTATGCCTCGCCGGGATCCATGAAGCGCTACGACGCCATGACAGACGAGGCCGTCGATCTGGCGCTTGCTGACATCCAGTTCGCATCAGACGACATGACGACCTGGTGGGAAGTCACCGATGCGCTGATGGCCGCTGGCAAGCCGCGTGAGGCCAGGTTGGCGCAGCGATTTGCGGTGCCAGTTCTGTCGGACCTCATTGACGTTGTGCGCAGCGCCCCAATTCGTTCCATCTTCTCACCTAGCGAAGATTCGCAGGCTCGCACGGCTTCCGGGCTGACGCTGATCGACAAGATGGCGCAGGTCCTGACGACTGCACTGCGAGACTTCCGCATCATTTCGAGTCACAGCCGCTTCGAGATCAACGAGAACTCGCGTGTTGTGGCGCTGGACCTGGACGAAGTGGCGCGCGGCGGCGGCGAGGACGGCGAGCGTCGCGCCGGCATCATGTTCGTATTCGCACGGCAGATTGCGGCTCGTCAGTATTACCTCTCAGAGGAGATTCTCAAGCTGTGCCCGGCGCTCTATCAGCGCTATCACCAGGAGCGCATCGAAGAGATCCGCGATCAGATGAAGGGGCTTTGTGTCGATGAGTTGCATCGCACTGGCGGCAAGAAGGCTTTCCGCAAGTTGCTGTCGCTGGATCGGCGTGAGGGTCGAAAGTGGGGAATCCGCGTGTCGCTCGCATCCCAGTTCATGAACGACTTCAACACCGATGGTGAGTCCATCACGGAATCCGCATTCTCCGTCTACATCATGAATGCCGGTACCAGCGAAACGCAGAGAGCTGCGCAAGAATTGTTCGGCCTTTCTGATTCAGCTATCGAGCGCTTGAAGCGGGATGTGCACGGCCCCGGTAAATTCTTAGTTTGGCACCAGGTCAAGTCAGGCGTTGTCACCCAGGTGTTGCACAACGCGCCGGGGGCGATTGAGTTGTGGGCCTTTTCCACAACACCGAAGGATGCTGGGCTGCGTCGACGGCTGTATCGGCACATGATGCCCGCCACGGCCCGGAAGATCCTCGCCAAGGAGTTCCCAGCAGGTACTGCCGAAGCGTATATGGAGCAGCGGCAGAAGGAGTTGAGCGAAAGCGAATCGGATGGCGTCATCGACATCGTCGCCAACGAATTGATGGCGAAGTACCAGGCAGATATTCAAGCGGAAAGGATGGCAGCATGAGCGAAGGAAAGAAGCGGGGCGTCCTGCGCACAGTTGGACGGGTCATGAACCCTTTTTCACCGCTGACGTCGATGAAGCGGACGGTCAGCAGCGGCTGGCAAACGATTCAGGATCTGCAGGACGACCTTGCACATCAGCGTCGAAATCCTCGGATTCGAACCTTCCGGGAGGCCATGGCAGCGCGCCCCGCGGATGCAGTGCCTCTGGAACAGATCCAACGTACCTGTCTGATAAACAAGCGCATCGCACTCGCGTTCGGCTTCCTGGCGCTGGTGTATGCGCTTGCCAGTCTGGTGCCCGGGAATCTGTTCGGGGCCCTGACCGGCCTGCTTTTCACGATGCTCTGCGCAATCCTGGCGACGCGATACGCCCACAGAGCTTGGCAGATCGGTAGGGGCCAGACCTCTCCCGATGAGCCGCTCGGCGGTGTTCGCGACTTTCTGCGCACCGATGGCTCCTTGCGGAAGATCTTCGATCCACAGTTGTTTGACTAGGCGTATGTTTATGTATCCATGCATTCATACAGAACGAGGCAAGACAATGAGCCTTTTCCCGCGTGCACTGATCCGCTCAGCCTGCACTCTCGCTGTTGCTCTGGCCAGTTCGGCGTCGTTTGCGCAGACGTCGGTAGGGGAGATCCAGAATGCGGCCAATCGATCCGGCGACAAGTCCATGGCGCTCCTCGAGCTGGTGTTCGGCAGCATTGTCCGAAACCCGCTCTCAGCTTCTGGCGGAGCGGGTGGCGGTATGCTGGCGAGCATCTTCCTTGTCATCACTTCCTGCATCCTTGCGGTGGGCGTGATCTGGGCGATCTACCATTTCGCATCCAGCATGATCGCCACCGGCCAGGATGGTGAATTTCTTGGGCAGAAGAAGTCGTCACCGTGGTTCATGATCCGCATGGTGATTGGCTTCTGCTCTCTGGTCCCCATCTTCGGCGGCTACTGCGGCGCGCAGGTTGTCATGCTCTGGGGCACGATGATGGGTGTCGGCGTTGCCAACCTCACTCAGGACGCGACCATCGCCGTGCTCAAGTCGGGCGGTTCCATGGTCGCGACGCCAGCCGCTCCAGCTGTCAATACCCTGGCCCAGTCTCTATTCGAAGCGAACCTCTGCGGCGAGTCAGTGAACACCGCTATAGCGCAGATGCCAGCAGAGGGTGGAGTAAGCGCCGATGCGGCGGAACGATTCTCGCCCTCTCTCTCCAGCAAGAGCATCAACATCGTGAATGGGCGAGGTCAGTCTTGCGGTGGAGCTAAGCTTGAGCTTCCGCAGCCCGTATCCATGACAGCCGGGGCAGAGAGTATCGCGGGCTATGGGCTCGATACCTCGACACTATTTAGCCCTATGCAGACGGCGCACGAGGCGGGACTGGCTGCCATGCAATCCACCCTCAGCGGACTCGCCCAGCAGTACGTGAATGCTGTGAACAGTGGTAGCTCTCCGCCCGACGTAAGCGCGGCACTGGCCTCGTCAGCACAAGCGTATGAGAACACGATTCGCCAGGCCATCGCCGGATCCCGTGGATCTATCGATTCCCTCACCAGCAAGATTGAGCAGAATCTCAAGCGCGACGGCTGGATTATGACCGGGGCGTGGTATCAGACGTTCGCGCAGGCCAACGCACAAGCCACGGCACTGGCAAACGCCACAGCCTCGGGCGTGGCCGGCACCGACCCGAATAACTTGGCATACCCCCAGCTATACCGCAAGGTTTTGAGCGCATACCAGCAGCAGCGTGCGATGGACGGGTCGAACGCATCCAGCACTGCGAATGCTGTCGCCGCATTGAAGACGGAATCCACGGATGCAAAAGGCTTTGTCGCCAGCATCTTCAGTGGGCAAGAGTGGGTCAAGGCCGCCATCAATCTGAACGGGAACAACGGCGGGGGCGGGACCACGAACCCGATGATCGGGATGAAGAACCTTGGCGACTACATCCTGATCGGGGGATGGAGCGCACTGGGAATGTACACAGCCGTCAAGGGCGGCATGGCAGCCTCCGACTCTCCAGTTGGGAAGGCTTTGACGGGCGTACTGGATGTCGTCACGTTTGGATATGCAGGCGCGGTCAAGAAGGCTGCGATGGGTGTCCTGGAGGCCCTTGGGCCGTTCATCATCATAGCCCTTGTCTCGCTCTTCTTCTTTGGCGCCATGTTGTCGATCTATATTCCGATGGTGCCATTCATCGTCTGGTTTGGAGGGGTTACGTCTTGGTATGCAGTGGTCGGGGAAGCGTTGATCGCGTCGCCGCTCTGGGGTATTACGCACCTTGACGGAGATGGTGAAGGTGTGGGCCAGCGGTCAACGCATGGCTATATCTTCCTCTTGAATGTTCTCTTTCGACCTGCGTTGATGATGATCGGATTCGCCCTCGGCGGTGCGGGCGTTATCGTGCTTGGAACACTGCTAAACACGATGTTTGGTGTTGCCATGGCAAACGCTCAGTTCGACAGCATCACAGGCCTCGTGAGCATCATTGGCTTTATCGCGATCTACATTTCCCTCTGTCTGACACTGATTCACGGCTGCTTCAACCTGATCCACGTTGTGCCCGATCAGGTCTTCGCGTGGATTGGTGGGCATATGTCCGGGCAACTGGGCCGCGATACCGAAGATCGCGCGAAGCAGGTATTCCTGGGCGGCATCGCAACTGGCAAGGGGGCAGTACAGCAATCAGCCTTCAACGGAGCGAAGAATCTGGGGGACGATCCGAAGAGTCAAAAGAAGCCTCCTGTCGCCACAAAGCCGAAAGGCTTTGTGGAATGAGGCTTCCGCCGCCAAAAACCAAAAAGCCCGCAAATCAGCGGGCTTTTCCCTTTGTTAGTGGGCGCTACTACGAGGCTCTACGTCGACGCATTTCGTCATCGTAGGCCGCTTGACCGATAGCCTGTCGATTTGCCTGGACAAGCATGTAGTTCTTCGGGTCTACCTTGCTGAGTTCGGCCAGCGCTGCGTCCCGCACCGCACGGACTCCCCGCAAGTTCGCCTCAGCCTCTCGGAGCTGCGCTTCGAGTTCGCGCGCATACGCTGCCCAATCATCTGCGCGCCGGCCTTGTGCACGCGCCAGGTTAAGGTTCAACGAATCTAGCATCACGACTCTCCCAATTTTTCCTCCACATCGAAACTATAAAGGTCTCACAGCGCACCTCGCAAGCCGAATTTCTCAGCTCGCCTAGGCCCTTCTGGATGCTGCACGCTCCTTCGTGCAAACCGCAGTGGTCATTTAGAGCCATATATCAACCTTGATGATCGCGCCCGGGGAACCTGTGGGCAGCCGCCGACCTGTGGGGAAGGGCAGGGCAACCCGGAGGGTTGTCCTGTGCTTCTCCACGGGGAACCGCGAAGCGGTTAGGCGGGAACCCGCGAAGCGGGCTGTCCATAGGTTGGTCGGGCAAGTCTTCGCCCGACAGGATTTCCACAGCGATGGGCAGGTTAGCTACCGGGATATATAGGTAAACCATAAAGGCAAAATACAGGTACTACAGGGTATACGTGCCAAGCCGCCTCCAGCTTGGCTTTGCGGGGATGTGGCGCGACCATTTCACCCCGCATGCGCGACCACTTCACCCACACAGCGCGACCATTTCACCCAAGGGCTCGCGACCATTTCACCTCAAATAGCGCGACCATTTCACCTAGGATAACTTTGATTATCCACAGGCTTATCCAGAGCATAATACCGCGACCATTTCACCTCTTTCTGGTAGCGCGACCATTTCACCCCCTAGTGTACAAACGCGCGACCAAATCACCTCGCCAGGGGGGCGCGACCAAATCACCCTCCCCAAAAAAAGTGATTCATAGTCTACGTCTGGAGCGGGCGCGACCAATCCACCTCATGTGAAGCTTTAGACGCGCGACCAAATCACCTCGGGTGCTGGCATTAAATTGTGCGGGGTGATTTGGTCGCGCTTTCCCGGCAGGTCCTCCCCCAGCACAGTGCGGGGCGGGCGCCATCATGGGAAACTAACATGAAGAATGTTCATGGGGCGATAACTCGTCAAAGGCTGGTGTCATGGGAGCCGTGAGCGTGGACCTTGCCGCCATACCCCTCATGCTGGCAAAGCGGAGTCTTCAATTGCCGCGAACTGGGGATTGGCACTTCGAGCTGAAGTTAGATGGATACCGAATACTGGCAGGCACGGGGAATCAGCCAGCGTTGCGCACGCGCGCGGGCGCCATCGCTACAGCTTGGTTTCCAGAAGTGGTGGAGGTACTGAAGCAATTGCCAGCGGGGTGCGCACTGGACTGTGAGGCGGTGGTGCTCGATGACATCGGACGGTCGAACTTTGAGGCGCTGCATGAGAGGGCGAGGCGCAGGCGCTGGTATCGAGGCGCTCCCCACGTTACGCTGGGCGCTTTTGACCTATTGATTCTCAACGGCAAGGACATCCGGGGCTGGCCCATCGAGAGGCGCAAGGCAAAGCTGCATGCCCTTCTTGGCACCGACAGTGGTCTGCTCTACGTTTCGGCAGTCGATGACGGCGTCTGGCTTTACCAGCAAGTTCTTGCCCTGAAACTCGAAGGGGTGGTCGCCAAGCGCGCCGGCAGCTGTTATACCGCGGGCCCCTCGGACAACTGGCTCAAGATCAAGCGCCCGGGTGTGCACGGCCATGGGGCGTTCAAGCGAGACATGGCATAGAAAGCTGGGGGCGCGGCTGCGCCGGATCTCGACTAGCGCAACCTGTGCCCGGCTGACTGAGTTGTCCCCGTTCGGGGTACCGGGTACGAAGGGAATTGATGGCACACTAGTAGCCTTCTCAAGGAGGGTACCGTGAGCCACTACGTTGAAGCCAGTTTCACCGACCTGATGGAAGATGCCAAGTCCACGGCTGGGTCCTATCTTCGCGCAGCGAAGCGGGAGATCGATGAAGTGTTCGGTGTCGGCTATGCCGAAAAGAATCCCTCCCTGGTTGCAGCGTTCATGCAGACCGCGGCGGCGGATTTGAGTGCGAGCACCACCGGGAAGGTCCAAGGGGCCGCGCTGCAAGAGATTGCGGAAAGCCTTCAGAGCATCGCCAGAGCACTGGAAGGCTGAGCCTGGGTGCGCTGGTTGGCCAGCGCGTCAAGAAGCCAACCAGCTCCAGCAGTCTAGGACCAAGGCGAGAGGGGCGACGTGGAGAGAATCACCGAATCCGTCGATTGCGCGCTGTGCCATATGCCGGCGTCGCGCTGGGCCTTGCGGCAGGCCTCGGATGGCTACATGTACGACTGCCCGGCCTGCGGCGGACGCTATAGCATTGGCAAGACGGCGTTTAAGCGCGCGACAAGCGACGGAGTTCCGCCCGATTTATTGCAGGCAATGCGCCAGGTCATTGTTCGTGGCGACATTCCGCGGGTTGCTGTCATCGGCGGCATATGGGAATGGCCCCCGCAAATGATGGGACGGCAGGACGCGGATGGCGACCTCTGAAATGCTCCCATGGGATGGACGCTATGCGTTATGAACCTGAACTGCTGGAAACGCATCCTCTGGACCGGCCTATCTTCATCGCTGCAGCATTACGCGGCTGGCGTCTGCAGCGGACCGCGGATGCGTATGCGCTGTACCAGCGGAGGGGCGAGACGCTCGTTCTGTTGGCCGATGGGTTGAGCTTCAAGGACGTGGCAAACCGTTTTGGCGCGGCAGGGACCACAACTCTGCGCCAGGCCGTGGAGCGAGACGGCCTGATATGGCCGGACACCTTTGAGGAATTCTTGGCGCTGGCCAGCAAAATTTGACATGGCGATAACTGACTACGCTCCATTGGGGTGCTCAAACAAGCACCAAGGAGGGCGCGAACAATGAAGCGACGATTCTTCCTGCTGTTGTGGTGGGCTACGACCCTATGGCTAGCTGCGGTGGTGTTTGGCTGGTGGTTTTGGTTTTCGACGTACGGCAGCTGGCCGGTGCGCTCAACGCTCGTTCCATACGACTATGTGTACGAAGGTTTCATGCCACGCGTGTTTATCCGCTCGTGGCCATCGCCGTAGCCTATGCCGCATGCTTCGTCGGGTATGGGAAACCGTACCGGCCGCCACGCATGAGCGATTTCCTGAAGCAGCAGTAGATAGATTGAAAAACGCCCCCTCGGGACAACCTCAAAAAGGAGGTCGCTATGGAACCAGCCGACGAAGAAGAAATCCGGCGAGCCCTGTTCCCGGATATGACAACCGAGGAATACCGAGAGATGGTGCGGCGGAATCGCGCCGAATTTCAGCGCCTGCCACCGGAGCGCCAGGCGCGGATCCGCGCCACGGTTGGCACCTGTGCGACCTGCGGCTATCCTGACGAGGACGCCTCGCAACCGCCGGGTAAATCCCCCATATGGCAGTGCCCGGCGTGCGGCCGGGCGTTTTACACGTCCGAGGAATGACGAGGGCAAAGCGCCGCCTGCGGGCGGCTTCTTCGTCGCCGTGGCCCATGCCGATAACTGATTGTTATCGGCAAGGCGCGTCCGAACGGCAAACGACACTTCCGGCCACAGACAGCGCCGCCAGAGAAGCCGCGACCATTTCACCCCAGCGGGATCATTCCTGCCAATGCGCACCGCCTGAGCGGGGAGGCCCAAAGAACTGCCGTTCCCACTCGCGTCTCTCGGCGACGCATGGCTCGCCGGCCAGCTCGCGCCTAAAGATGTCCAGGATGAATTCGGTGGAGTTCGCACAGCCGCCGTCCAACGCCACCTGGAGCTGATTGGCGCGCAGGATCAGTAGGCGCAGCCGGTGGATTTCCCATAGCAGCTCGCGCACCTCTGCGGACGGATTGCGTTCGTAGATGGCGCGCAATTGGGCGGCGGTCAGCCGGGGGTATTCGTATTGTGAGGAACCGGAATTAGCTGAACTGCATTCTACGAAAAATCAATGACTTAACAGCTAATTCCGTCGCCGCTCGGCCGTCTTAAAACCGGAATTAGCCGGACTGCCGTGACCGACAAGCGCGAATTAGCTGGACTGCCGTGCACGCGCAGTTTTGCGCATATTTCACAGATTTCCATCCCAGGCCGCCAAGTGCGAACTCGTTCGTTATCGGTAGCCTCTGCCGGTTCTCATCGGCGCTTGCCGACCGTGGATTCAACCCGTCGATGCAAACGGACATTCATAACGTTTGCACTCGAGCGGCGCCCGTCTGGCGCGCGCTCGCCGTCTGCCGTGCACACAATTTACGGAGTCAACCGCCGGCCCGGGATATTGGCTGCTTCTGCGCGCCGGAACTAAAAGACGGTGCACCAGGCTGTTAGACAGCCTATCTTCTCTCCGCCTTGCTGCCCTTCCCAGGAAGTCCCACCGGAAAGTCAGGGGCCTCACCTTTAGGCGAAATCTGGCGTACTGACAATCCCCGTTCCTTCCTCCATTCGTTGAACTCGGTCAACGTCTTGTTTCCTTTTGCAAGATTGCAGCGGGAACATGCCAGCGTGAGGTTATTTGGATTGCTTGTGCCCCCTCGTGCAACTGGCGTAAGGTGTTCGACTTCGCCTTGCCTGTTGAGAGGCAAAGCACAAAATCGACAGGCGTCCGCAAGCTCCCGGCGAATTGCCTCGATGTCCTCGACGGTATAGTCTCCACCCCCTTGCAGATTGCGCTCCCGGCGAAGCCTATTCCTTTCTTGCACTAGGTCAGGATTGTTGGCCGAGTGTCGGGCTGTGTTCGCGGCCATACAGGTGCGGCAAGAGTTGCGAAATCCAATGACGACTTCGCCGTTTGCCTTGCGGTTCTTGAACTGACCGAAATACTCGCGCGTGACGGGCAGCATCTTCCCGCAGTCTTTACATTTCTTTGCTTCGCTCATCAATTGCCTCCTGCCGCTTCCGGGGCTAAAGGATACCGGCAATTTGGTGGTGTGCGCGCCAACAGGCGGTCAGGTCCCGGCGCGCGATTGCAGCGCGGGGCGGCATGACGAGGCGACAGGTACCTTGACGCACGCCGCACTCCCGCCGTTTTACGGCATGCGGGCTGGCGCTACACCCTCTCGACATCCTGTTGCCCGATCCTTCTGTGCCGTTCGAGGCTTCCACAACTCGGTGGCGGAGATCGTACGGGCCGTCCACGACCCTTAACTGCCGGTGAACATGTAAGCCAACTGTGGCCGCTCTTGAGCGTTTACCGGTCGTCGGAGGCGACGACGCCAGTCGGCGTCGCCTCTCCACGGAACGGCTTTCGCTTAACTGGCCGAGCAGGTGAAATTCTCAGCCTTGTTCATATCGCCCGTTCGCAAGAGGGCTGTCAAGCCGGTGGATGCGGCCGTCAGCCCGCGCAGAGAGGGGTGCAAAAAGGGAAGGCAGTTCAGCTACACTGCCAGTCGTTGCGAATCTAGCTCGCCAGGTAACCAAAATGAAAATCTTCGCTAAGGCTTCGTTATTAGCCATTGCCATGTTGGTGGGTAATGCCGATGCCATGACATTCTCCGCTCCGAAGCATGAGGCGTATGACGTCCTGTCATGGATCAATCGCGGGGGCGGCGAAACGAGAATCTACGCGGACGGTGAGATTGCCTCGTCCACGGCGATGGACTTTGAGCGGTTCGTCAAGGCAAACAATATAACCTCCGCGACCGTGCTGTTTAATTCCCCGGGCGGATCCCTGTTTGGTGGCATACAACTCGGCACCAAAATCCGCAGCCTCGGATTCGACACGGGCATCGCGACGTATTCGCAAGGCCAGATGGTTGAACGGGGATATTGTGCGAGCGCGTGCGCCTACGCATTTGCGGGCGGTCGTGGGCGATACTTCTCAGGCAAGGAGACAAAGCTCGGGCTTCATCAGTTTTCGGCCAAAAGCACAACGATAGACAATGGCACGAGCCAGGAAACGAGCGGTCTCATCGTGGCATATCTACAGAATATGGGCGTCGATGCCTTGGCATTTTCTGCGTCAGCCTCAGTGCGTCCTGAGGGCATTCTTTGGTTGACCGCGCAAGATGCGGCGAAGCTGCGATTCTCGAATAACGGGACACAGCCGGCAACCGCGGAGCTGAAACAGGCGCAAGGTGCAACCTATTTGAAAGTGGAGCAGGAGTATACAAACTGGAGTGCCCGTTTCCTGTTCACGTGCTTTGATGGAAAAATGGGGTTGGGCGGTGGGCTGGTCACCACTGAAGCGGATGCCAAAGGTAAATTCGAGTGGGCCACAAACTCGTATTTTACGTTCGACGGAACAGAGATTCAGCCTCAGAGAAAGGGGGCCACTGCGCAGGGGCTCCAGCGCAGGGAGTCCGTCGTGTGGGTACATCGGGAATTGCTATCCGCCGAAATGCGGACCTTGTTATCATCCAAGACCATTACCGCCTGGATTGCCGCGGACGGGGCCGTGGGATACACGGCCGCAGTCGACATCAGCGGCGTCAAGGGAAAGATTCAGGACTACGCGAAGAACTGCTACACCGCCAGGCGGTGAGTAGTGGAGGACTGGCGGCGAAGGGCTCACTGCTGCGCGATGGAACGCACGAACTCGCCAAGCGGCTTCGTCGCCAGGAGAGCTCCCGAAAGGAAGATGGGACTTTTCCTCCCTGTTCTATTGAGTGAGAAGTTGTAGGGCGTTTCCGGCTCGATGTTGCTGGTACTGGCGGGCCAAGCCATCCCCCCATTGGTATCGACCAGTGTGCCGTTTTTGTCGAACGAGCTCACGTCGAGGGCAACCCTGCATGCCACCGAGTTGCGGTTGACAAGGGTGCCAACCAGGAATCCGTCCTTGTTGACGGTCGGCTCCCGAAGAAGCGGTCATTCGAATGACGCAGGCGGCCACGCTTGCGACGACAGCTCGTGGCCGATCTCTGCCTTCGGTCGGGGCCCGGCAGGGGCCTGGCCCATTGACCCCAGCTTGCCGGTGACACATTCAGTTCCAGCGCCATATTCGCGATCACAGGTGAGATGATGCCCCCCTGGGGTGTACCCGCCCGTGTCTCGAACAGAGATCCCTCATCGATGTACCCGGCCTCCAGCCATTTGCGCAGAACCGTCTTATCCATCGGGATGTGTTCCAGAACCCAGGGATGACTGAAACTGCCTTCGCCAGGTGGATTGACACATATACTGTCGCAACGGTGAAACTTATAATACGGTCTACGTATCCGCGCCCTGCAAGCTCGACTGTCGTAGAGTCTCGAGCACGCTTGGCCGATGAGCCGCCCTGCGATAATTAGTAATCGACGGAATCCAGTAGAATTCTCGACCTAGTTTGGTAGGTCTGCAAGACTTTTCGAAAGAATAACGAGAACAGGTCCACATAATCAGGGGAGCGCTGGTACAGAATGCACACGCACTACGACAACCTGAAGGTAGCGCGCAATGCGCCGCTGGCTGTCATTAAGGCCGCCTATCGCGCACTGAGTCAGCAGTATCACCCGGACAAGAGCACTCACCCGGATGCGGATCGAATCATGAAGGACCTTAACGCTGCATTCGCGGTCCTTGGCAACGAAGTGGCGCGTGCGGAATACGATCGCAAACTGGCTGCCGAAGAGGCATCGATGAGGCACCACAGTTCAGCTAAGTCACAGCAACCGCCAAGGCCTGCCCCGCAGCAAGAACAGGAAGCAGAAGCGCGTCATGCGCGAGAGGAAGCCGCACGTAAGCGCAGGGAAGAGACCGCTACTCGCATGCAGGAGGACGCCGAGCGTGAACGGCGTAGGGAAGAGGCCGCTGCTCGCATGCGGGAGGAATCCGAGCGCGAACGCAGGGAAGCTGCCGCTGCTGGCATGCGAGCAGCGCCGGCGTATGAGCCGCGATACAACCCGAAGCCGAAGGAAGAAAGTCAGGGAATCAGCGGAAGCGTCTCTGCTTGCTTGATTGGCATTTCTTTGCTAATCGCGATCTGTTTTATGCCATCAAGCAAGAGAAACGCATATGACCCCGTAGGGGCATCCGGCTCGCAGCCGGTGACCATTCCGCCGACGCTACTCGCCCAAGCAACGGAAGTGGCGAATGCCCCCTCCCAAGGGGAAGATCGACTCGGCGTCGCGGGTGCCAATACCGTCAATTCCCCAGTAGCGTACGACAGCGCGGAAAACACGCGACCGTTCCAAATAACCGGCTCTGTCATTTCTGCAAGTGAACCAGAACATCGCCTTGACGTCGCCGGCAAAGCATTGGAGGAGCAGTTGGCGTGCAGGAGACCGCCAAATCCTGGAGACATTATTCGAGGGATGCTGAAGGCCGGCCTTCTCAAGTATGTCGACGGTTATGATGGCATCCCGGTCTTCGAGCCATCCGGGCCGCTTACCGTCTTTGGGAGGCGCGTTACCTACTTGGCCGGTTGGCAGTTTGAGGCCAATGGCAAAGTCGCCGATCCCTTCTCTCGCGGCCCTGGAACATCGCCACCACTGTTCCTTGCCGTCTCGTTCCGTGAGTCGCCTGAAGCCATTCCCTACAAAGCGTACGCGCCTCGGGGGGCTGATGGAATGCTGATCAATAGATTCTTTTCATCAATCGACCAGGGCATATTGGCGACCTCCGTTACCGGCAGAACCGGCAGTACGATTCATTGCTACGGAGATTAGAGCGCCTTCTGCAGTTCCGTGTGGGACGAGCTGGGGGTAGTCCGGCTATTCCCGGCTCCCCACGGCGCTTCATGCTGATGATCACGCCTACCAATGGGGCGGGCCTTCGGCGCTCCGAGGACCGGTTTGCGGCGAGGAACTGACGCCTGAGCATCCGGTCGACGGTAGGAGCGAATGTCGCCTCGTGGCCGACAACGGTCCTCCCTGGCGCGCCGAACCTCGGGCTGGAGCCGTTTGGGCCGGCATCTTATCGATCTTGCGATGCCAGCCGCCATGCCGGAATTCCGTCGTCAAAACTATCGAACCACTCCCGGATCGCGTCGGCCACAATGCTTGGATCGCAAGTGGCGGCATCCGGAACGCATGCCTGAATGAGATCTTCGACGTCAAAGCGTCGTTCCGCCCGAGCCCGCCAGGCGTCGCGGTTGCGGGCGAGGATAGTAAGGTGCTGGTCGCGGATCGGGATGTAACGCATGGCAAGACACGGAATGGAGTTCCGTATTGACGGCCGCCTCGCCGACTTCTTGAGCCACGCCCAGTGAGCAAAGGGCGAACCGACCAACAGATCCTGGCTCAGCGTCGGCGAGAATTGCACGGCAGTCCAGCTAATTCCGGATTTCCAGTCCAGCAAACTGATCTGTAGTCCAGCTAATTCCGGTTTCCTACAGTATTTTCCGTCCGGCCCGATAGGGAATTTCTTCTTAGGCATAACTGTATGAATATACAGTGTGCGCCGGCTAACCGGCAAGGAGTAAAGGGTGAAAGTCCCTGACAGCAGAAGATTTAGCGAATCACACTGTCCCCGAGTCATGCGTTGCGGGCCGCGAGGCACGCAGCGAAGCGTTGACAGGGGTGCGTATAGGCCAGCCATTGAGCCGCGAAAAGCATATTCAGTCCCGAGTGCCGACGTACTACTGTATGCGGAAGGCAACACGGGTGGGCGCGCTTGCGCGAGCGTCCACTCGACTCGGCGCGGTCTGAGACCCTGGCATGTACGTACGCTCCTTGTGCGGGAACCGGGAGATCTCCTGACTGGCCCGCGGTGGTGGTATTGCTGCGCGGTCCGCATCGGGAAGGCGAGGAGCCGAAGCCGATGATGAACGGTCAGGAGAAGTCGGACTTCCCCATAGTAGCGACGAAGCTGGCGAACAAGTCCGGGCAACCGGAGGCGGAGTCGGTGGAGCCAAGGGGGGAGGCCAAGGGGAACATGGACTGGTCACGCACGTCCCGGACGCTGAGCCGGTTAAGCGTGTCCCAGCGATTGGTCCGTGTGCGGGAAGCCGCAAGGCAAAGGAAGAAGGAGCGGTTCACAGCGCTGTTCCACCTGATCGACCTTGAGTTATTGCAGACGTCGTTCTTCTGGCTGAAACGGAAGGCGGCGGCGGGGGTCGATGGGGTGACATGGAGCGACTACGAGCAAGACCTAGAGGCAAACCTGAGCGACTTGCACGGGCGCCTTCACCGCCAAGCCTACCGGGCACAGCCCAGCCGCCGGCAGTACATACCGAAGGCGGATGGCAAGCTGCGCCCACTGGGCATTGCCGCGCTGGAGGACAAGATCGTCCAGCGCGCGGTGGTGGAGGTTCTCAACGCGGTCTATGAGACGGACTTCCTTGGGTTCTCGTATGGGTTCCGGCCAAAGCGCAGTCAGCACGATGCGCTGGATGCACTGGCCACCGGAATAGCGCGTACCAATGTGAGCTGGATACTGGACGCCGACATCAGCCGGTTCTTCGATACCGTCAGCCATGACTGGCTAATCCGGTTCTTGGAGCACCGCATCGGCGACCGGCGCGTGTTGCGCCTGATTAGCAAATGGCTAAAGGCTGGTGCGATGGAAGATGGGGTGGTGTCAGCCACCGAGGAAGGTACGCCACAGGGGTCGGTCATCTCACCCTTGCTGGCCAATATCTACCTGCATTACGTCTTCGACCTCTGGGCGAACCGGTGGCGAAACCGCCGTGCCGAGGGGAACATCATCATCGTGCGATATGCCGACGACATCGTTGTCGGTGTCGCCAAGGCTTATGACGCCAAGCGCTTTAAGCGTGACATGCAGCAAAGGCTGGAGCAGTTTGCGCTTGAGCTACACCCGGAGAAAACCCGCCTGATCGAATTCGGTCGCTTTGCAGCCGAGAACCGAGCTAGGCGTGGGGCGGGCAAGCCCGAGACCTTCAACTTCCTGGGGTTCACCCACATCTGTGGACGGGCCAAAGACGGCAAGTTCATGCTCAGGCGGCGCTCCCGGCGAGACCGGATGCAGGCCAAGCTAGGGGAAATCAAAGAGGAGTTGAGACGCAGATGGCATCAGCCGATCTCGGAGCAAGGGCGCTGGCTGCGGCGTGTGGTGCAAGGGTACTTCAACTACCACGCCGTGCCGACAAACACCCCAACCCTTCACGCCTTCCGGGCACACGTGACCGACCTCTGGCGGCGGGCGCTACGGCGTCGCAGCCAGAAAGACGGCACCACGTGGGCTCTGATGAAAAGGCTGGCAAGGGACTGGCTGCCCCCACCCCGAGTCCTTCACCCATGGCCCGTTGTGCGGTTCACCGCCAAATACCCGAGGCAGGAGCCCGGTGCGTGAATTGCGCACGCCGGGATCTGTGCGGGGGGTGCTCAGTAATGGGCATTCCTACCGCGACATTAGAGGGCCAACCGATTGCTGGGGTTCGTTCGCGCGGCGTGTATGTTCTCCTGACTGCGACCCATGCGACGCCTTGGCCGCGACAGCGAGGGCAGGCCGGTGCTGCCCGAGCCATCGGAGGTTGATCGAGTGATGCGGCAGGCGGCGCGCCGCTGTGGGGCTATGGTCTCCGCGGCTGTGAAGCGTGCGAAGCGGCGACAGATAGTGGTGCGCCTGGCGGGCTGCACACTGGATATCACACCAACGGTGGCGCTGCGCTGCGCGCAGCGTCTCCTCGGGCGCGGCATCGCCAGGCGGGCCGCGCGGGCAGCGTTCGGAACACCGGGGCGCACAGCGTCCGACAAGAGCGCCGTGACAGCCGTGCATCTCGCCGCCTTGGAGCAGGAGCTGGCGGCGGAACTCGAAGCCTTGGGCGACGATATCGATGCCGCAAAGGACGGAATAGCTAGCGCATGGCGCGACTCGCCGGAGCGCCTGGCCATTCTGGCGGACTGGTCCACCCAACAAGCGGCAAGGATTCGGGGCGCGGCGGAGTAGGGCCTATATAAATCGACTATGCATCGCCAAGCGCGACCATTTCACCCCGGATGGGATTCGTGCGGCCCACTCCCGGACGCTGGCTGAAAATTAACTCGCGAGTAGGAGCTGAGGCAATTCGTCACCGCTACGGCCAGAGGGGAGGGAAGTCGGAGCCACCGGAGTCGGCGAGGGATAGAGCACCAGCCCACTGCCACCCTCCGCTTCGCATACGCGAAGCCCGGGGTAGACGAGTTCGACACGTTTGAGGGATTCGATGAACTCGCTTCGGAAGTCTCGAAGTCGACCGTAGTTAGACCCGAACTGCTGATACAGCTGTTCCCAGGTCGGGCGAGCCGGCTTGGTCAGCTTGAACATCCGGTAAGCCAGCCACTGATAAATATCGAGATCCATCGGCGAGCGCTGGAGGGCGGAAACAGCTCGCAGATCCACTGGAATGCAGTGAGTCGTGATCTCGTTGAAGAAATTTTCCGTGAGGGTGATTTCGGACCCGAACAACGAACCCTGTTGCGACGCCTGCTCATCCGGGTCAAAAAAGAGGGAGTATTCGTCTGCAAAGTTGAGAAGATCGGTGTGCTTGAGCTTTGCACTGAGAATGTCCGCTCGCTTGCCCGTGGCAAGATGGGCTGGAAGCGTTACAAACGCAGCACGGCTCTGCAAAAAGCGATCCGCTTGTTCGATCAAGGCTTTGCCCGCACCGCGCTTGCCTCGACTCCGATCAATGTTCAGCTTGCGGCAAAACTCGGCGAACGTACCACCGGTATGAATCTTCCGGCTGCCCGTCCGAAGCGCCTCTGAAGTCAGCCACATGACAAACAGGCGCGGGTAGATGCCGTAGGGAATCCCGTTGATGCCGCCCTGTATCCAAAGAGCGTAGTTTCCGTTGTGCCTGAGCCAGGCGCCGTTGATCAACTGCTCCGGCTTCGGATTTCGGTATGGCAGAGAAGCAGAGACGAGGCATTTCGCGCCGAACCCCACCTCATCACTTCCGGGCTTGCGAGCAGCGATTACGCTTGACGCTTGAATGATCTTTTCGCCCGCACAGACCTTTGTTCTCGCTTTGGCGGCGGGCGCAACCAGTTCCAGTTCGACCATACTGAATTCCGTATCGATGCTATGACACGTAAACGATAGAGGGAGGGAGGCGATATGTCAAATACTGTGCTTTCACGGCTTGGCCGGGTGTTGGTGTCGTTTGCCATTTCATCCTAGAGCTTTGCCAGGCACGTCAGAGGCAGATACTTTAGGGATCAAGCACTTACACACGCACGCGTGCGTTGAAGAGCCTACCCCACCAAAGTTGGGTAGGCGTGGCATCTTCCCGCCAGAGAGTATGGGTCGAAGACACAAGTGCCTTCTCGGAACCACTAGGGACTGAGGGACGTGTCAACCACCACTATGAGCAATTCGACCCTCCTCGACATCGCCCGTCACTTCTGCGTGAGCGACATCGCCAGCGCGACCATCCCGGCAACCCGCCTCAGCAATATCCTAAACAGCATGCATCATGGGCGACCGCTCACGGAACTGTCCCTGAAGTTCCTGCAGGAGCAGAACCTCGTCGGATTGCACCTGTTGGCGACCGGCCAGATCACCTATGAGGCGTTCATTGCGGCCTCCAGCCTCGAGCTGCAGGCCCGGATTCAAGCCGCCGAAACAGAACGCCAGACCAAGGAAGCCGAACTTGTGGCTCGAGAGGCGGAGTGGGCAGCAAAATACAAGCGCGAGTGCGAAGCAGCGGAACTCGCCCGCAAAGTCCGCGAGAGCGATCCCAAATACATCGCCAAGATGAAGAGTCAAGCCCTACGCAGAAGGTACGGGATGGACTTCATTGAACAGCCTCTGTTCGCACGGATGATGGACATCCTCAAGCGTATCGACTCTGGCAGTCGCCTGACCGTCGACGACTTCATCTGGCTCACTACCGCGGCAACGGAGCACTTCACGGAAGAGTTGCAGTTTACCTACCACCTGCGCGAGGCCGAGTTCTTCGCTGACGAGTACCGTCGCACCCAAGACCCGTGGAACGCGGTCAATGCCAGCGGCCACTATCGTAAATGCAATCAGACGGATGCGGCGCTCGAACTGCTCGACAGCGTGCCGGCCAACCGTCTCAAAAACCCTAAGACCAAGGCAGCCATGTGCACCACGCGCGGCGGCGTCATGCGCGACATGGGCCGGCTGAACGACGCTTGCCAGCTGGGCGAGCAGGGACATGCGTTACAGCCGCAGGACTTCCGTCCATGCACCCTGCTTGGCGCCGTGCATATGGAAATGGGTAATTTTGGCGAAGCCCGCAACTGGTATGCCCAGGCTGAGGAGCGCGGCGCTAGCGAGCGAACCATCGACTCAGATCTGCGAGGCATCTTCCTAAGAGGGGACAAGGCGAAGCGCGAAGCCATGAAGGCTTTCCTGCTGACGGAAGATCCGAACCGATACCGCTGGGTGAATGACAAACGGTACCGGAGCACTCAGTGATTCGCGGTCAGCTTGAAAGCCGTTGCACTGGCGAGCCTCAACCCCGTCGTTCGATAGCTGCTGGCCGGGCGGCTCATGGGTAGCTTCGGCCATTGAATTGGCAAAGTAGCGGCGGGAGCAATGGCTCGGCCGTGTCGGCTACCAAGGTAAAATGCCGTAACATTTTTTTTGCTGCAAGACACCTTCTGATTGGCTCCCCTCTGCACGTCTGAACGGTTCGGAATCCAGAGATAGGCACATCCACTGACGTCATGAACCACCAAGCTCTCTCATCTTTCATCTGGTCCGTAGCTGACCTGCTGCGTGGCGACTACAAACAATCCGAGTACGGCCGAGTCATCCTGCCTTTTACCGTGCTACGTCGACTGGACTGTGTTCTCGAGTCCACCAAGACGGCGGTACTAACCGAGTTCGATGCCAAAACCAAGGCCGGCCTGAATCCAGACGCATTCCTGACCCGCAAGGCCGGACAGTCCTTCTACAACACATCCCCGCTCGATCTCGTCAAACTGCTGGGCGATCAGGACCACATCCGGCAGAACCTCTACGCCTATATCCAGGCGTTCTCGCCAGCCGCGCGCGACATCTTTGAACGCTTCGATTTCTATACCCAGGTCGAACGGCTCGCCAAGGCCAACTTGCTTTATCTGGTGACCGAGAAATTCGCCAATATCGACCTGCATCCGGCCACCGTGGACAATGCCCAGATGGGGCTGGTTTTCGAAGAGCTGATTCGCAAGTTTGCCGAAATTTCCAATGAGACCGCCGGGGAGCACTTCACGCCGCGGGAAGTCATCCGGCTCATGGTGAACTTGCTGTTCATCGAAGACGACGATGTGCTCACGCCTGGCAATGCCGTTGTCCGTACCATCTACGACCCCACGGCCGGCACGGGCGGCATGCTCTCGGTGGCCGGCGAGTACCTGCTGGAACACAACCCGGCCGCGCGCCTGACCATGTTCGGCCAAGAACTCAACGACGAGTCCTACGCCATCTGCAAGGCAGACATGCTCATCAAGGGCCAAGACGTCGCGAACATCGTTGCAGGCAACACGCTGTCAGATGACGGGCATGGCGGACATAAGTTCGACTACATGCTGTCTAATCCGCCGTTTGGTGTCGAGTGGAAGAAGGTCGAGAAGGCCGTGCGCACGGAGCACGAACAAAAAGGCTTCGACGGGCGCTTCGGGCCGGGCCTGCCGCGTGTGTCAGATGGCTCGATGCTGTTCCTGATGCACCTGCTTTCGAAGATGCGCCCCGCGCAGGAGGGCGGCAGCCGCTTCGGCATTGTATTGAATGGCTCTCCGCTGTTCACTGGAGGCGCGGGCAGCGGCGAGAGCGAAATCCGCCGTTACGTGCTGGAGAACGACCTGGTGGAAGCCATCGTCGGTCTACCGACTGACATGTTCTACAACACGGGTATTTCTACGTACGTGTGGATTCTGTCGAACAAGAAACCTGATGACCGCAAGGGCTACGTTCAGCTCATCGATGCCTCTAGTTTTTGGCAGAAGATGCGCAAGAGCCTGGGCAGCAAGCGCAAGGAGCTTGGCGACGACCATATCGCCATGGTGACCAGGCTGTTTGGCGATTTCCTTGAGGCTGATCTCGCAACAGTGCTGGACGCTGAGGGCAAGGAAGTCGGCCGTTATGTAGTGCCGGCCACAGCAGACGCACCTGGGGTGCCTGCTGGAGGCCAGGTCAAGCTGACGCCTATCTCTCGCATTTTTAGCAACGAAAACTTTGGCTACACCACAATAACTGTTGAGCGACCACTGCGCGACGAGCAAGGCCAGGTGGTACTTGGTGTCAAAGGCAAGCAAAAGGGCAAACCGCAGCCTGACAGCGCCTTGCGAGATACCGAGAATGTGCCGCTGACTGAGGACATCCACGCCTACTTCAAGCGCGAAGTGTTGCCACATGCGTCGGATGCCTGGATAGACGAAGAAAGGAGCAAGATTGGCTACGAAATACCGTTCAACCGGCATTTCTACGTGTTCGAGCCGCCCCGCGACTTGCATACCATCGATGAAGAGTTGAAGGCTGTTTCGGCCAACATCATGAAGATGCTCGAGGAGCTTGCAGAATGAGCTTGCCGAGATATCCCCAATACAAGGACAGCGGGGTGGCCTGGCTGGGTCAGGTGCCGGCCCATTGGCAAGTGCGACGGCTTGGCTTCTATTTCGATGAGCGTCGCGAAAAAGTCAGCGACAAGGACTATCCAGCCCTTTCGGTTACTAAAGCCGGGGTCGTCCCTCAACTCGAGACTGCTGCCAAGACGGACGATGGCGATAACCGAAGGAGAGTCTGTACAGGCGATTTTGTAATCAACAGCCGCTCCGACCGAAAAGGCTCGGCGGGCGCCTCAAGGCTCGAAGGGTCAGTCTCGCTCATCAACACGGTCCTTCAACCAACGGGTGGCATTGATATTGAGTTCGCTCACCATTTACTCAGAAGCATTCCCTTTCAGGAGGAATTCTACCGGTACGGCAAGGGCATAGTTGCCGACCTGTGGAGCACCAATTACTCGGAGATGCGCAACATCGTGTTGGCGCTTCCACGCCCAGAAGAACAATCCGCCATCGCCACCTTCCTCGACCGTGAGATCGGCAAAATTGACACGCTGATTGCGGAGCAGGAAAAGCTTCTCGCCCTGCTGGCGGAAAAGCGCTTGGCGACCATCTCCCACGCCATCGCACGAGGCCTCAACCCGAACGCGCCGATGAGGGATTCCGGCGTGGCTTGGCTGGGGGAGGTTCCGGCACATTGGCGAGTTTGTCCCATCAAGCATCTTGCTCGAATTGGCAACGGCTCGACACCAAATCGCGACAACCCTGACTACTGGGCAGAGGAAGGTTATCCGTGGCTAAATAGCTCCGTGGCTAACCTCGATGAAGTAACGCAGGCTGACCAATTCGTTACACGCCTCGCCTTGGATGAATGCCATTTGCCGATTATTGAACCCCCCGCCGTTTTAGTTGGCATCACAGGTCAGGGCAAAACACGGGGTATGGCGACGAAGCTCATGTTTGAAGCCACCGTAAATCAGCATCTTGCCTATATCAAGCCAGAGCGTGAACTCATCGTTCCGTTCTTGCTTCGCGTCCTTGAGAAGGCCTATGGGCATTTGCGCACAGAGAGCGATGGTGCGGGTAGCACTAAAGGCGCAATCACATGTGAGCAACTCGGACGCTTAGCAATCCCATTGCCCGACACGCAAGAGCAGGATTCCATTGCCGCGTTTCTCGACGCCGAAACCTCCAGGCTCGATGCGTTGAAAGCTGAAGCCGAGCGCGCCATCGACCTGCTCAAGGAACGTCGCAGCGCCCTGATTGCCGCCGCCGTCACGGGCAAAATCCACGTGCGCGACGTGGTGTTGCAGGAGCTGGCCGCATGAGCGACATCCAGTTGTTCCACCTGTCAAATGGCACTGCAAACGAGCTATCGAGCCAAGCAGCGAAGCTGGAGAAGCAACTGCAAGGCCTCATTGAGACGAACATGCCGACTTTTCTCGGCGTGCGTTTTCTGGCCAGCGAATACGCTACGGGCAAGACCCACAGGGGCCGTATTGACTCGCTGGGTATCGATGAGAACGGCTGCCCCGTCATCATCGAGTACAAGCGCCACAGCAACGAGAACGTTATCAATCAGGGTCTCTTCTACTTGGATTGGCTGCTGGATCACCAGGCGGAGTTCCGCTGGCTGGTGATGGAAAAGCTTGGCAAGGACGTGGCCGAGCAAATCGAGTGGGCCGGCACGCGTCTGCTGTGTATTGCGGCCGACTTCACACGCTATGACCAGCATTCTGTGCAGCAGATTCCGCGCAATATCGAGCTGATTCGCTACAAGCTGTTTGGTGACGACCTGCTCCTGCTGGAACTGGTGAACGCCCAGAGTGTTCCGGACGCTACGGCGGCTAAGCCGGCAGCAGCTGCAGTAGTTTCCGAGGTGGACAAGCCAAAGCCGACAGGCAAAGACAAGTCCCTGGAAGAGCAGCTTGCGCTGGCCACGTCCGAGATTCGCGAGTTGTACGCGCAAACAACTAGCTTCATGACTGCGTTCGGCGACGACGTGCAGGAAAAGCGCCTGAAACTCTATACCGCCTTCCGGCGGCTGAAGAACTTCGCCTGCGTGATTGCCTACCCGAATCGCCTACTCATTACGCTCAAGCTCGACCCGGCGTCGGTTGTGCTTGAGGAAGGCTTCAGTCGCGATGTCAGCCAGGTCGGTCACTGGGGGACCGGTGACCTCGAATTGACCCTCTATAGACTGGCGGACCTCGAACGAGCCAAACCATTGATAGAGCGCAGTTACGCCGAAGGCTAAGAGGCGGCCCTTGCCTGCCATTCCAAGAACATTATCGAATGCATACGGGTCAAGCATGAGCAACCTGCACCAGGAACACCACTTCGAAGCGGAAATCTGCCAGTCCCTGGCGGCCAACGGTTGGCTCTACGCCGACGGCGATGCCGCGCACTATGACCGCGCTAACGCGCTTTACCTGCCTGACCTGCTGGCGTGGATTGAGGCGACTCAGCCCGACACGTGGCAGCGCCTAGTAAAAACTCACGGCCCGGCCATGAAGGAGCGCTTGGCTGAACGGGTGCGCAAGAGCCTGAACGAGCGCGGCACATTGGACGTGCTGCGCCGTGGCGTAGAAATGCTGGGGTTGAAGGAACCGCTCTCGCTGGTGCAGTTCAAACCGGCGCTCGCCATCAACCCGGCCATCCAGCAGCATTACGCCGCCAACCGCCTGCGCGTGGTTCGGCAGGTGCGGCATTCGCCGAACCACGCGCAGGACGCACTGGACTTGGTGCTGTTCGTCAACGGCATCCCGGTCGCCACCGCTGAGCTGAAGTCGGACTTCACGCAAAGCGTGCAGGATGCGGTGGACCAATATCGCTTTGACCGTCATCCCCAGCCCAAGGGCGGGCAGGCGGAGCCACTACTGAGCTTCCCTGGCGGGGCACTGGTGCACTTCGCCGTGAGCCAGGCCGAGGTCATGATGACGACGCGACTGGCCGGTCCGGCCACGCACTTCCTGCCGTTCAATCGGGGCAATGTCGGCGCGGCGGGCAACGCGCCGAACCCCGACGGCTTCGCCACGGCCTACCTGTGGGAAGAGGTATGGGCGCGCGAGAGCTGGCTCGACATCTTGCACCGCTACCTGATTAGCAAGCGCGACGAGAGGAAGCAGCCAAAGACCGTCATCTTCCCGCGCTATCACCAGCTCGATGCAACACGCAAGCTAGTGGCCGATGTGCTGGCGCAGGGTCCTGGCCAGCGTTACCTGATTCAACATTCGGCGGGCTCGGGTAAGACCAATTCGATTGCCTGGACCGCACACTTCCTCGCCGACCTGCACAACGCCGAACACCAGAAGATGTTCGACAGCGTGCTAGTGGTGTCGGACCGCACGGTGCTCGACGCGCAGCTGCAGGAAGCTATCTTCGATTTCGAGCGCACGACAGGCGTGGTGGCTACCATCACCAACGAGCACGGCAGCAAGAGCGCACAACTGGGTCAGGCGCTCAAGGATGGTAAGAAAATCATCGTCTGCACCATCCAGACCTTTCCGTTCGCCTTGCAGGCGGTGCAGGAGCTGGCGGCAACCGAAGGCAAGCGCTTCGCGGTCATCGCCGACGAGGCCCACAGCTCACAGACCGGCGAAGCGGCGGCCAAGCTTAAGCAGCTGCTGTCGGCTGAAGAATGGGCCGAGCTGCAGGATGGCGGTGAAATCGACACCGAGGTGGTATTGGCCGCCCAAATGGAGGCACGCGCCGGGGCCAAGGGTCTGACCTATGTAGCCTTCACTGCCACGCCCAAGCAGAAGACGTTGGAGTTATTTGGTCGACCTGGCCCTGACGGGCTGCCGCAGCCCTTCCACGTGTATTCGATGCGCCAGGCCATCGAAGAAGGCTTCATTCTCGATGTGCTGAAGAACTACACGACCTACAAGCTCGCGTTCAAGCTGGCCCATGATGGCCAGGAATATGACGAGAAAGAGGTCGAGCGTAGTGCTGCGATGAAAGGCATCATGCAATGGGTACGACTGCACCCATACAACATCGCGCAGAAGGTGCAAATCGTCGTCGAGCACTATCGCGAGAATGTGCAGCCCCTGCTGGAGGGCAAAGCGAAGGCCATGGTCGTCGTGGCCAGTCGCAAAGAGGCCGTACGCTGGCAGAAGGCCATTCGCGCCTACATTGAGAAGCGCAACTATCCCTTGGGCGTGCTGGTGGCATTCTCCGGTGAAATCGACGACCCTGAGAGCTTCCCGGCACCGGTGTCCGAGACCAGCAAGGAGTTGAACCCCGGCCTCAAGGGGCGCGACATTCGCGATGCTTTTGCTGAGCCGGAGTATCACTTGCTGCTCGTCGCCAACAAGTTCCAGACCGGTTTTGACCAGCCGTTGCTATGTGGCATGTACATCGACAAGATGCTCGGCGGCATCCAGGCCGTGCAGACGCTTTCGCGCCTGAACCGCGCCCATCCCGGCAAGGACACTACCTATATCCTCGATTTCGTCAACGAGGCTGGCGAAGTTCTGAAGGCATTTAAGACGTACTACGAGACCGCCGAATTGGAGGCCACCACCGACCCGCATCACGTCTATGACCTACGGGCCAAGCTCGACGCCACTGGCTACTACGATGAGTTCGAGGTCGACCGAGTGGCGAAGGTGGAACTGGACCCGAAGGGGACGCAGGGACAATTGAGCACCGCCATTGCACCGGTGGCGGACCGCCTACTCAAGCGTTACAAGGCGGCACAGCAGGACAAGACCGCCACCGAGGCTCAGCACGACGACAAGGCCGCCCAGGCGGCCAAGGACACGCTCGATGCGCTGGTACTCTTCAAGAACGACATGGGTGCGTTTGTGCGCCTATATGCTTTCCTATCGCAGATTTTCGACTACGGTAATACCGATATCGAAAAGCGCTTCCTGTTCTTCAAACGGCTCATCCCGCTGCTGGAATTCGGCCGCGAGCGCGATACCGTCGACCTGTCCAAAGTGGTGCTGACCCATCACAGCCTGAGGAATGCGGGCCGCCAGCCGTTGAGCCTGAATTATGGCGAAGCGCCAAAGCTGCCGCCAATGGATGCCGTCGGCAGTGGAGCCGTGCAGGACAAGCAGAAGGACTTCCTTGACGAGATCATCCAGAAGGTCAATGGCCTGTTTGAGGGCGACCTCACCGATGACGACCAACTCGTGTATGTGAATGGCGTGCTCAAGGGTAAGCTGCTAGAGAACGAGACGCTCGTGCGGCAGGCCATGAGCAATAGCAAGGAGCAGTTTGCCAACTCCCCCGACCTGAAGGACGCGCTGATGCACGCCGTTATGGACGCGTTGGATGCGCATACCGCCATGAGTACACAGGCACTCAGCTCGGAACGAGTCCGCGAAGGGCTGAGAGATATTCTGCTCGGGCCCGCACAGCTATACGAGGCGCTGCGTGCCAGATCTGGTGGATCGCCGACAGCGCAGGCATAGGTATTGATGGCTATTTGCCGTTCGACCTCCCCGCCCTGGGAGCCAACCAGCCACTGCGTGCCGTGATCAAAGAGGTATCCGACGAGCGTTCGATGTTTCTGGATGCCGTCAACTACCCTTGAGGGCCAAGCGGAGATTTGGATATACCTTGGCAAGGCCCGGGGTGACCGCGTACTCGTAGAACATGACGCCGGGCTGTGGTTCACTAGCACTTACGACAAATTCGTCGCTGTCGGGAAGATGCACGACATATCCCACGAACTTGCATGACTCCGGAAACCCCATGCTGGCTCTTATGGATTCAGGAGTGGGTAGAACCATCCTCGCTCAGCCATCAAGTCCACGATGTTACCGAATTGGATCTGCGGCGAGTCGCGCGCCCCAGGCCACAAATCCGTGGTGAGCGGCGAAGCTAGAGGACGAACATAGCAGCAGCATCGAGGCCAGGAATCTCGTCCTGTCGCATCACCAGGCCGAGGCGTTCTAGCACTGCATCCGCCATCTCGTCCTTATGGTTCCGCTCCGGCTGCGGATTGAGCCGACGATTAGCCGCGCCGGCGATCAAATCGGCCAACTGCACCAGCGGACTCTTGCGCGACGAGATGGTGGCGATCTCGGAGATGGTTGCTTGCTCCGGGAAGTCGCGCTGGAAGTGTGCGGCGAGGGTATTCTTCATTTCCGCCAGCGCAATGCCGTCCAGCGACTGTTCCTCATCAAGCGTCACGCGCACATCGCGTGGTAGGGCAACGCGTCGATTCTCAACTTCATGTCGGAGACCCTGCGACAGCATGTGCTCGTGCAATTTCGCGACCACTTCTTCGATGCTTCGTCTCGTGCGGGCTCGCTCAAAGGCGATGAGTTTGAAGCTTAGGAATTCTCGGTGGGCCTGGATGGTGTCGAGGTATTCGAGAAGCGTGGCCATGTCACCCTTGCCAAACCGGGCAAAGTGGATTTCCCGCGCCGCCCATGCCGATGCGGATTTCGGTGAAGGTGATCAGCGGTTTCGGCGAACGTGATCAGGGAAGGAAGGTGGTACTGCGCGGTCAGGAGATTGTAGCGTAGGTGATCACGATGCCCGTTTATTGGCGTCGGTTGCCGTGCGCTTGCGCATGGATTCGCCTTTGAGCGACACCTTGTGCGCCTGGTGGACCAGCCGGTCCAGGATGGCGTCAGCCAGCGTCGGATCATTCAGCCACTGGTGCCAATGCTCGATCGGGAGCTGGCTTGTCACGATGGTCGAGCGGGTGCCGACGCGATCGTCCAGAACTTCCAGCAGATCGCCGCGAGCGCTTTCAGAAGGCTCCTGTAGGCCCCAGTCGTCCAGCACCAGGACATCGATGCGCGCGAGTTGTGCCAGGCGGCGGGTGAAGCTCCCGTCGCCGTGGGCGATCTGCAGCTCCTCGAACAGTCGAGGCACCCGCAGATAGAGAGCAGAGAATCCCTGCCGACAGGCCTGCTGGGCAAACGCACAGGCCAACCAGGACTTGCCGGCACCGGTCGCCCCGGTCAGGATGAGGCTCTGAGCGTTGCGGATCCAGTCGCAACTGGCCAGGGTAGCGACCAGCCGCTGATCAAGGCCGCGGCTGCCGTCATAGACCACATCCTCAAGGCATGCCTGGGTGTGCTTGAGCTTGGCAGTGCGCAGCAGCCGCTCCAGGCGCCGGGTGTCGCGCCAAGCAATCTCCCGGTCGACCAGCATGGAGAAGCGTTCCTCGAACGGCAGGCTGGAGCTGGCAGTCAGGACAGACTGTTCCTCGAAGGCCCGTGCCATCCCGTCGAGCTTGAGGGCCTTGAGCTGGCCGACTGTGTGTTGCATCAGCATAGTTTTCCTAATGGTAGTAGTCGGGTCCGCGCACGTTGTCGTGCATGGGGGAATGCCACTCGGTTTGGGATACCGGCAGAGTGGCTTGCCGGTCCAGATGGTTTTCAAGGATGGAGACCACCGACTTACGCGTGAGCGAGCCAATGGCAACGGCGCGGGCGCAAGCGGCTTCGAGTCGGTCGTTGCCGTACTTCTTGGCCAGACTTAGCAGACCCAGGCAGGCGCGATAGCCCATCTCAGGATGGCTCTTGTGGGTGAGCTGGTATTGGACGATGACGGCGACGCTGGGCCCGATCGAGGCTGCCCAGTTGAGCAGCCGGCCTGGCGTCCATTCGAGGTGGGCTCGGTGCGCCACCGGCATATGTTCCTTGACTGTGCTGTGGCTGCCCTTGCGGGTATTGCGCGCGTGCAGCGCCACGCGCTTGCCACCGTACAAGATCTCGATGGTGTGGCGGGTCACGCGGGCCTCCACCGCCTTGCGCACCAGGGCATGCGGCACGCTGTAGTAGTGGCCGTCGATCTCGACGTGGTAATCGACGTTGACGCGGCACTGCTTGAATGTTGCAACTTCGTAGCGCCGCGGCGGCAGCGGTCGCAGCACTGGCCGGTCCAACCGCTCGAACCACTCCCGGCGCGTGCCGGGCAGCTTCTTGAACGGTCGGTCGTTCAGGTCGGCGACGAGCTTCTTGATAGCCTTGTTGAGCTCGCCCAAGCTGTAAAAGCGGTGGTTGCGCAGCCGCGCCAGGATCCACCGCTCGACGATCAGCACGCCGGTCTCGACCTTGGCCTTGTCTTGCGGTTTGCGCGGCCGTGCCGGCAGCATGGCCGTGCCGTAGTGATGAACGAAGTCTTCTGCAGTTCGGGACAGCACTGGCTCGTATCGGTCAGGGCGAGCCACCAGCGCGCGCGGGTTGTCCGGCACAAGCAGCTCGGGCACGCCGCCGGCGAATTCCATCGCGCAGACCATTCCCCCGATCCAGTCGGCGGTGGTCTGCCCCCGGGTGGCGCACGCGTATGTGTAATTCGACGCGCCAAGCACGGCGACGAAGATGCTGGCTTCGAAGGCAAGGCCGCCCTCTGCATCCAGAATCGGCACCATCTGACCGGCGAAGTCGGTGAACAGCTTTTCGCCGGCGCGGTGCTGCTGGCGCATGGACCGCTTGAGTGTCGCTGCCCAGTCCCGGTAACGGCAGCAAAACTGCGTGTATTGGTAAATGGGAACCCCTGGATTCGCCTCCAGGTATTCCTCCCACAGCAACTGCAGGGTCACGCCCTTGCGGCGCAGCTCGCGATGCAGATGGGGGAAGTCCGGCGTCACCCGCCCGCCCGGGGTGTTGGCCGGCTTCTGCGCGCCGAACAGCCGCTGCTCCAGCGTATCCTCGTTCAGGCTGTCCGCCAGCGGCCAATCCAGCCCCGCTGCCTTCGCCATCGCCGCGTACTGCGAAACGGCGCCAACACTCACACCCGTCGCCCTAGCGATCTGCCGGTGCGAAAGGCCACACGCCCACTTCAGGCGAAGCACTTCCTTGATCTTGCGCATGGTCATCCGGTTGGCCGGCATCAGCTTGCTTCCTTGGAAAAAGGATGCAGCGTATCGCCGGCGTTCTAGTCCATGCGCAGTCCCACCCCCCAGCCCTTGCCCGGCCCCATTACGGTGCGTGATCACCCGTTTCGGCTGCTTGATCACCTATTTCGGCAACGTGATCACTCGTTTCGGGATCGTGATCATCGATTTCGGCGGCGTCGCCGAAGTGATCACGTTCCGCCGAAATCAGCGATCAGCTTCCCACCGAAACAGGTGATCACGTTCCCCCGAAATCGCTGATCACGCGCCCCGAAATACGCACATGCCGAGGTCTTACGCCACTTCTCAATGGCGTCGGTCACCTCCCAAACCGCGCGTCCATTGAGGACCCATACCGCGCCAACAATGACGTACGCCGCAGTTTTCCCAGTCTCATCGGCATAGACGTTCATAGTCGGCGTTGGAGCCACGTCGTTGATCACCGCGGCGAACATCTCTTCCTCGCGGTTCTTGCGACGTTTTCGCACGCCGTCGTCGGCCTGAAACAAGCCATACTCGTTCTGGATCTTCGCACGTGCGCGGGCGAGGAGCGGGATGCGTTCAAGCTTGAACAAGTCAGCTGGCAGGATGCCGGCTGGGTTGTAGACGTCCGCGTTGAAAGTTTCCCAATACTTTAGTGCCAGTACGACATCGCTGTTTCTTGACTGTGGGTACAAGTTGAGAATCATCGCGACCCGCGTGCGCTGGTCGGAGAAGTCGCCACCAGCCAACGAGGCGAGGAGGCTCTTCTTCTCATTCTCCAGTTTGAGGCGCTTTTTCTCCGCAGGGTCCATCTCTGCAGGAGCGGCGGCCTTTTCTCCGTGGAGGGCATCGACTAGGTGCAGGGCGTTATCGGCCATACCGACATATTCCAATGGTTTGCAGGGGAAAGACACACTGTATCTGGAAGGAAAGAGTTGCGGCAACACCCTCCTCGATGTCCGGACGGACGGCTGAATCAGCAAAATCGCTACTTGAGCACGGTGCCTGGGGTAACGTAGCGGCTAGGATCGCGGACATTCTTGACATCAATATCTGCCTGGCAAGTACATCGCGCTATTTGGGTCCGCAGCTTCGCAGGATCATTCCAGCCATACTCCCAGGGCTTGAGCTTTTGGCCCTCGACGCTGGCATAACACACGCAGTTTTCCACACGACTGATTGCGGCGTCTCCGGCAAGCTGCGTGTCGACCGGTTGCGTTTGGCATCCCGTTAGCCAGAGTATCGAAAGCAATGCGGTGATTCGTTTCATGCGGCTCCAATCCTGAGGAGTAATGTTGTCGACTCTTGCTGCTTGTCAGTCGGAATTCTGATATCAGAACGCCTTGTTCGGATGTCAGAAGCTCACCTCACCTCAGCGCGATTCGCGCAGGATGACGTAGCCCGGGTTGCAGTGGTCCTGCGCCGCCATTTCTGCCTGCCCGCGCGAATCGAAGGCACCGGCCTCGCTCAGCTCGGTGGTGAAGCCGACGTCGCTCACAGCGGGGTACAGATAGGCATTGCCATCCGCGCAGGATCCAACCACGTTTCTGGCCCATCGATTCCGTTTCCTTCCGGCTTTCTGCAGATTTCCGCACGGCTCCGCGCTACCTGTGCACCCCCCTTCGGTAGGGCATAGGATCGCTTTTGGTCTCTCTTGATTCTTGTACCGCTACAGGGTTGATCGCGCGACGGTGGTCAGTTGAAAATGACGCTTCAAGGCAAAAACTGGAAAACCACCGCGCGGCGGGAGGGGAATATGTGGTTGATACTAGGATTCTGTGTGGCGCTCTCCGCGCTCCTGTGGGTGCTGTCCAGAGATTCAAAGCGGGCCAACGACTCCCTTGATGGAGTGCAACGCAATCAGGCGGAACCGTTCACCGCGACCGCCACCTTCCACGGTGACGATTGGCATTTAGCCGTTGACGCCCCGCGGAAAAAGATCGCACTGATTCATCTCCATACGACATCTGTTCGACCACCACACCTGTCATCCAACGACATGACTTTTGTCCTGCCGCTTGCATCGGTGGCTGCAGTTCAGTTTGACAGCGTTTCGGAGCGGGACCGAAGCAAGGGAGCGAGGACGTTTCATATCCGCTTCACCGACTGGCCGGATCCGCGTTGGGATCCGGTCGTGTGGGATGTTGTGATGGCTCGCGACGCGTCATCGCTGCAGGCATGGATGGCTACCCATATGGAGATCGAGCCGAAATGATAACTCTCGGATGCGTCTGAACACGCACCTGGTGCAGCTGGATGGCTACTTTCCGTTATTAAGGAGCCAGCGTTGTGCCCGAATCCCTTGCAGCGGCACCTGCCCGACTATCGCTATGGTGTGTGCGGTGTTGGTCGAGAAATTTGGTAGGCCATCTGGGTATTTCAATAGTACCTTTCTCGCAAAGTTTCGTGCGTCATTATCTTCGATCTCAACGTGACGGCTCCCTGGGACTCCAACCCATAGCCGATACGTCGCGACTCGCTCATCTGAGCCTGCCACCGCGACATCTTGGTGCATCCGCTTTGTTTGATATTCCTGAGCCAGATGTAGGAGTTGTTTAATCTCCTCCGGGCTTTTAGCTTCTAGTTCCAGGTCCCCGACCTTGAGTCGCACTTTGCGCCCGTAGCGTCCCGCGATCCACGCTGTCAACGCTGCCGCAACTGAAGCTGCATATGGCGCCAATTCCTTGATGGCGAACTCGGCCAGCGGATAACCCATAACCGCGGCAGAATCGAATGCCATTGCCGTTTGGGAGTAAGCGACTCCCGCGGACTTTAACGCGCCGCTGAAGGTGCGCAGTTCAGCCTGAAATTCGGACGAATCCACTGCAGGATCGTCCACAGCTCGTCTGAGTAAAATTCTCACTCGCACTTCACTGCTGCTCATTGGCCTTTCTCCAATTGCCTTGATTAGCCTTAGTCGCCAACTCGGGGCGTTTTATCCGACCCTCACAGGAGGGTGAAATCGCCCTCGCGCTCAGGCCGCTCGCGTGTTCTGCGTGCTCGCCCCCGGCTGTCCTTGAGCACCGCCGAACATTAGGCCGAAGTCGACGTGCCAGTATGGGGAATGTCGATTGGTAAAGTGGTAAGCCGCGCCAGTGTAGGCGAGCCGCCCCTGATCGTCGCACTCCCGTTGATGGGTGTTGCTTAGGAACCCCACGCAGACTAGGTGTTCGCGGTCCGGGCCGCCAAGTGCCGCGCTGGCCGCGAGTGCTAATACGGTCGGCGGCAATCCGGGCGTGTGGTCCTGACGGGCGATCTGCATAAGCTGCTCAGCCTCAATGCCATCGAACCCCAGCAGCACCATGCCGGGGCGGTGTCCGGTAAGCTGACGCCGTGCCGTGCGCAGCGTGGCTTGGATTGCATCGCGCAGGCTGTCGGCCCTGGCGCTCTGCACCACAATCAATAGGGCGCCCCGATTTCGCCGGCCCATCACGACGACGTGCCGGTTGCGGGTGCCGGTGAGCGCCTCAGCCACCGCGCGAGCAGCGGCTCCGTCGTGAATCAAGTCGACATCGCGCAGTGCCGCCATGTCGAAAGCTTCGATGCGCACTTGCACGCCGTCGTCCCGGGTCTGCGACTGATTGGCAAGCACTGCCGCATGGATGTCGCGCGCCAGCGCCTGCTGGTCCTGGCTGGACGCGGGCAACTGATCGGGGACCGTCACCACGACCATCAGGCCGCCTCGCAGGTCATGCGAAACGGCGCCGCACACGTGCCGCAATGCCTCCGAGAACGCAGTCAGCGATTCGCGCACTAGGACGCGTCCCTTGTCATGCGACACGGCCTTGCACTCGACTTCCAGCCCAGCGCTGCCGAGATCTTCGACGAGTAGATCGTAGGTGGCGCCGGCCATCGCCGGCGCGTCGGGCTCCAGTTCCGGCCAGCGAACTGCCCTGCCTTGCCGGGCGAAATGCGTCGCGGCACTCAGCTCTAGCTGCAGTCCACGCATCTCTTCAGACTTGCGCAGCGCATTGCGCACGCGAGCCAGGAAGCGTGGGCGCATCGGCGCGGACAGGCCCGCGTGCAGCGAGACCACCTGCGCCATGAACGCGACAGCTCTCTCCAGTCCGTGCTCGCTCACCCGGTGCGGCAGTAGCACGCCGTGGCGGTGCGCGAGCGTACTGCACTGTTGCATCGCAAAGGTGATTGCGTGAGTGCGCCGATAGTGCTCTCGCAAGAAGGGGCTGCGTCGGGTATGGCTTAGCAGGTCCTCTGCGGGCTTGCGCCACGACTTCTCGCCCACCAATGCGGCGAAATCCTGGTATACGCGCGGTGTGTCGGCCGCATAGATGTCGGTGGTAAGCATGGTGAAGTGTCTGACCTGACTAGGTGGTCAGAGCCAAATCCGAAGTGTCCTTTATAGGATCCAAACGCATGCCTAGAAGCGGTTATCAGCTTGCCCCGGGTTAAGAAAAGGCGCCTGGGGCGCCTTGGGATTGCTAGCGATATACGGCTCCATCATTTCGCTTGCCAATTACGTCAATATACAAAGCACCCTCGTCGTGGCGGTAGATGATGCGGTACTCACCAATATCGGTTCGCCGCTCGCCATCTGTTGCACCCTTCAACTGGATTGAGTCGTTGGGCCGGGGATTGCGCAGTAGGTCAATGACCTTGCGCATTACCTGCGTGTACTGCTTGGGCGGAAGCCCATTTACAAACTTTACGGCGTCATTCGTTAGGTTTAGCGTCAGCATCCTGTTCCAGTCGGCCGATTAAGGCAGCGACTTCCGTGGCCGGTGCAAAGCCCCCCGCCCGGGCTTCTCGCGCGCGACGCAGCCAATCAGCATCTTCCAATTCCTCAAGACGCGCCTGCATCGACTGAAACAGGCGCTCCGAGACCAAGACGCTGACAAGCCGGCCATTGCGAGAAATGCCAACTGGATGGGCAATGCTCTCGTCGATCACTTCTCCGAGGCGATTCTTCGCCTCCTTAGCCGTGACCGTCTTCTCGAGTGCAATATTAGTCATAACATTTTGGCCGCTGGTGCGACCTAGACATCACGTAAACGAAGTATGGCGATGAATAGTCCTAGATAAGGGGCCTACCCGCCCCAAGTTGCTACCCGTTCGACCGCTATCATGGGGTTGCCCCAAGCCTATTCTAGTCACTCCAGCCACATTAGTCAAAGTAGCTACTTTAGCCACCTCTGTGTACCAAGGGAGACTTGGCCGGAGGAAAACACATCGGTAGGGCCTTGGACGCGTCGACTTCAAGAACTCTGGGACCACTTGGCAAACAATGGAGGAACTCTCGAACCTTGTGGCGAAAGGCTGCCATTCGGAGATGGCAAGAGTCATCCTAAGTTATTGACACAAAAGGACTTTGACTCTGGGCCCCGGTGGCAAACGACAGTTGGCAAGCAGTGACAAAAAAAAGAAGCCCGCCTTGAGGCGGGCTCTCGATTCTCGGTCTGACTTCACCTGGGGGTGTAGCGCTTGCGCGGCTCCACCGCTGCGCGGGGATCAGTTGCAAGGACCGAACCGCCCGGGCGCTCGCCGACGATTTCCTCGCAACCGGCCTCGGCAAGGTCTGCCACGTGTCCGATCAGCCCGAGACCCGCAAGACTCGCCAGGTGGCTGAGTTCCTGGGTAGAGCCTTCCTCTTCCGCGTGCTTAACTGTCTGGGCGCGCGGTTGCTCCTGCTTCATCGACTCAGTCAATTTTTCCTCCCAGTCAACTTTAGGTTTGGCGTTACAATGCGTATCGATATATCGATACGGAACTATAGGAGATCCTAACACATGGCCTCAACGCTCGGAGAGCCACGGGAGGCGTTGATCGAGCTGCTGCAGTCGGAACTAGGCCGGATGGTTGCAAGGCAGATCGATGCACCGCACCAAGGCATGCCCAAGCAGCAGATCGCAGCCGCAGCCAATCGCATGGCCAAGATGGTCGCAGCCATGTCGCGAGATGACCTGGAAGCATGCCATGTCGAGCTGAACCGCTTTTTCGCAGCAGTGCCGTTTACCGCCGCGATACCAGTCGTGATCGCCATCGAGCATAAGTGGCCACATCACGTCGAAACCATTCCGGAAGCCAACCGCCGCCTGGATCGCATTCGGAAGGGAGGCGAATACGCCTTGCTGTTCTCGACCGAGAAGCTACGCCATCTGCTGGTCTGCATTCAAGAGATCGAGGAAACGCAATGACGGGGGCCCAGCGGAAGCTACTTGTCGCTGCGGCGACGGCACTGATCGCAACCACCGCTGCTGCTTCGGACGACGTAGAACTGGAGGCGTGCTTTGCCGCAGCAGAGGCGGAGTACCAGGTGCCGTCTTGCATCCTCCGCGGCATCCACCAGGTGGAAACCTCTGGGTCGAAGAGCACCAATATGGTGTCCCGGCCAAATCGGGACGGATCGCGCGATTACGGAATCATGCAACACAACGACTTCTGGATCCGCTATTTCCAGCGCAACTTCGGCATTACGGCGCAACAGATCGTCCAAGACCGGTGTCTTGCTATCCGCGGCGCTGGTTACGTCCTGCGATACGAAATGAACCGCGCGCGTGATTTCTGGACTGGGGTAGCGAAGTATCACAACCCAGACCCCGTCATCGGTTATGGCTATGTCTTGCGGGTGGCTAACGCGGCAAAGAGGTTCGGATGTCAGATCAAATAAAGAACGACCGCTCGGCAGCCCCGCTGGTCGGCATGTGCATTCTGATCGCGGTCGCGCTCTTCTGGTTCCTGTGGACCTTCCGGCATGAGGCCATGGCGCAGCGACTGCTGATCTGGAAGGGCTACGAGATCTACCCATGGGCCAAGCTCTTCGACTTCGCAAGGGATCGTCAGTGGCAGCTGATCACATACTTCAAGTATGCACGTGTCGTGACGTTCAAAGAGATCTGGGTAGCTGGGTCAGCAGTGGGGTATCTCTGGGCCTTTGTTCCTGTTTCACTCGGCATCTGGTTTTCCATTAAGGCCTTGCGCAACCCGATCCTCAAATCAAAAAGCGTCTACACCATTCAAAGCCTGCTGGAAGCGCAGAGCCAGAACTTTTCTGCGGTTGCTCCGATCCTGCACCGGGATCTTTCTCAGGAAGACCCGCCAGAGTGGGCATCGTCTGTGCATCCGGAAGAATGGGTTGCTGAGCACGGGCTGATCTATTCAGACCACCTGGACGAGGACCGGACTAGAGAGCTGCTCGCGCGGCAGCTCGGGCAACCTGTCGCGGACCGTCGTCAGCTGGCGAAACTGGCTCCCACCGAACGCGCATTATTCGCCGTGCTCGGCCTCCGCGTGTTCTTCAAGGACCTCGAGGCATGTCGCGCACTCATGGATGCACTGAACTACAGCGCGTCAAATGAAGGCTCGCGGCCTGACTTCTCCTTGGCCACACCTGCGTTCCAGCGTTGCATGAAATGCAAAGAAGTAGATGTCTGGATCAAGAGGCACAGGTATCCGCGCACTTTACTGATGGCGATGCTCATTCAAGCACGCGAACTAGGCACGCTGCCATCCTCGGAGTTCATCTGGCTCAAACCGCACGACCGGGCACTCTGGTATCCACTCAACACCGCTGGCCGGAAGGCCCCAATGATGGAGTCGGCTGGGGTCTTCAATCACATGCAAGCCGAAGAGGTGGCTTGGGATGCCGGGTGCGTCCTGTTGGAGCCACACGTCGACAACGCCCTGGCAGGCCTTCGGAAGTATCTCGAGGACACAGGCGTCATCGAACAGTCCAGCAAGCAAGAAGAATTCTCGCTATTGAACCGACCGTGAAGGAAAGGAAATGAAGATCTCGTTTGAGCGAAAGCCGAAGGATTTTGTGCGCATCGAGCCGGATGGCTCCCTCTCATCATTCTTCGCCGGTACCGGGCATATGAAGGCGTTGTCGCGTGTTCGGTTGACCTCGGCGAATGAAGCGTCGCTGAATGCCTTCTCTGTCGCTTCCGCCAGGCCCGGGGACACTTCGCAAGACGATGCAGCTACCGCGCCTTACGCCATCGTTTTCGTTACGGAGGATGCGGGCGAAAAGCTGCGCATTCTCGAAAGGTTCCAATCGCACGAGGACGCCGAGCGTGCACATGGACTCATCGTCAGAGCATTCCATCGCCGCTCGTTCGTGGAGCGGCTGAAAGCAAGGCTGCGCACGCTGGGGCTATACGTCGGTGTTCCGCTGCTTGTCCTTGGCATGTACAGCAGTATCGCAACTCTCGCTACCGCGAAATCTCAATCACCAGAGCTGACTGCCGCGATCCTTGCCGAAGCAAACCGAATCGCCGCGCCTACCGCGCTGCCTTCTACGCCGACTTCCCATGCCTCGCCCGTTGCGAGCACGGACGGGCAGATTTCTGTAAGCCCGGTCCTCTTTACGAAAGGCACGCCATCGATCTACGTCTTTTCCGACCCGAAATGCCCCGCATGCAGAGCGGTTGAGCCCGCTATCCAGGAGCTTGCCCGGCATCAACCGGTTGTCGTCCTACCCGTTGCCTACAAGCCCGGGTCGGATGAAGTGGCTGTCGATGCGCTGTGCCGGGGGGATTCGAAGCAGCAGGCAGCGGCATGGGGGGACGCGATGGCGGTCGACGTTCGCGGTAAGGAAAGCACGTTGAACGAAGAGCTGTTTCAGAAGCAGGGTCGTGCCCCCGAGTTGTGCGCAAAGGGGAAGGAATGGCTTGAAAAGAACCGCCAGGCGTTTGAAGCGATGGGACTCACGCAAACGCCATCGGTGGTCAACGCAGACGGTCAGCTGCTGGATCTGAATGACCTGGTGAAGCAGTATCGATGATGCGGTGAACGACCGTGAACAATCCATACCAGACCGCGCCTAATCGGGAGCTATCCCAGCAGGGGATCACGCTCGACCCTCGCCCCATCGCGCAAAAGATTGGGGATTGGCTCAAGCAGCCACGGAACTATGCAAAATTCCAGCTGGGAGCCGCCGTTGCTTCCATAGCACTGTCATTTCTATGGCTTCCGATCACAGTAGTGATGCTGCTTACGCAGCTCTGGTATTCGTGGCAGCGTTTCCAGCTGCCGATGCGAATGCCAAAGCATCTCGGCGGTATTGACCCTACGCTGGAAGCGGCGGAGCCGAACAAGGATGGTACCGGGGAGGTGATCAAACGCAAGGAAGCAGACGGCATCCTGCACCTCGGCAATCAGCGTTCCGTCGATCAGGCAGAGCATCTCAAAGAGCTTTGGGTCACGAACTCGGATGCTCGCACGCATATGCTGCTGATGGGCACGACAGGCTCCGGTAAGACTGTCACGCTGCTCTCGATCTGCTTCAATGCCCTGGCGTGGGGGTCGGGCTTCTTCTACTCGGACGGCAAGGCTGATTCCAGCCTTCACGCTGCGGTGTGGAGCATGTGCCGCAGAACCGGTCGGGAGGACGATTACCTTGTCCTCAACTTCATGACTGGCGGTGCGGATCCGTACAAGCGCAAGAAATCCACGGAGAAGCATTCGAACAGCATGAACCCGTGGTACGAGGGCACGCCAGATTTCCTGTCGCAGCTCTCGTCGTCGTTGTTGCCAAAGGCGGGCGGGGATGGGGCGCAGTGGCAGCAAAAGGCGGTGAACATGATGGACGCCGTGCTGCGTACGCTGTGTTACGAGCGAGCAGTTGGCAATCTAACCCTATCCATCGGCGTCATCCGGGAATACCTGGCGCTTCCGAACTTGGTGAAGCTCTACCTGAAAGGTAAAAAAGGCGAAATTCCGGAGTATGCCTTCCTGCCGATCAAGGCCTACCTTGAGACAGGCCTGCCTGGCTTCCGCCCAGATCTCGCGGACAAGCCAGACAAGTGGGATCAGGGTGTCTATGACCAGCACGGGTACCTGACCGGCCAATATGCGCGAACGCTTTCCATGCTGATGGATACGTATGGCTACATCTTCAAGGACAAATACTCCGAAGTGGACATGATGGATGTGCTGCTGAACCGGCGCATCCTGGTGGTCATGATCCCGACATTGGAGAAGTCCGCGCAGGAAGCGGCCAACCTTGGCAAGCTCGTGGTCGCGAGTATTCGCCTCATGATGGCGATGAACCTTGGTCACAGACTCGAAGGTACCTACGCAGAGATCATCGACACCAAGGCAACGAACTCTCCGGCCCCGTACATCATCACGATGGACGAACTGGGCTACTACTTTGCCGAGGGCATCGCGCTCATGTTCGCTCAGGCGCGAAGCCTTGGTTTCATGATGATCGCCGCGGGCCAAGACGTGGCGGCTATGGCAAAGGGAGAGAACAAGGAAGAAGTGGATTCGATGATTGCCAACACGAAGATCAAGTACACGTTGGCATTGGAGGATCCAGACAAGACGCTAGAGGTCTTCAAGAAGGTTGCTGGCCAGGCGATCACCGTCGAGACGGGCTCCTATGAGGGGAGTGTTGGAAACCTCTTTCCAACGAACTTCAATCAGGCGCTAACGGGGTCCATCCAGCGCCGAGATCGCATCGAGCTGCAGGAGTTGAAGGCCCTCAAGGAGATGGAGGGCATCTTGATCTTCAAGGACCAGGTGACGCGAGCACGGAGCTTCACCTGGTTCCACTCGTTCAAGAAGACCAAACTGCCTTTCCGTCTGAACCGCTTCCTGCAGGTAGACCGTCCGCAGTTCTTCGAGTTGAAAGGCAAGGTGAAGCCAATCAAGGCGACGGACCGTCGCTTCACAACCATTGCCCATATCCTGCAGAAAATCCGAGAGGGCACCGCAAAGAAGTACCCAGCCAACGATGACCCCATCGTCGCAGCGGTCCGTGAGACGTGGCTAAGGATCGAGGATGCGAATCCGAACGAAGGCGCTGTGAATCGCGGCATTGCCTATTACCAGGCTGCGGTGGCAGCTTTGCGCGCGCACCAGCCCGATGAGCAAGGCCGCTACTGGAAGGCAACCGGTGGCGAGGAAGAGCAGGCTCCGGAGCCCTCTGCCATCGAGCAGTATGAAGGTGTTGATTTCGCGGCTGAAGCACCTGCTATCGTGCCTGCCGCACCGAACCAGGAGGCGGCTGTCCGTACGGAGCCGTACCACAATCCCCCGCTGCAGGAGAAAGCCGCGTCGAATGCGTTTGCAGAGTTGGTGCGTGAGTTTGCCGAGTCTACACAGCGACCTGCATCGGTGCTGTCGAGCATCAAGGAGAAGACGGTCAGTGCTACTGTGCCGGATGACTATGACACGTTGCCAGAAGCCCAAGCGGCGAGTGCGCAGGTCCGCGGTGCGGAAGGCGGCAGTAGTCCAGCCAGCAGCGCGAGCGACAGTTCAGATGGTGGCCTGAACGAATGGCTCGCCCAGTATCAAGACAGCCCACAGGCTGATGGCGACACGTCCAGTGAGCGCACTATGGAGCGCGAGCACAATCTGACCCCTGCACAGGTTGATCTCGTGAACCCGGAGCCGCCGCAGAGAACCGCGCACCAGGTCGAGACCAATCCAGTCGTCATCGGCTTTACGCAGGAGGCGGCAGACATGCTGGTGCGCATGGAAGAGGCACTCGGTAGCGAGCAGCCACAGGAGGCGGTGAAGGCCACCGAGAGCGAGATCTCAGCGCAGTTGAAGTGGAGTCAGCCTGCTGAAGACATGAGCATCGAAGACATTGAGCAACTCTTCGGAAGCATGCAGGCGAACATCGAGAAATCGGCGAACAAGGCGCGGTGATGTTGAGGCGAGACTTCCTCCGCGCAGCCGTGGCGGCAGCCGCGATTGCCCCTTCTGTGGGGGTGCATGAGGCATTGGGGCAGGAGGCCGCGATGCCTTCTGTTCTGTGGCTGCGCCGCGGCAAGGACCAGGCGCGCATCGACTTCGCTACGCCTGAGGGATATCGTGCTGCGGCGTACCTACTCCGGGACGTCCAGGCCGGCTTTACTGGTAGCCCGCATCCTGCGCTGCTTCGGCTGCTGGCCTGGGAGCAGGCGTGGCTGTCGGCCTACGGTTACACGATCCCGTTTGTCGTCCACTCCGGATGCCGCGTGGTTTCCACCAATAGCCGCGAAGGTGGGGTTCAGAATTCGCGGCACTTGCCGAATCAGATGGGAGTGTTCCGGGCCGTAGATTTCAGCACCCGCGAGATCTCTGCTGAATATCTGGGGCGCTTGGCCTATCTGGCGCGGCAGGGCGGGGTTGGGTTCTACACCCAGAGGGACTTCGTACACAACGACGTCGATGAGCGTGTGAGGACATGGAGGGCACGATAGTGATCTAGAAAGCACTCCGTAATTTCTTCTCACTCTTTTGGATGAGGCTGTTTTAGGCTCTCCCTGTTTGCAACCCCGTATAATTGAAGCGATACAGAATCGCGCTGGAGCACTCTATGACCCCGGGCGTAATGTCGGAAAGTTACTTTGGAAGTCCCGCAGAGAAGGAGGTGGCCACAGCCGGTAACGGCGAGCTTTGGCTGGACAAAGCCGCGCTGGCAAGCCGGGTGAAGAAATCTCCCGTGCAAGGTCAGGAGGCCGAAGGCATCACGCTGCGTCACTTGATCGAAGCCATTCGCGCCTTGCTGCGCCGAATCGTGAGTTTCTTTACTGGCAGGCCGGAAGCCGCGAGCGGTCCCAGTGCCGAGGGTCAGGCCGATCCGATCAAGGGCGGTGGCTACGATGACGGTCCTCCCTTGATGGCAACGGAATCCCCCGAGGGCTTCCAAGTCAAGGGGCCACAGGAAATCCTTGACCGGGTCCAGACCATGGTGTCCGGCCTGGTGGAGTCGGCTACTGGACAAAATTTGTCTGCTTCCCTGCGGGCCGCGCTTAGCACGCCGGAACTCGCGGATCCGAAGATTGCTCTGCGGGTACTGCTCCAGTCAAATTGCGACCTGGATCGACAAATGAATGGCGTGGTCTCTGATCTGGAATCGCGAATCCTGGTCCACATTTCGCCGGCTGCTGCCCGACTGGACGTCAGCGCAGAGGATGCACTAGCGGTGTTTGCCAGCGACATTCGCCGCGGCGGCGGAACGCTAGCTCGCGAATTCGACCCGCAGGGCGAGATGACGCCCTACGTTGTTGAGCTGGACCGGCTCGATTCTGCGTTGGCAGCGCAGCGTCGGGCGCGAGAGCAGATCTGCGCGACCGCACTAGAAGCCGGCTACAGCGAAGCTGAGTTGGCAGGCCTGCTTGACAAGTACGGGGTGGGGCAGGATGCGCTCAGGAACGCGCTTGCCCTGAAGCATCAGGCCACGAAGGAACTGCCGGAAAACGTAGTGGAATTGAAGCCGTTTCGACAGCTGCGCCCTGTCTCGGAGCCGCCAGCGGCGGTGCAGGATGTATTGAGCAAACTCGAAGCCGCTGGGCATTTGCCCCCGGCTGAAAAAGCAGGAATCGAGCGCGTTGCCGCCCAACACGCAGCCCTGGTGGGCAACGACGACCTGTTTGAGATGGAAATGCAGGCGGATGACCTTTCCGGATTTGGAAAGGGGAGCCGACCAACAACCTAAATTATGAAAAAGACAGACCGAACCTTGGCCGAACCAATCAAGAATCTTGAGGTCGAGAAGTGGCGCTTGAAGAATGGCCTGACCGTGAGCGCGGCATGTGAGCAGCTGGGCTTGCAACGCGCTAAATTTGCCGAGATGCGATCAAGGCCGCAAGAGCCAATCGAAGACAAGGCGGTCTGTCAGCTTCTGGAAATATACGAGTCTCATCCGGAATCAATGCCGAGTGTCCGGCAACTCGACATTGAGCAATTCATGATCGAACTGGGCTTCGATCCTGAAAATCCGTCAGACAAGAAGGAATTCGCAGTGCTCGTGGGGCGCGAGCCTGCAGCTGTGTACCGTTGGCTTGCTGGAGAGGGGAACTACAGCAAGCCAGTCGAGCGACTTATTGAGGCTTATAGCCGAATTCACCTCGTTGGAGCAAAGAAGAGGACTTTGCTGCGGACACACGCAATCAAGATTGCCGAACGCCTAGGAATTTCAGACCTGTTTGAACGGGCCACCTGGCGAAAAGGCTAACTCGGGGAGAGAGAGCTGAATGACAAAGACAAAAGGGGCACCGGGCATCGACGTGGCCGTTGTGCTGTTTTTCAAGAAGGCCGCGATTCCGGACAAGATTCGAATCCGCGACTTTTCGATGCCATTGGTCAACCGGATACCAGGCTTTATTTCCGGACTGTCGGGGCAGTCCGGTCTTGTCGGCATGATGCATGCGCGCAAGTATGCCGATGAAAAGAAGCTGGAGATGATCGTAGTGGATCTCTCGGTGGAGGTCGAAAAGCCGCTGTATCCGAAGGTGCTGAAGCCCGAAGATCTGCCTAATGTGGACCTTCTGAACCTTATACGGAGCAGCAAGGAGTTAATGCAAGGCATTCGAGAGCATTGGCTAGACTGGCTCTCCGAAGAAGGCCGTCGCGGCGTGGACTACGGCTCTCTGAAAGAGGCGGAGTTGATAGCTCGCCGGCCAGACTTCATCCCACGGCTCCTGCGCTTACCAGGCTTTACCCATGTCCATGTGGTAACGCACCCAGCCATGACTAGTTTCCACACCCTGCCGCTTACAGCAACCTCGTTTCCCAGCGATTACAAGCACATAGTTGCCGCCAGTGCACGCCTGCATCCTGATATCGAAGTGGTGCTGTAAGGATTCGAAGCGCGGGCAGCTCGTGACCCATTGCGACGCTGCCCGACAACGCTCAGGCCTGCATTTCTTGACTCGTATGCAAATAATTGCCATCATTCGTTTTCCGTATCGTATATAAGATACGCAGATGCAGAAGGGGGCGAGATGGAGATCGAGGGCAATTTGAAGACGCAGGCAACAGAGTCTGCAGTCAAGACAGCTGGGTATGAGATGACCGCTTCAGGAAGGGTACTTCTGGTGATCCTCCTGTGTGTTGGCATAGCGGGATACCTGTCCATCGATTCGCAGGTAGTGCGCTGGCCTTGGGCTGCAAGTCCCGACTTGCGAGAGGCGCAAACTCGGACACCTCAACCCCTAGTAAGCCCAGAAAAGTGGGAGGCGGCGGGTCCGGTGGTACACCCCGATGCGAGGGAGTCTCCTCGTGAAGCTCAGCGAGAGGCCACGTCAACCGTCATGCTTGCAGCATTGCGTGCGACGGCAGAAGCGCAGAATGTGCGGCTGGCCGAGGCAGAACGAACCCTGGCCGATCTGGAAACGCTTCTGGCGTCCCTGTCGAAGGCGACAACCCAGAAGGGCAAGGAAGAGATCACCGTATCCACGCAGGCGGCACGAAAGACGGTGGCCACAGCCAAGGCCGCGAAAGTTGATGTGAGTGCTCTACCCGTTGAGTTCATGACCGCCGAGAAGAGCGGAATCAGCGCATTCGACAAAGAATCTGTCGTGATAGCCGGCGCGCGGCACCCAGTCGGCCACCGCCTTCCCAGTGGCGAACTGCTCGTCGCTGTTGATCCTCAATCGCGCACGGTCGTAACGGACAAGCGCATTGTCAACGTGCCGAACTGAGGCCAGTATGCAAAGCAATCCTCCCATCCTCACGCGCATCCTCCTATCTGCGGGCATCGTACGCAAGAAGCCCGCGGAACTGCCGATGAAATCGATCCAGGATGCAGAGCGCCAGCAAGGGCGCACGCCGCTCGCTGCGTCGCCGCATGCCGCTCAGCCGGAAGCGGGCAAGGCGCTCGTTCCGGCGATCCCGACCAAGGTGAAGATTCCAGGCGTGGATGGAACAGAGGTAGTCCACACGCTGATACCCGCCTCAATGACCGTTGTCGGTGAAATCGAGATTGGCGAGAACGTCGTCTTTCAAGGCCCTGTCCGCGGCAACATTACTGTCACTGGTGATCACCAGGTCATCCTGACTCACACATCAAGCGTGCATGGGAACATCCGGGGGAAGGCGGTCATCGTCAGTTGCCAGGTAGAAGGTGACATCGAAGCCGAGCGCGTGATTCTCACCGAGGCAGCAGCCGTGCGAGGCGACATTCGGTACAGCACGCTGGCAATGGCAGAAGGCGCACGACTCGACGGGAAACTGACCATGGTGATTCCGAATGTCGTCGCCGAGCATTCTGCCAACCCAGACCCCGTCAAGGAACTGGGCATCGATCTCGGTGCGAATGCGCGGGTTGAAATGCATCGGGACGAAGGCGGCGAGACCACCAACGTGAGCGAGCTGCGCCCCACAGCGGCAGTGCGGACGGCATGAAGATTCGTGGGATCGTTGTCATTGCTTGCCTCTGGCTTGCTGCGTCGTTCGCAATCTGGGCGAGTCATCCAGTCTGGCTATGTATTGCGGCGGAGGATCTCGCTGACCGCCTTGCTCCCGTAATGGGGATTGACGGTGCGCAGAAATCCGTCGCGTGCCTTGTCGCTGCCTTAGGCATGCTGGTGACTGTCGGCCCTCGCTATCTGGTTCACATCAAATTTCCCGGGAACGCGCTGCGCCGCTAACAAGCCACGCGACCCAGCACCGCCTTCGGCATCAATATCATGCGAGTTTTCCTCGGCTACGACGACTACAAGCGAAAGCACCAGTCCCAAGACGTGCCCGTCTATTGGGACCCGGCGAGCATCATCAACCCTCACGTACTCGTGTGTGGAAAGTCTGGCACTGGCAAGAGCACTCGGTTGAAGCAAATGATTGCTGAGGCGGTCGCAACTGCAGGGGAAGAGTTCGAGCGGTACCACAACCTCGACGTGCACGGCGACCTGATCATCGAAGGAGAGTCTCGTGTCAGGTTCGACGGGGAGACCAGATACGGATACAACCCGCTAGTCCTTGATACGGACCCCAGAACGGGCGGCGTAAACCGCCAGATCAATTTCTTGATCTCCACCATCAACCAGACGTCTCGCAAGCTGATGGATCGACAGGAGGCCACGCTACGAAACCTTCTGACGGATCTGTACGCCTTTTATGGAATCCATGAACGTCAGCCTGACACCTGGGTGCGCAAGGAGATGACCGAAGCGCTGCGTGACGAGATCTGGGAGCAGCGCCGGTGGGGCGAATTGAACCTCTACTACCCGACGCTGCGTGATGCCATTGGCTTTGCGGAGCGTCGCCTGAAGGCCATGTACGGCGGCTTGAACGGTAGCGAATCCGGCTTCCGTGCCGTGGGCGCGCTGGAGGCCATGAACAGTGCTGCGGCCCGCAAGTACCGGGCCCAGGTGAAGCAGGAGAAGGCCTTTTCCTCGGAGGAAAAAGAGAAGGCGCAGAAGGACTTCGACGCGGCGGTCGCAATGTTCCGCGACAAGGTAGACGAGTACATCGCATCCATCGAGAACGGACTGGAATTCGACAACCTTATCAAGTACGACAGCAAGGAAACGCTTAAAGGTGTGATCGACCGGCTGAAGAACTTCGAGGCGCGCGGCATCTTCAATGCGAATCCTCCGCCATTCAATCCCGACGCCAAGGTTTGGTCGTATGACCTGACGAGTTTGTCGGAAGAAGAAAAGACGCTCTTTTGCATGGTCCGAGCGCAGTACATCGCCCGTCGTCGGAAACTGCTGGGCCCGGTTCCCCAAGTGCGGGAGATACTCGGCGCGGACGAGGCCCACAACCTCTTCGATGACGACCCCGACAGCATCTACAATAAAATTTGTCTTGAACTTCGCAAATTTGGAATGGCGCTATGGGTTGTTTCGCAAGCACCGTCCCATTTCCCGGAGGCGGTTATCACAACAGTGGGCACCAAGATCCTGTTAGGCATCGATAGCTACTACTGGAGCGCGTCCTGCAAAAAGCTCAACATCGAAGAGAGCGTGTTGAAGTTCATCAAGCCATGGAAAACGATGGCGGTGTACAGGGACTCCGTGGGCTCCACGGCATCGAAGTTCATGCAGGTTCAACTCAAGGCGTTGGAAGAAGCGTAGAGCTGAAATTCTTATCAACTTTAGAAGGAGCAATACATGACGAAAACCGAATTGATCGACGCCATCGCTGCTGGTGTGGACGGTATGACGAAAGCCAAAGCGGAACAGGCACTGAACGTTACCCTCAACAGCATCATGGACGCCGTGGCCAAGGGTGACACCTTGAACTTGATCGGATTCGGCAGCTTCAGCAAGGGCGACCGCGCCGAACGTATGGCGCGCAACCCTCAGACTGGCGAGGAAATTAAGGTTAGCGCGGCCAAGACCGTGAAGTTCAAGGCGGGCCAGAAGTTCAAGGATGCCGTCAACAAATAACCACGCGGGTGGACGCCTGATCCCTGCGGAAGCGAAGCAGCGGCAAGAATCAGGCGTCAGGGGTTGGGTACAGAATGCTCCACCACTCGGCGAGACCATGAGGGAGATCCATTGCCTAGGGAGCGCCAGTAACCGCGAAAGGAACAAGATGCTGATCAATGAAATTGATCACCAACTCGTTGGCGAATGTGATTCGGAAGAGGAGAAGCGCGCGCTATGGCGCGAGAGATCTCTTTGGTTTAGGGCTCGGCGTACCTGGAACGTCGTTCAAGCCATGTTCAAAGGGCAGATCACTGCGCGGAGCTGCGTTCGCGCGCTGCGCTGTCCCGCCTTCGTCGTCTTTGTAGCCATGAAGCCATCGCGAGGTGGCGGCTTGCTCCTCGTGTGCCCCGCAGCGGTGGAAGCCGAGTGCACTCCTTTGGAGAGCCTTAGTTGAAGAAGAATGTCAAAGGCATCGCCTTATGCGCACTCGTCGCGCTGACACTGACGATGTCGGTCCGCGACAATCTGCCGGCCAGCGAGGAGGAGATCCTATGGGTTGTCGCCAGCGTGGGGGGCTACCCATCCGCTGCCACCGCCTTACGCGAAGGTCTCATGCGTGAGCCGGATCCGACGAAGGGGCGCCTGCGCGCGATGCGCGCTCAGGCACTTGCCCAGGCCAAGCCGGCACCAGCCCCGGGGACGTTCTCCGAGACAGTAAGGGACCGCATGGCGATGGTTTCTGGTCTCGCAGCGTGCCTTCTGGTGGTTGCAGGACGCATCTTGATCCGCCGGCTCCAAGGCCGTCAACACCCCCGACCTGTCGTCCAAAAGATGCAATAAACCGCCTGGAGATGTTCTCAGCAGGCTGATCCCTAGACAGTCAACAGGCAAACGGCTATATTTTGATTACATTCTGTATCGTGTGCATGATACGCAAGGGATAGCCGCGTGCCGCGAGCGATGCCCTTCCAAATCGACTTCGGGGAATCGCTATGTCGTACGACCAAGGCCCGCAGCCCATCCTGCGCTGTGTCCGCAAAATCGGGGAGAAGTGGTTCGAGAAGGCGGCGTTCTACAAGAACACCAACCCGAATAGCCGGGCTGCCTTCTCGGGGTATATCGACCTGCTCGGGCAGGGACGCCAGCATGTATTTGGCTTCATCAATGCCCGTCGCGACGGCGAGGGAGTGGTCATCTCGCTGACCGCCAGCTATACGGACCAGGCGTCGGGCGAGATGGGGCGCCGCACGGTTGCGCTGGGGAGCGTGGTCAACCAACGCGGAGACGGTGGCGACGTGTACTTCGACACCATCCTCTTCAACCCGCTCAACGAAGACGAGCAGCGAATTGAGGACGCCGAGCCGGTGGCCGTGTACGTGACTGACGAGTGCGATCCGGACCTGCACAAGCAGTTGGGCTTTCGGCAAGCGCGTATCGCCCGCCCCAAGCGCGATTCGGCCACGGATCAATCTCAGCGTTTTGACGACTCCGCTAACCCCGGCCACTCATGACATACACGGTAGGGCAGCGGCTTTCAGGAGGCCGCGCCCGTCTGCGCGCAGCCGAGACGACGCCTCCGCGGCGATACAACGATGGCACGTTGATCTCGGCGATGACCAACATTCACCGCTTCGTTACTAACGAGGCGGATCGCCGCATTCTGCGGGACACCAGGGGGATCGGTACCGAGCGGACCCGTGACGCGATCATCGAAACATTGAAGGCACGCGGCTACCTCAAGGCCGTGAAGGGCGAATTGCATCCGACTGACGCAGGCATCGAGTTGATCGAGAAGCTGCCACCGGAACTCAGGGACCCCGTCACCACCGCGAAATGGGAGATGGCGCTGGGGCTCATTGCAGAAGGCAAGATGCCCGCCGCGAGCTTTGACGACATGATCCGCAAAATGTGTCGCGCACTGGTCGATGGCATGAAGGGGGTCAAGTTCGATCTCTCAAAGATGGGCGCACAACAAGACGCGGATACAAAGCCCCGCTCTGAGATCGATCAATCCTTGCCAGGGCATGGTGTTGCTTGTCCGAAGTGCGGCAAGGGAACGATGACAGGCCGACGCCTGGCCTCTGGGAAGAAGCTGGTGAGTTGCTCCGCTTACCCGGCATGCAAACACACTACATGGATCGACTGACATGAACGCCATCGCGACGATTGCGAAGACAAAGTACCTTTCCATGATCGCGGATCTGGCGGGAGAGCGAGCGTCGTCGCTGCTGCTTCTCGCCAACCAAGCAATGGGCTCTGTCGACCTGGTCGGTTCTCACAGCGACAGCGAAGTCGCGACGTTGCGCCTTAGCGGTGACGTCATCGAGTTCTCCTGCTATCTCGGCGTCCACGGGACCATCTACCCGAGATTTGGCCTTGATGCGGGATCACGCACGCATTCTCTGACAGGGCAGCCATACACCGAAGACAGCGTCATTCGGCTGCTTCGGACATGCATCCGGAGCGCGAGTGCACTGCGCATCGAAGACGACTCCTCCTTGTTTGACCCGGAGGACGAAACCTTCATCGTAGACCCCGCGTTAGAAGAAGAGTTGCACGAAGTTCACAATACCTAAGAAGCAAACATCATGTCCCTGGACGAAAACGTCGAACTCACCCGCAAGCTGCAGCAAGCGGGACGGAATCTGGTGCGGTTGAGCCGCTACGGCGCACTCGGTATCACGCCAAGCCGGGATAACCTGCAGAAGGCAGCGGACTATTTCGATTCGATCTCCGCGAAGCTCGAGCCAGTTCTCAAGAGCGTTGAGGCTAGCAAGGCCGTTCAGCGCGTGCGGCCTCTCGGCATGAGGGGGTAGTCATGGCCGTGCGTCGCTGGGTCGATCTTTCGCGCTACGATGGCGCAGAAATGCTCATTGCAACCGGATGCCCACCGGACGGCGGATATCGCCTGGCAGTGCGCAACTACATCCGGAGCGATCTTTCGCAGTTCGGCTTCACAAAGCTGCAGGACAATGTGTGGCTCGGAAGCGTCCCCTCGTTCAAGACGAGCGACCTGCGAAAGTGGTTTCCGGGTTTCGACCCCGCTCGCGACGTTCGCGAGTTTGACACCACAACCTTCCTCGTGGGTTACGAGGATCTGGACCTTGCAAACGCCGACTTCCAGCTGGACGACCTGATAGCGAAGGCCGCGGACGCAGGAAACCATCCCAGTCGTGACGAGCAGGCACGCCGCGCCCGCGACGAGGCAACGCCAGAACAAATTGCCGGCGTGCTTGCGGATTTCCCAAGTAGCGGGGCTCTGCTCGCCCAGACGCGAAGCCACACCGACGAGGTACTCGAGAGAGCGCTGGCCGGACTTACGCTGCCGGAAGATGCGGCGGCAAGAGGGGAGGCCCTGCAGCAGCTCCTCGGCCAGAAGCGCCAGACACTGCAAGCTCTGGCCGACCGCTACGATGAGTTGCAGACCCGGGGTCTCGACGCCATCTCGGACTACGACATCCTTATCGCCTTCCAAGGCAAGGCGCTCTTCGCGCTGAGGGGGTCGCTGAACTACCAGCGAAGCCTGATCAACGATGAGCTTGACCAGGTCTTGGCGTTGACCGTAGCCGCCAGAGAAGCGGAAGCACAGGTCCAGGCCGAAGCAGAAGCCAGACAGCGTTCCGGGCGCGAACTCGTCGCCAGTAAGGGTGACGTCCTGGTTGACGAGAATGGCGAGAACGCGTGGCGGGTCAAGCATGATGTTCCCACCGACAACCCGTTCATCGTGTATGTCACGGTGAACCGCGATCAGCTGGGCGAGCGGACCAAATCCGTCACTGCTGACGAGTTCCGCACGCGAGTCGCCGAGAACGAGGCGTTCCGTGCAAAGGCGAGCGATCGGACCCACGAGAACAAGACACCGGGGACCAACCTACAATGGGCAACGCTCGGGGAATGGGTGAAGGGTTGGCGAGCGCTCGACCGACGAGCCGCTTCTACAAAGCGGCACGAGCAGTTGCAAAGTCATGTCCAAGCGCTAGCCAGCAAGGTCGATGTCATTACCTCCGAAGCGAAGGAGTCAGTCCTTGTTGCCGCGAAGCGGCTGATTGAGCAACTCCAGCCGCCGCGCGGCACGCGCGAGGATCATCCGACCACAGAAATCCTGCACCGTGTCGGCACAAAGCTGAATCAGGTTCGAAACGCAGCGCGCGATGCGCATTACCAAGAGCGGCTGGCCACCGCGAAGGCCATCGGCCAGGCGAACGGCATGCAGAAGCCGGAGTACAGCGATGGCTCCTCGTGGGAGAAGGGGAGTCGTAGTGATGACACCTACGTCGAACTACGAGTCTATAGCCCGTTGCATAGCGGCAAGACAAAATACTCCGTGGTCCGCTTCTTCGGCGGCGAGTATGCGAGTGGAACCTACGATACTCCGGGGCAGGCGGACGAGGCCCTTAAAGCGCAGGCCCGGGCGGAGTTCGAGGCTATCGGCGATCCTACCGAGAGGGCGAAGGCACGCATTGCAGCAGCCGACCAGGTCGCCAAGGCTGCCGGCCTGATGCCATCCGGGGAAGTCGGCTGCGACTGGGAACACCCCAGCCGCAGTGATCGACTCTCTCTGTCCGCGCACGCGGGTCCGGGCACCACCAGTGTGTTCACGGTCTCCCGCCTGAAGGACGGCGACTACGAGTACAGCAAGCACGATGACCTAGCAGACGCGGAGAGCGTCTTGGCGCAGTGGTCGCGCGAGGCAGATACAGACGACCAGCTGGATGACGATACAAAGGCGGCGCGGCTGCGTCAATTTGCGATAGCCATGCGCTCCCTTGGCCTTGAAATGGATGGGCTGAACCCGCGCAGCTGGTCAGTGGATCTCGGCAGTGGACACGAAGTCCACGCCGAGCTGGACGCCAATAGCACTACGATCCAAGTACGCAGGCTGGCGTGGGAAGAATGGGTCGAGGAGTGGGAAGGCCCGTACTCAGCTGAGGCCACGCGCCAAGTGGGCGATTTTGTCCGCCGCGCCATGGAGGCGCCCGCGACAGAGGATGATGCAGAGGCGGAGGAGGCTAGCGAGCAGGATTGGCGCGCCAAGGTATTGCAAGAGCGAGTAAGCCGGCGCGTCACGGCATTGCAAGAGCGCGTGAGCCGGTTTGCGTCCGGCATGTCGCGCGCCAAGGACTTCCATCCTGCAGCCCGCGCTGAGCATGGCGTTGGTGTCGACATTGGCGAGCTGTCCGACGTCGCCATGCGCGAGCTTGCGGATCGTATCGTGAACATGCGAGCGCAAGTCTTCGTTGACTCCGGTGCGTTCGGTCTCTTCAAGCGAGGCCTCAAGAGCGGGGATGTGCGACCGATGGATTTCGATGCGGTGCTCAAGAAGTACGAGCAACTGCAACGGTACATTGCCGAAGCCAACCCTTCGGAGGAAAAGATCACGCCTCCCATGTTGGTGATGCCGGATGTGGTGGGCGATCAAGCTGCATCCCTCGACCTGGTGAAGCAGTATCGGGACTGGATCAAGGTCGAGACCGAGTTCCAGGTGTCGCGGCCAGTCGTGCCGCTGCAGCGTGGCGATCTGTCGCTCTCCGAAGCCTACGCGAGAGTGGTCGAAATTCTTGGGAGCGACCGCTTCATCGTCGGGATTCCGTCGAACGCTGCCGCGATTACGCCAGACGAGTTCGTCGCATTCCTGCGCGAGAGCAAGCCCAAAGCGGTTCATATTCTGGGCGCGTTGGCCGACAGCCGCCTTGCGCCGCGGCTGCAGCAGATCGTTGAGGCCGGCGTGGATGCCGACATCGAGGTATCGGCTGATGCGAATATCCTGCGCAGCAAGATCCTCACGAAGGATGCGCCTGCAGACGGGCGGGCCGCGCGCATTGAGAAGGTGTTAAGCCAGGCGGCAATCCAAGCAGACCTCGCACAGGCGCAGCGTGCCAAAGAGCGGGAAGCTGACGTGCGTGATGCTGCGGGCACTACGACGGAGGATCTCGATGCTGCTGTGGAGGCAGCTCAGGCGGCCTCTTCGTTCGCCGATGCCGGCTTTTCGGTGGAAGCGGACGGTCGATTCAGGAAGGTGCTGTTCCGCGGAAAGCACGTTTGCTCTGTAGAGGGGAAGCTGACCCGTGGCGTTCTCCTGGCTGCCTTGCAAGGTAACGCCGAGGCCGAGCGTCAGCGTGTCGACGTGCTTCTCGAAGTCGCCAGTATCCGCCGCAGTGAGCACTCCGGATTCCGGGGCCTCACTGACGCCGTCGCCAATGCCGATTTCTTCTTGTCGCAGTATGCCCGTGAGAAGCCAGAGTTGGCCAAGTCCGCAGCCGCCGCGTGGCTTGGTCAGCCGGAGCACTACAGCGCGGTCAGCGGCTTGTCTCCCGACCGGGTGCGACAGCTGGGCAACTACCTTTTCGCGCAGCACAAGATCGCGATGGCCAATCAAGAGGCAGAACGCTCGCGGGCCCTGGCCCATGAGGCGGCGCCTCAACCGGACTCCCAACTGGCTGGGGATGCCGGGAGCGAGGCCGAGCGCATCACCCACTGGGCTGAGATGTTCGGCGCGATCAAGTACAAACTCGCGACCGATCCGGAATGGCAGGCATCTGCTGCGTCGCAGGTGTCGGGCGAAACGCCAGACGCTGCAGTGATGGAGCAGCGCGCCAAACTGGTTCTGGAAGCCGCTGTGTCGCTGTTTCAGACAGACAAGGCGAGCGTGGAGGACTACGCCGAGCTGGTCAGGATCTGGGACGAGCACCCGGCGGCGTTTGCCGGCTTGGTGAGCGTCCTGCTCGCTAGCGAGCCGAAGGCCGCGCTCTGGCGCGAGCGAACCGCAGACCTGGAGGAGAATGAGCGCTATCGGTGCGGCCATTGGACAAGCGTGCCTGACACGCTTGTCTCCAGCGAGGCACTCGCCAACACGCTGGCGGCGGCGTACAGAGGTGTCGACTTAGACAATCACTACCAGGTCGTGCAGTCCGGCGATGACTGGTGCGTCGAGATCCGCTTCCGCGGGACCGACCAGTATGACATCTACCGCAACGACCTCGACCACTTCCGCGAGCAGGGAACTCTGGAAACGGCTGGGCTGTTTGAGTTCATCCGGACCGATACGCGCCTGCAAGCCGGCGAGTTTGAGCGGCTGCTCGCCTACGCTGGTTTCGAGTCAGATGCGGACGCGGAGGACGGTGGCCACCGGCTGAGCGAAGACGAAGCGCGGGCAGCGGCGGTGGCTTACGTCGCCTTTCTCATGAGGCATGAAAGGCTCGCCGTCCCAGAGTCGGTAATGCCTGGAATTTACAAGGGGCACTCGTTCCAGGCATGGGCAGGCGCAGGGGCCGGTGTTCTGGCAAAGCACCTGATGGTCGATGCGCCATTGGGTCATCAGTTTCCGCTTGCAAGCCTTTGGAAGGAAGCGCAAGCCGCCATTGAGAGCGAGAAGAGTGCTGCCGTCGCAGCACAGGACCGGGAAGCCGCTGACGACGCGCTCACCGAGGAGCAACCGGTCCGCCGCCGACGTTCGGCCAAGAATCCTGACGCGGCGCGAGAACGCATCGAAGATGCTGGGGAGAAGATCGGGGGAGCCCGCAAGGACTTCTACAGCTCCGCCTTGCGAGTTGAAGATCTGGCCGACATGAACGACCGGGAGAAGCTGGAGCTGGTCACGAAAGACAACGTGTGGCCGTCACGATCCCTAGCCGACTATCGCGAGAGCGGCGTCGATGCCAGAGTCGCGCTCTTCGTCCAGACGATGCGCCGCGAGTTTCCCGCCGCCCCCAAGCAACTTGACCATGTCGAGATCTATGTAGACATGGCGCGAAAGCTCCAGGATCTTTCGGTCAGGATCAAGACGAAGGACGATCTCTCCGCATTCGAGGATGGCCTGGTTAGTGCTGGTCTTCTGGTGCGAGAGGAGCGGCCCCATGGGACCTCGCGCTCTATGCCGACCGAGTATGGCGAGATGCTCTATGCCGCTTCGCGCAGTGGCTTTAGGTTCGTCAACCGCTACCTGTTTGATGCTGAGGACGGATACAGGGCAGCCGCCTATCCGTATCACTCGAAGCAGTTCAAGATCGGCGACGAGTGGCAGCGTCCGCGAGATATGGATTCGGAAGGGTTCTACGACTTTCTGGAGGCCCAACGGCAGCAGACCGCGGAAAAGCGCAAGCAGACCATGGAAAACCGTGAGAGCGGGGATGCAGACAAGCAAGCACTGGCGCGTCCACACCTCGCAAAGGTAATCCGTGACGGACTGCCGGATGAGCGCCGCGGTCGCAACATCGCGCCCGATGACCTTTTGAATGATTTCGGCTTCCGTGCATGCGAATTCGGAAACTGGCTGCCGGATACCGAACGACAAGACGTCCTGAACCGCGCCTACGACGCCTTGTGTACCCTGGCGCGCGTGCTTGATGTGGAAAAGCAGGCCCTAAGCCTTGACGGCACCCTGGCTCTGGCGTTCGGATCGCGCGGCGTCGGGCGGGCCCTTGCGCACTACGAGTGCGCTCGGAAGGTCATCAACCTCACACGACTACGCGGGGCCGGGGCGCTGGCGCATGAATGGTGGCACGCATTTGATGATTATGTGGGCGAGAAGCTGAAGGCGGAGGCGTCTGAGAAGCGTGCGGCCATGGCGCCAACGCTCACGAACTCATACTTCGCCTCTGAGTTGTTCCTCGCCGTCCAGCGTGGCAGGCGACGGGGTGACTTCAAGACAGCGATCTACGCCAACTGGAACAAGCTGCCCGCGGACATGGAAGAGATGCGGCCCCTACTGAAGCTGGTCGATTCGATCAGCACCCGGGCGTGGTCTGACGAGGAAGTCCTTCGCGCCGTGCAGAATGACCTGGCGAAGGAAGAGCGTGCGCTGCTTACCTCGCTGGAAAATATCCTCCTGGCCGCGCAACCGGGTGCGTCAATGGAGATCGTTAAGCAGACTTCCCGGAAGTATCTCGACCAGCTACGGCTCGAAGCCAACGATCCGGACGCGCGAAAGTGCGTTTGGGCGAAGCATCCGCTGCAGGAGGCTTTGCGAGAGCTGCCGGTAGTGGGTCTGACCGGCAAGGCGAAAGCGGATCATGACATCCGTCTGATGGTGCTAGGCAAGCATATCCGTGGCTACATTCAGTCCTACGCGCTTTGCAGCGAAGATGCACTGCGCCGAGAGTGTTCCTATGCACAGAATCGAACGTATACGCAGTACGCCGTCAGTGCGCAGCACTTCGACAAGAAGAAGGCGCAGCCATACTGGTCCCAGATGCGAGAGCTGACGGCTCGCGCCTTCGAAAGCTACGTTCAGGACCAGATCGAGGAAAACGGCTGGCGGGAGGACTATCTTGTTCACGGCACGGAGGAATCCGCGCACGACATGCGGCCACATTCAGCGTATCCCACCGGCAGGGATCGAGTGACGATCAACACCGCAATGAAGGACTTTCTCGACGTCGCACGTACAAAGTTCGAGATGGCGCCACAGGCCAGTCAAACACTGCGGCCAAAGGCCGCGTAGGAGCGAGATGACAATGCTGATCCGGTTCCTGAGCGCGGCCCAGGAATGTCTGTCGCCCGAAGAGTGGGACTATTTCAAAGGCCGATATATGTCGGCCACGGCCCCTGCACCAGTAGCTGACGGAGACCCGGCAGCCGAGATGCGGGACCGCATCCTGCGCAAACTCCGGGAGGGGAGAAGCAATGTCGCAAGCTGTGCTTGAGGCGGACGAGAAGCGACTTGCCGGGGGATCGATCTTCAAGCATCTGGCCATTGAGATGCTGGAATTGGCAGCTGCCGATCTTGCACGGCCATTGCCGGCATACAACGACCAAGCGCGAGGCGCACATGAAGTCAGATTGAATCACGAGTCTGCGAAGCGTTGGATTGCTGATAGAACCGGTGATGCAGCGACGATACCGTTCTCCCTTTGCTGCGATGCCTTGGGTGTAGACCCACGAGCCGTCGCGGGAGCTTTGCTCTCGGATCCCAAAGGCGTGATGGACAAGCTGCGTCAACTCGCTCGGCGGGAAGAGTTGGGGCCGCGGGAATCGGAAGCCCGGGACGGGACGGTAAAGGACCACTGCACTGTGGCAGTACGCGTTCGCCCGCGTTAGGCTGTAAAATACGTATCACTATAACGGTACAGAATAATATGGACGCTTTCCGGATTCCTGTGGAGCATCCCCGTGCGCTCGCCGTCTATTACGAGCGGGCTTTGGGCTGCTCCTTCGTCCTGAACGGACAAGACTTTGGCCACGATGAGGTTTTCCACCATGGCGGCTTCCTGCCGATGGTGGTTGACGTCGCAAGCGTGCTGAGCGCGCGCATCTTCGGTGCGCCCCTCCGCGCCCGATATTCGGCGTCGGAGCAAAGTCTCTTGGGCCGGCGCGTCGAGTTAGAGGATGAGAACGCGCAACCCGTGATCCTCCTGCTATCTCGGGCTTCTGAGCTGATCTTTTCTCCTGAGCGAGGGAAGACCGTCGAGTTGTACCCCATGTTTGAGTACGCCTGGTTGCCTCCTGAACAGCGTCGTCGGGCAACTTGGCAGCCGTCAGTGATCTAGGACCGGGAGAGGCAATGGCACACAATGAACCGAGTTTGGCTCGCGTCAGGGGCGTGGCCGACGCGTTTGGCGTCGAGCTTGCTCCCAGTGAGATGGCGCTGGTCGCCGATGCGCATGCGCAGGCGACGCGCTTTGGTGCGGTAGGGATGGATACACAACTCAGCGTCCACGCCCTGATCGAGGCCGTTGAACGTCGCGGCAAGGCGGAAATGAACGTGCACGCCATCGAGGGCGCCGTGTACCGCCAGAGGCAGGCCGTTGAGGATTGGCTTGCTGATCCTTGCTATGACCTGCACGAGACCACCGACAGCGCAGCTGACAGGCAACTTCTCAAGACCTTTGCGTGGGTGGCAACGGAGGCCGGTGCGCCGAACCTTCGCAACGCCATGTTTGTGTTGCAGCTTGAGCGGAAGGTGGCTGTGCTTGAGACAAAGGTGGAGGGCATGGCCGACAAGCCAACCGACACACATTCGTCAGGGAACGCCCTGCGTCTGGGGAAGGCATGAAAAGGATGACCCTACGCGCCCGCTGCGTGACGGTGGTTTTGCTAGCCGCGGGCCTGAGCCCGCACGCAAACGCAGTGCAGCAGGGCTGCGACATTTCCGCAGCCATGGAGCAGAAGCGCCAGGAAGAGCGGGATCGTCGCATGAACGATATCGACACACGCTTCGAAGTCCTGCAGAAGGCCAACGACCTCATGAGGATGTGCCTGGACAACTTCCCCAGCTATCCAACCCAGTTGCCGTCGACCACGATCTTGCAGGAGGCTTTCAGGCGCGTGAAGCAGCAGGCCTGCGAGGGCCTGACCAAGAAGGCGCAACAGAACTACGATGCCGCGGTCCAGGCAGCACGCAATACCGCGAACGATGCGATCAAGGGTGCGACCAATTCCTTGCCGGGGGGCATCGGAAACACCCTCCCCGGAGTCATCAATGGTGGCGGGATCGCCGGCCAAAGCAGTTCGGCATCATCTGGTAGTGCAGGCGGCTTCGTGGATTCGCTCAGGAGGTTCTTCCAGTGAAACGAAAGAAGCTCTTCGCCCTCACCGCCGTGGCTGCGGCCACGGCGTCACCATCGGCCTATGCCGTATGCGATTCGTGCGTTGTTGCTGCGGTCCAGGCAGCCAGTACGATGATCACGACAACGATAACTACCACGTCCGGAACGATTACCAACGCCATCAATCTCCTCAGTACCAACGTGGCAAACGTAGGCTCCAAGATCTCGGATGCTGTCGTGCAATCCGCGAATCAGCAGCGCGAGATCCAGATTGAAACCCAGCGGCGAGCCGAGAAGGAGCGGGTCGAGCGGGAGACAGAGCTGCCAATTGACCCGTGCTCCAACTCCAGCGGCAACTATGCAAGCCAGGCGACGGTTGCAACGGGCGGCAAGTCGTCGGGATACAAGCGGGGTGGTGGCGGTGGTTCATCCGTCAGCAGCCCCGTTCTCGGCAAAGCCTTGAACGATCCGTTCCCGTCGCCCGAAGTGGCGCGCAGACAGTCACATGCGATCCACACGGCAAAGTATTGCAATGCGGTTGAGCAGCGTTTGGGCTACGCGGGCTGCGGTGGTTCGAGCATGCCGGACGGCGACGCGAACGTCGAATCAATCCTGACCGGAGCGGGCATGCCTGGCAAGGATCCCGAACTGACGTTCTCAACGGAGCAGGAGGAAGCGGCACGCGCGTACGCGCGGCTATCGCTCGATCCGCATCCTCCCCAGAACATCACAAAGGCCGAGGCTGCTACCGAGCAGGGCAAGAGCTATATCGCTCTGCAGAAGATGTACCAGGCGAACATGAGTGCCGCGGAGAAGATCCAGTTCGACTTGATCGCCTCGCGTATGCCGTTCCCGGGCAGCAACCGCTTGATTCAGGAGATCAAGAAGGCTGACCACGCGGCCAAGTATTTCGACATGACAGCATCCAAGCAGGCGAAGAACGGCTCGATGAGCCTCGCCGAGATGATGGACTTCGAGTCGGGTCGACGCTTCCGAAACCCCTACTGGGTGGTTGCCATGGCAGCGGAAGCGAGTCCGGAGAAGCTGCAACGCGAAATGATCTTCATGCAGGCCTACTCCAACGAGCTGCAGTTGCAGAATCTACGGATGATGGAGAAGGTTGGCGTCGCTCTTGGTCAACTCCTCGCGGCCCAGACGCGCACGGAAATGCGACCGTCCATCGAGGCCCAGCTGTTGCGTGCGCAGAGCACAAATGCCCGATAGGCAGCGGCAAGAAGTGAGCGATCACAGAACATGCTCGTGAGCAATATGACGATTGCCGAACACATGAACGAGAACCAAATTGCCAGCGCGCCGAACAGCGTAGTGCCCAGCCCAGCGGATGCCATCGCGGCATTTCGCCGCGGGCGCGTCCAGACCGCGGTCGAGTCAATAGCCGCAACGACGCAGGCATTCGCCGCAGTGGTGGATGACTCGGTATCCGGGGAGCGTGCAGCTTCCGCTTCCGTGAAGGCACTAGTCAAGGCCTTCGTAGCGAGTTTCAGAGCGCTGCAGGAGACTCAGGATGCCGCCAAGGCGGCGGGTGTCATCAGTCACGACACCTCCAGCGCGATCAACGGCGTGATGAAGGGCATTCGTGGCGATTTCGAGCACGGGGTCGGACTTCTTCGGACGGAAGTGGACCGCCTGGAGGCGCATTCACCTGGCGACTTCGGCGAGTTTTGCCGCACAGCGCAGGAGAAGCTCGGCAAGCTCGGCATGTTCTGGAAGGATGCCGCCAAGAACGCGCCAGCCATGAGAATGTAAGGGAGCAGATGATATGAGCAATCCAGACTTCACCACGATGAGTCAGGCTCAATGCGTAGCCTGGTATGTGGAGACCGTCGGGTATGACCCCGTCATGGACGACCCCACACTATCGCTGGACCAGCTGCGCCGCGACTGCGCAGAAATGTATACCTACGCTACCTGCAGCGTCGATGCCGGTGGGCGGGGACCAGACGATCCGGATTTCGACCCGTGCCGCGGTGTCCGTGTCTATGGTGGTACGCCAGTACAGGCCGGCGAGCCCGTAGAGCGCCCGCAAGATAACGAGGAGAGCACCGGCGCTCGGCCCCGGATGAGGATGTAGTCAACCCCTTCACGGCGGCTCACTGACTCGTCTCGATTGACGGGCGGGCCGCGTTGATCTGCACCAGGCCGCACAGAATGGCATACACCTCGTGGGTTCGCCTCTTTTGTTTCAGAGGACCTCGCGGTACATCTGCGGTCGCCTCTTAGCTTTTCCTATCAGGGCCGGCTCACTTCGCATGATGTCTAGGGATCCCGTCGAGCACAAATTTGAAAGCCCCCTCACGCCACGCCCCACGCGCCTCATACAAATCGTCAACCGCAGCAAAAAACTCGCCCGTGGGAGAGGGAACGTCGGCCCACTGCTCGTGCCAGGTGTGTGACATGCCACTGCAAGCTTCAGCGGACAACAGCGCTGAAAAAGCTTGCGCCATGTGAATGTCAGCAGCACAATCGTCCATACTGCAACGCCACACCAACGCCTCTACTCGCTTATCAAACGCCTTCACCGCATGAATTCCGGCGGAGAACCCCCCAGGCAGATCGCCAATGTCAATCGACAGAACTTGCTGGAGCCGCGCAAGATCCTCTCGATAAGCCTCGGTGCTGAGCGCTACTTTCGGTACGTTCAAGAGTGTTGGGATGCCACGCATGGGATGTTCGGGCTTGCTAGACCAGGCCCGCGCGAAGAACCCAGCGAGATCGCGAGATTCTTCCGTATGGCACTCCCCGTACACAATCCCGGTATCGACGTCAAGCAACACGAAATGCGTGATTAAATCCTTGCCAACATCCCGCGGGTCTAAGGGCTTCTTTTGGTACTTAAGCGTTCCGTCTTTGAGAAGATAGACGTGTTTGCAAAGGCCAATGAATAGGTTTTGCTCGCGACAGGGCCGCGCGTCCTTACGCCAGTGAGAGAAGTATGCCTTATCCATCTTAACTCCCAATTGTGTCCCTTCTTATCGGATGCCTGTTGCTAGAAGCCCATCACACCAATGTTGCGCACGAAGGTTCTGATGCTGGGCTACCGTCGCTACCCGCATTCTAGTGCGCTCAGCATTACGCGCGCGCGTTCCGAGTGCTCGCGTGTCCAACGATCAGAAATCTTCGTGGGCGCAGTGCCGGACACCACGGCGAGCTGAATAGCGTCGCCATGGCGCTTGCTGAGGACTTTGCGCGCGTGCTCGCAGAACTGCTCGGCCAGTTTTTGTGTGTCCAATTGAACACGGCCTACAGCGCTGGTGAGGCGTACAGATGGGCCAACAAAGAAGTCGTCTTTCTCATGCACGGCCCACAATACCTTCGACACATTCTCCAAGGCATGAGAGTTCATCACCCTAACGGTGAAGTAATCACGATTCTGTGGTGGCCAAACCGGCTTGTATGGTGTACGTAGTGCTGTGGGATTAGCCATGGACATTTCAGCGGGCTTGCTTCGAGCCCATGTCTTGACTGCACACAACTAGCGACCCGTTGGCTGTCTGGCTTACGCCCTGGGACGCGATGCAGGGTACACCTTCTTTAGCTGAACGTTTGTGTGTCAGGCCGTACCATCCGATGACGCCCATGGCCAGGGCAATTGCGAGCGTTAGAAGCTTCGCGGTGTTCATACTTGGTGTTCTCCTGTGTTCTGGTGGTCGGCTGACTGTTGCCGCCACTTCGCAGTTGCAAGAATCAGACGTCTGCTCACCTAGTTATTTGTTGACGGATCCTTGAATTTCTGGCCCGCGTTGAACTTCACTGTCTTGGCCGCGCTAACCTTAATCTCCTCACCAGTCTGAGGGTTTCGCGCCATACGCTCGACGCGGTCGCCCTTGAGCAATCTGGTAGCGTTACGCGAAAGTATGCGGGCGCGGTGGTATGAATGCAACGCTGAGTACAGCGCAAAAACCAAGGATTTTGTTGTCTGCCTCATGCCGTCTCTCCACTTGACATGGTGTACATGTACACCGCAAGATTGGTATACCGATGTACATATCGAGGGAAGAGCGGAATGGCTAGGAACAGCAGCAAGTTGTTAGTGAATGAAGGGAGAGGGTCAGCTATGCCCGTTATGAAGCCGACGTTGACCATCTACCGAACCTACTACGCTTTCAACATCGAACGTCTGGCGTTGCCGGTGCTGCGGGTGGTGCAGTTCGAACGTCGCATGCGCCGCGATGCTCAAGGCAATGACTGCATCGTTTCCGATGCTGGGGTGCGATTCCGAGCCAGGATCGAAGATCTGCACGCGAATAGGGCGACAGCGGAGGCCCTGGTGCTGGCTGCACGCGCTTCGATCCGGGGGTGACATGGCGCAGAACCAGGATCAAATGAACATCACGCATAAGCGCATGGACGCACCGGACCACGATCTGGTGCGCCTCGTCATTCTTGACGACAGTCCGGAGCCCGGTACCCAGATACTTCGAACGAACACGTCCCTTGTCGCACATCGCAGGGACGGCTGGATGACTATCGGCATTCGCAAACACACGTCTCGCCGCAGCAACGTCCGCATTGGCGTCTTGTCACCGGCAGCTGGGCGCGAGCTGTATGAAATGCTTCGCGAGGTCTACGAGGTCTAACAGATCCTGTCGCGCACGCGACGCTGCTGCATTCACCGGCATGCCGGCACAATGGAGAAACTGAGATGAGCCGAAAGGCAGAGCAAGTCGTGCGTGAACTCGACGCACTGCGAGCAACGTTATGCGCTGTGGGGGTCGTGGGTGTGGTCGAAGGCTACCCCGCAATCCGGCGCGAATCCGTGCTTGAACTGGTGGATCGTGCGCGGGCCGAGATTGGTTCGATGGCACAGACTACGCATACGGAGCAGTCTTCTTCTACCGCTGAAGCCTACCAGGTGCCCGCGGGATGGACGCTTGTCCCTACCACGCCAACGGCGGAGATGAAAGCTGCTTGCCGGGTCGCTGGAAAGCTGCGCGTCTGGGAAGACATGCTCAGCGCCTCCCCGACTCCGCCCCTAACAAGTCCCGACTCGGCATCGGACGTGATAGACGTGCATCAGCATCATGTCGGCATCCGCATTGACGGCCATTACTACGGATTGGCTGCCGTGCGGCGAGCGCTCGCGGCTGAGCACCAACGCCTGTTGGCCGCTCGCTCCCCGGATGGACAGTCTGGTGAGGAGACCCGCTTCTGATGGGCTACATCAATCCCCTGCTACGACTGCCAGCTGCACGCAAGCTTCTGGCCCTCCCAGAGGAGCAGCGCCGTGCCGTCGCCGTCGCCGAAGCCTTCCGCGAGCTTCGGGACCAATCCAACGCAGAAGCTGAGCTAGCGTGGAAGCGGCGCCGCAATGGCAGCCTACTGGCGCGCTGTTTCCACCTATGCGAGGCACGTCGCGCACGCGCTGCTTAAAGGGCAACCGTAGCTCAACTTCAAAGTCCAGATCGCCGCGCCAAATACCCCTCTGCAGGGGTAACGATTCGGTGTAAATCGCCGCTGTTTTTTGCCGATAGGTGGATGATCCGGGGGCAAGCCCCCGCCACTGCAAGTCGCGTGCGCTCCTTCCCCGCCACGACTACAACTTCCGGAGAGGTGATGGCACCTGTGAACAAACTCGCAATCGCTATTCTGGCCGCTACGCTCGTCGCGGCCTGCGGCAAGAAGGACGAACCTCAGGTGGATGCGGCATCGCTGCGTCCACCGTCTGGCGGAGACGTCAAGGTCTTCCAACCGCCTGCGGAGAGCGCACCTAGCTTGCCCACGGTCAAGGTGGACCCGGCCCGCGCGTATCACAAAGCCACTTCGGGGGTAGATCTGGCATATCTGTACTTCGCACTGACGGATATCCCGGTGGACTTTGACGCGCTCGCCGCGGATGTCTCGGAGGAATACCGTAGGACCACCGACACTTTCAAGAAAAAGGAGATGCTCGATGCGCTGCGCCCGGAGATTCAAAGCAAGATTGCAGCTCTGAAGGCCAATCCGTTCATCGTGCTGCAGGCTGACAGCTCGCTGGGCCACTACGATCTGCCATCCCAGTCCTTTCCCGTTAAGGGCTTGCCGCTCGGACCCGGTGAGTATCTGCACTTCTACGGCGCCAACTACCGCGTCGCAATCAGCAACGGCGCGGATTTCCGCCAGCTGAAGGTCGCGGATGAGGGTCGTGCAAGAGCAATGGAAGCCATCGTCACCAATGGCGTGCCAGGATCCGTCATCCGAAACGCGTACCCGACAAAGGCCGAGATGTTCCTCTACGCCCAAGCCGCGGACAAGAACACCCGCGTCATGCAGTTTCAGTTGGTACAGCTGAAGCTCATGGATGAAAAGGGCGAACTGGTCGGAGAGATTCACTAAGCCTATGGCCAGCTCCGGCTGATGTACTCAGGAAATCTAAACACTCCAAATTTGCGATGCGGTCCATGATCAAATGCATAAAGCCACACCACTACCAATGGGACGGCGCGTGGGAGTTGGCGAACGGCCAGGTTGTGAAGCCTGTAATCGTGATCCTCGACCCGCAGAAGCTCCGTCTTCAGCTAGAGCGGCGACTGTCCCGCTTTAAGGCGAACCCTAAACGTCTCGCGACTGTAATGGTGATCCCCGTGAACGGGTGGTTCGAACTGCCAGAGATCTGGTACGTACATGATGAGGTGGTGTTCAAAGCAGGCCGGCATCGCACCGTAGCGCTCTCAACGCTAGGCTTTGCATCGTACCCCGTCGTAACCATCGATAGTCACGCGCCCGGTCTACTCGCGAAGTTTGGCGCGTCCATCTGCGATGCGCGCACGGTCTTCGATTGCGGCGGCATAGTGGACTATCCAGTGATGGGAAACTAGTTGCTGATCCCGAGCAACATACCGATACCCTTCCGGCTGTGCACAGCCAACCATGACAAAGGAGCGACCATGACCGTCACGCTGAACTTCAACGAAGCCCTCTCCGGCCTCGACTTCATTTCTAACCGTACGTTCAAGACCAAGGATCCGGCTGAGCGACGCGTCTATACCCTTCGCCTGATTGAGCGGCTGATTGATCAGCTTGACATTCAGGCACGGGAAGCAACCGAATCGGAGGACTTCTATCTTCGCCGCGCGCTGGCCTGTTGTGCTGCCGGAACATACGAAGAGGCCGTCGATTATGCGTTTCGCGCAGCGGAGGTGGGAAGCACTCCGGTATACAACGGCGGAATTGACCTTCAAGACAGCACGTCGTCTCTACGGCAACTTCTGGACGCTGCGCGTGCAAGCGACGAGAAGTTGGTGCTGAAACCGTGCCCGAAATGTCGAGAGCAAGAGAAGGTCGACGCGGAGTTTCATCCCGGCACTGCGTACGTCATTTGTCTTGCATGTGGCCATAAGGGTCCGGAACGGCTTCCGAGGGAAGACGTATCCAGGCGCGCTCTACTAGAGTCGGTGGTTCGGGCATGGAACAATCTGGATCGCTAAGGGCGACCGAGGCGCTGCAGCAGTAGTACACTGCTGCGCCATACACCTGAGATGGCCGGACGAATCGCATGACCAAGATCCTCACTGATCCTTTTTGCATTCAGTTCAATGCGAATCTGGCGGCTTTCGAGGGAGACCTGTCTCGCGCAATGCCATACGCTGCGCGTGCCGAGCGCGAGACCCTGGTCAAGCTCGTGGCGGGCCTTACCGTGGTGCTGCAGTTCGCGGCTGGCAAGGCGCCAGCCACGGGCGAGTTGAATACCGTGCTGGCCACGCGACTCGGCAACGGCTACTCATGGCTCAATTGCTTACAGTTTCTCGCGGGTGCCCGAGCCCGCGAGGCTCTTGGCAAGCATGACGCCCTATTGCGCCAGCTCGTGGCCCCGGCGCTCATCGACTTCGGCCAGGCGGCTTTGCCGACCATGCCCGAAACCGTGGGTGCCATCATGGCAGACGCGCGCACCAGCTCAAGCAGAGCGTGACGCCCGCAGTCGTGCTCGCCGAGCGGCTCGCACCTGGCAGTCGCAGCCATCCAGGTGCGCCGTCAACACCGCCTAGTCGAACCCGTGTTCCTTTAGCCAGGCACTAGCCGCGGCGGGCGAATCAAGTCGCGCCAAGATCTCCATCTGCTGGTCCGGCCGCTGTGGCATGCGGACGAGAGCGTAGCCATCGTCAATCAAGCAGGTAGGGCGCGCACGCATACGCTGCCAGTCTGCCAGCTTCTTCTCTGCCAGCTTCCTCGCTTCATCGAGATCCGCTGTGATGCCATAGCTGGTGGACCGATCCCATGCGCCGCCGTCCAGACAGCGAACCTCGAATCGTCCGTCTTCGCGCGTCACGGCGTATGGCCGGTCCCACCATTCATCCAGCTCCGACGCCGAACGGACCTCGTTGGGCGTCTGGTCGAAGCCGGCTGGCAGAAGCGGATCTACTGGAAAGGTTTCGGTTTGCGCTTTGCGCGCGCTCCAGTCCTGGTGGGCCTGCTGAAGCTGATGCCAGCTCGGGAAGCCGGCGTCGCGTGCGCCAGCTTCGAGAGCCAGGCTGTGGCTTGTTGCGCCAGAGCGCGCAACGCGCTTTGCTTCTCGCTTAATGTTCGCGAGCAGCGAGGAAGTTGGGACTTTCATCTCGACTCCGATAGCCCGCAAGAGAGCAGCCCACTTGCTCCTGCGGCAGGAGATCGAGAAAAAGGCACCACAGCAGTCCCGTCGAAACGGGTTCACCTCGTGGGCGGTAAGGGCCTGCCAGCCCTAGCAAGCATTTTACAGCAAGCCGAGAAAGACCCTCAAGGACACCATTTGTCAGTCTCGGTGTACAGAGAGGGAATATCTGGCTTCCTGTCCCAGCCACAGTGTGTGCACTGGTCCCCAGTTGCCAGGTGTGCCGCACAGCGCGGACACCGGCCCAGCGGACCACAGATGCCGCAATTCGACACCATCTCGTCCGTGTCGAAATTGTAATCGCCGGGGTCCCCATGACAATTTGTGCAGTGCTCTGGCCACCTGGCAAGCCAGGTAGCGCGCGCGCTCAGCACAGCTGCCTCCCAGTCTCTTTCGTCATCCCGAAATACGGTATTGGCGTGGTTGAATGCCATTAGTCAGCCTTCATCGACCAATCATTGCGGGGCTCCGCGGTGAATAGGGATTGCCCTTGCTCGTCACAGGCGGTTCTCTGCCTGCTGGAATTCCTTCACCACACCCTTGCCGGTGAAGCGAAAGACCAAAGTGGATTCCTTCATGCTGTTCCCCATCATGTTGGCGAACGGAATGTAGGCCATGGCCCCGGTGCTGACGTTCTGGTATGACCAGATCTGCTCGCCCTTTTCGAGATACTGCACGTTGCTTGGGCGACCGAAGATGCGTTCCACATCTTTGGTGGTGGTAACGCCCGGCTTGATCATGGCGACCTTCGACTGGTCCGTGATAGCGTTGTTGGCTCCGGTCGTTGTGCAGCCAGCGAGAGCCGCCGACATAGCCAGTGCAACTGCCAGAATGGATCTCTTCACGAATACTTCTCCCGTTTAAGTTTGCTTGTTCTGAAATGGTGCGACGATGCGTTCGCCCCCCCTCCATCGAGGGGGAGGGCACGTCCTAGACGTGCTCATCTGCGCAGTCTTGTATCGCCGAAACGATAGGATAGACGACTAACGCAAGCATCAAGGCCAGAATAAGCACCAGCATGACCTCTCCTTTCAGGCCCCTTCCGGCTTGACAGTGGGAGCGCGCTTGCTCTCCGCAAAAGCAGAGCGAGCGGCGTGGTCCATTGCCCTGACGACAGGGACATAGGTTTCGTCACGCAGGCCTCCGAGCATCCACGACAGGGGCGCGAACGCCGCGCCGCCGTGGAAGCCGACGGGCTTGGGCGGATCTGTCTCTGCCCGCTGCCTCGCCCCTTCCTCGCCACCGCGGTGCAGTAGCGCAGGGATCATGGCCTCATCAAGCTGCTCACAGAAGCCGACCCAGCCGAGATCCTGGCCACCTTGGGTAACGATGTGAAAGTACGCGATAGATACTCGCTCCATAGGCGTCATCATGTCTCCGGCTGTTAAAACGGCGGCCCGTCACCGTCCAGCCCAGCATCGCCAGGCGGATTGGCCGCGACTGAATTGCGCGCCGGCTTGGTAGAGGAGCGCGGCTGCGTGGGGCGCTCGCTGGCTGTGGGATTGGAAGCGAGTTTGTCTAGGTCAAAGGCAATCACCTCGGTGATATAGGCAGCCTTGCCATCGACCTCATACTTCCGTGTTTGCAGCTTTCCCTCGATGCTGACACGGTCATTCTGCGCAAGCGTGCCAGCTTCCTCCGCGACGTTGCCGAAGCACACGACACGGTGCCAGTTGGTAAACTCCGTTGTCTCGCCATTTCGCTGGACACGGTCGACGGTAGCCAGGCGTAGGGTAACGGTCCTGTCACCGTTCGCCTTACTGCGGCTTTCCGGAGCGCCGGCAACTGTGCCTTTGAGTCTTACGCTGTTGGTGTCTCGGCTCATGCTCAGCTCTTCCGGGCAATGATGGTGATCTCTCGCTGAGAAGCAGTCGATCTTGCACCATAGGGAAGGTGAACGGTACTTCCCTCCCGCATCGAAATGCTCATCTTCGCTACTGCGCTGCTCATTCGAGGAGCCTCCACCTGGTAGCCGCCGTGCGTGATGGTATCCATGCCGATCAACTGGCTATCTGTGATCTCCAGCTCCGTCGTGAGAGCACCATTGCCTTCCACTGCAGGCATCACCTCGATGCTGATGCCATCCCACACCTTCTCCGCGCTGCAGGACAACGCCTCCGGGGCGGTGCTGTCGCAAGCGGCCAAGTAGCTGATCCAGCGCCCCGACTTGGACGACGACGGCTTCCCGGCTATCGCAGACAAGGTCGTGGTGTGAATGACCTGACCGTTCTCGAGCAACTTGATTTCGTAGGTGAGATTGGTCTGGCCTGCATCAGCATTGCCTTGTTCGGCGAACGCATTTGCACTCAAGAGCATGGCGATAGTGACGGTCAAACTCGCTACGGATCTTTTGCACTTCATTTTTCATTCCTTTCGGTATAGATATCACGATACGTAAAAATAGCGATAAACATGAAATGAGGCTACGTTCTCTTCGGCCCACAATCAGGAGCTAAGACACAACAGGTTTCACCTGCCTGATCACAAAACATGGCGGCGAAGTCGTCGCCATCCTCGGCTGCCGGACAGATCTGCATGGTGTTCTGTTGTGGTCGAGGTGTGCCGCAGTATTGGCAGCGCCATGCGGCGCCATCGTAGATTCCCGGCTGGTAGTCGTGCCGGCATATGTTGCCAGGTCGCATGGTTAGCCCTTCCTGAGTAGTTGTAAGCCATTCGAAGGCCGACTTCGGTATGGTCCTTCAACGGTCGGCCAAGGCCGGCTGCTGACTTGTTTCATTCCTTGCTTGCCTGGTGGAGATCGAGGTGATTGTGCGCTTCCACTTCCCGATGCATGTCCAGAACTTGCGAGTGCGAGTACAGCGATGTGGTTGATAGGTCGGCATGGCCCAGCACGTCACGGACCACCAGCAGGGGCGTGCCGTTACGCAGCATTGCCGACGCTGCCATATGACGCAGCCAGTGCGTCGAAGCGGCCTTTAGATGGTCCGCAGCCGCTTTATCCTCCAGCGTCTCAGCGGCTGCCTCGAACATCCCCTTGAAGACGGTGTACAAGGCTTGCCGTGTGAGCGGACGGAGTCTTTCCTTGACATGGATCGAGAAGATCAGCGGCGTCTCTTCGCGAGGAGCGATTGAGGCGGACAACCCGAATGACTGGCGGTACAGGCTCAGTTCGTGCAGCACTTCGTCGGTCAGCGGGATTTCTCGCGGCTTCGACCCCTTACCGGTGACGTGGAGGAAGGCGCGGCTCTTTTGTGTCCGGAGATCCTTGATCCTCTCAATGTCGCCCATTGTCGCGGTCAAGGCTTCGCTGCTGCGAATGCCGGTCGAATAGAAGAGGGCGATCAGCCAGCGGTTGCGCGCATACTGGCGACGTTCATTGACCGTATCCCGCTTGGAAGCGGCAAGCCAGTTCAGCAGGCACAGCCACTGGTCGTCCTCCAGCATCCGATTGGTGCGCCTCGCCTTCACAACTGGCGAACCGCGCCGGGAAAGCGTCAGCAACGGGTTGCCGGCCAGATAGCCGGCGTCTCGCAGCCACGAGAACATCCGCCAGATGGCGCGCTCGGCGAGGGCGATGCTTTTTGGCTGCAGCGGTCCGGCAAACGGTTTGTACGCATCGGATACGCGCCCGTCACGGCCTAGCCGAGGCCGCTTTGGCCCAACCCACAGCGCCGCAGGTTGCGGGTCCACCAGAAATTCGGTATAGCGCAACCAGTCTTCATGAACGACGGAGGAGAGCGGCTTTTGCAGGGTCAGCAGGACCCAGACGTAAAAGCGCGAGACTTCCTTCTCGTATGCGAGGAACGTTGGACTGCCCTCCTTATACTGGCTGAGCCATAGCTCGATGGCATCCCAGTCCCGGTCGGCTGCAACCTGCTGCCGACCGGGACTTCGATTGCTTCCAGCGCTGCCATCCAGATGTCGTGGAAGCGTGCGCTTCCTTAGCATCGCAAAGGCTTCGCTGGGTGTCGTGAGAGTAGGGCGCAGGGCGAGTGAGTCCGACATTCTGTCCGTTGTCGAGTTGATGGTTCGCTGTGGGCTCAGCCCTTGCACAGATCTGCAATCTCAAAGCTTTCGTCGTCGTGCCCGACAGGCGCTTCCGCATTTCTCTTGCTGTTCGCCTTGGCATCCTTCTTCATATGCTTCTGGCGTTCGGTTTCGACCTTGTGCCGTGCATCGATCAGGCCCTTTAGGCTGGCCGCGGGCAACGTGATTGTCTTGCCTGCCAACTCCGCGACGTTGTTGTCGAGGAGCGTCGAGATCTCGGCCCGCTGGCGCTCCGACAGCCGATTGTAGAAGGTGTCCAGTGACTCGACCAAGTCGTTGACCGTCGTGCGGGAGAACGCGCGCCCGAGCACCGCAGTCTTGGTGATCTTCTTCTGCCCCCCGTTCTTCTCCACCATACCGCGCAGGACTTCTAGCGCACGCTTCATCCCGTACTTCTGGATCGCCGCGACCGCCGCATCCGTCCCGACCTTTTCGCCTGCCAGCAGGCCTTGCAGTTCAAGAGGCGATTCTGCCAGCAGGATCATCTGTTGGACATGCGTATCAGACTTGCCGTTGCGCTCGCAGATCCTCTGGATCGACCAGCCCATGCGCCGCAGGCGGAGGTAAATGTGACCCAGCTCCAGGCCATTGAAGCCACGACCTTGGTTGGAAGTGAGCATGTGCGCGGTGCGCTCGTCCTCCGATCCTCGCCACTGCCGCGCTTCAAGATAGAGTTGCTCGTGGCCTTCGTCCATCAACTCGATGGCGGCAGTGGTTCGACACTCGCCGTCGACCAGCCAGATCTCGCCGTCTTCGACTTCCACATCAATCGGCGGGAAAGCCGCCGTGCCCGCGGTACGCATCGACACCTTCATGGTGTCGATGTGGGCCCGTAGCCCCACGCTCTTGATCCGTCCGTTGTGCCCGGGGCGCACCTTCACCAGGCGCGGGTCCAGCCTGTAGATCGTCTGCTTGCCAATGCCATCGAGCTTCTTTTCGGCCATGGCCTTCAGGGAAGGCAGCGGCTTGCTCGTATTGTTCATCCTGAATTCTCCCGTGAAAAGTGACCGTGGCCGGTCGTCGCGCGGCAGCTGTGCTGCTGCCTGATGCGCTCAGTATATCGTACGTATCGATACTACGTTATGCAATTTGACATATCTAGAGCTATGTCAAATTTCAACGCGGAAGCGTTATTTTTATAACGTATTACGCGGTACTTTTACTGTATTAATGCAGCGATGCGGTGTACTATTCAAGGAACCGCAAGTGCACGGAAACTATCATGCCGCCCCTTGAATCCCCCGAATTGCAGTTGCTGGATCACGTCCAGCGCATCAAAGAGCGCTTTCCCGGGCGCTCCGGTTATCGAGACCAGATCCGGGAGCTTGCAAGAGAGCTGTTCTTCACGTTTGGACAGCGACCGAGCGCGCAACGCGTTGTCAGCTTGCTGGCGGACAACGGGCGGTCGCCGAGCATGAGTACCGCGCAAGAGGAGATCAACAGCTTCTGGGAGACATTGCGGCAGACATCCCGGATTCGCATTCAGCGCCCCGACGTCCCTGAGATCCTGCTGGATCACTTAAGTCAGGTGGCGTCTGACGTCTGGCAAGCCGCGGTGGCGCAGTCCGAAGCAACCACCAAGGAGGTACGGGAGCAAGCCGTTCGCCAGGTGATGGACATCACTGAGCAACGCGATCAGCTGCAGGCCCAATCCGATGAGTTGGCCGCGCGAAACGCCACGCTACTTGAGGAGAACGAGCAGCTTCTGAAAAAGGTAGCGGAGCTGGACCAAGCGGTCGTGGCCGAGAAGGCCGTCCGGTCGGCGGCAGAGGCTAGTGCTGCAGAGTGGAAGGCCGAATTCGAGAATACGCAGCAGTTGCGCCGGCAGGAGGCCGAGCTAGCCGCGCAAGCTCTCAATGGGGTTCGACAACAGGTCGAGCAGCTAATGAATGAACAGCGCCGACTGTTGGCCGTTGCAGATGATTTCAAGCAGGCCGCGCTGCGGGACAGGTTGGCGCTCGAAAGCTCAGAGAGGCGGGTGGCCGAGGCTCTAGGGCGCTGTGAGAGCCTTCTGGCTGCGAAAGAAGCTGCCGAAGGCCAGCAGCAGCGCTTGGCTGGCCAGAACGAGCAATTGCAGCGAGATCTTGCCCAGGCGAGAAGTGATAGGGACAGCTTGATGCAGACGACTGCCGTCGAGATGGCAAAGCTTCGCACCGCGATCACAGAAATGGAAGCGGAATATCAGCGCCAGACGCTACTGGTGCGCCGCGGTGTCAGCGCTCGGAACAGGGCAATCAAACGCGCCTGGCGCTATCGACGTAGCCACAGGCCCCGAGTCCAGCGAGAGTAGCATCCCGATAGCGCTTGCTTGGATTCCCCGACCAGGAACCAATCGCCTTCAAGCAACTTGGCATGCTGCTGTAGTTCATTCTCCGTACGCTGAATTTAGCGTCACAGAAAAAGACTCAACTTCCCATCCGCTGTCAACAGTAATCGTATTCTTTAGCTTTAGATCCGGTACTAGACCAATCCAATATGCCGATATTTCGGTTTCCCTTCTCTTCCCTTGGGCAGATTTCTGATGCACGGTGATCGTATAGGCACCACAGCTCTTTGCAGACGGGCTGTTGACAGAAAATGGGAGAACCCATTTATCTTCGCCTAGATACTTGGGTGGCTCTTGCTGTAGCGACGCAACTATCTCCGTCTGAGGAATACTTGGCAGCGGTGGCAGGAGAGTCTTGTCAGGGACGTTGATTCGGAAAGCCAAAAAATGAACGACGCTATATCCGCACCTCTTTCCTCCGGACGTCTTCGGATGCTTGAGGGCGTATGCGAATATTCCATCGTTTTTCGCTTCCGGGCTAGCTTTTCCGGCAAGTTGCGCCGCGAGCGCGTCCGGATTTCCACCATCTTGCCAGCATGCAACGTGGTGGCCGACGGCAAACATTTGTATCCTTGAGTCATCCGCTTGCGCTGCTTTATCCAGTTCTCCTTGATATCCCCAATCATCGGTTAATTTAACGTCAGGCCATGGTCTCACTTCGAAGGGAATTTCGGCGCCAAAAAGTTTCGTTGCAAGTTGACCTTTATCGGGACTAGTCAAATCAATGTCACCCCCTGCGTTCTCTCTGCTCGCGGACGGCCATACGTTAAGCATCCCCCTTATGCGATACTGATAAAAACTCTCGCCTTTTACTACAATTGGCGATACGGTACTTGCCATCGCACCGATCAGCGCTAGTTTGGCTTGGAGGGATTGATACTCCAGGTACGGTCGCATTGCCGACGCAGCCTCGCGCACGCTTGGGGCAATTACTGCGGGTGACGATAAAATTGAATCAATTTCGCTAAGCTTTTGATAAAGCATGTCTACAGACATAGCCGTTGATTCAATATCCGGTGGATATGGATAGTCGAGATTAGTGTTGTCCTCGGCGGGCCAATTAGTTGCCTGCCGCAAGCTTGCCATGTCTGCTTCTATCGGCACCGTACTCCCATCTAGACCGTTTGTTCCCCACACCTCGCCAGCAAAACTCCTAATTCTTTGAATTAGCTCATCGATAGTGATGGCAAATACCCCATTCTGATTATGGCCCGTGGTGCCGCCTGATTGTGCATACGTGATTGCAACACTTCTTCCTTTGGTAAGCTTCATGATAGACGAGTCCATACTCGCCTCTGCTCGCGCTTCCCCGACCGCGAAATCAATCTCTTGGTGGAATTTTTCCGTATCAACCTGGCTATCCGATTTAAACTCGAGTATCGCTGCAAGCTCGCCGCCGTATCTCACCGTTTTGGCGTAGGACGTACCGTATTTCTCGACCAATGAGGGATACTGCTTTTTTGTAATCAACTTCAAGACTTCATCATTCAGCTTTGCACTTTGCGTTGTTTTCTCATTTGCGATCATTCGCATTCTAAATACGACGTAGGCACGCGATCTCTCGATCCGCGTGCTCTTGAAGATGCTTAAGCTGGCGCCGCCGCCTGATATACCCTCAGCTCCGTACCCGGCTGACATTGAGACGCTTAGGTGACTAGCAATTTCCGAATAGCTTTCAACATATTGAAACGCATATACCGGTTTATTAGTCGGCTCCGCCTTCGGTGGAGTCACATCCTCCTTGAGTGCGCGATTTCTCGAAGTGTTTGTGCGCGGCTCATACCCAATTCCGACATAGACCGAACCACTAACCGGCACGGTCTTCTCAGCCAGTGACTGGACTAATGGTCCGTTATTATCGAATTGTCGAAAAGATTTAGGCCAGAGGTCATTATTTGCCATTTTTACACCTCCCTCACTGCGCCATAAATTCACGTTAGTAACGCTAAGTTGGCTTCAGTAACTTAACTCCATCAAAACTATGGGCCGACCGAGCTATTAGCCCACGGCGAACTGCTTAGCTTTGTGAGAGCGCGTCGAACCAAGGACCATCCCCTCTCCCTAGACTGGCAATAGACGCGTCTCTATATTTGACGATTTCAGTCTGGGGATAGTGACTCACTATAGGCGACCCATAGTGTTCCGCAAGGGAGGCCGTCGTGAACCGCGTCATGTAGCCATCGTAAGGCGACGGACTTCGAGATCGACTTGTTAATGCAACTGCGTGCGGCCAGGGACGAAAGCGCTAGTCGCTGCGCCGATGGCGGAAACAGCATGCGCTGGCCCACCAAAGCCCCAAATTATTATGGTTCGAAGGGCAACCGAGTTGCAGCTTGACGACGCTTACGGCCTGCACCAAAGGAATGCAGGCCGGCTATCGTCATGGGGACAGTGGACACCGGCTACGCGGCAGCGCGCAGAAAAAGCGGGCCCGGGCTATCGTTGCCCGCCTCAGGCCCGTGGCTTGCGGCAACTAGCCTCGGTAGGCCGGACGGATAGCCTTCCGGTCGTCGTGCAGCTTCCGAGCAACAAACGCCTCTCTCACGAAACCCCGGAACGCCTCCTTGACGTCGTCCAACGTCAGGTCGCTCAACGACTTAACCGAGGTCTTTCGCGCACTGCTTTCAAGCTCGTTCCAAGTCTCGAAGCGGACTGCGCCGTCAGCATCGGAAACGATGTTCAGGGTATGCGTATTAGTCTCCCCTGCGAATCCCGGCCCGAACTGGCTACGGTCCTCGATATGTTCGCCCTGCTTTGCGACAAAGGCGATGGACACGTTCGCGCGGAAATCGACAACGTCGCGCGCATACCGACAGGAGTAACCCTCCTGCTTCATAGCATCCGCCTGTTCACGTAGGTAGCGGTAGACGCCAGCCTCTTCGAACGCTTCGCGAGCACGGACCACCATGTGGGCCCGCGCCGCTGTCTCCCGATCTTTCGCGGCCTGCCGCTCACGAGCCTCTGTTGCCTCCATGTCTCGGAACTCAACGGAAATTTGTCTGAAATCGCTCATACGTGTGGTTGGGTAATAGGTGGTTGGGGGGGAAGCTTTACATCCGTAGCCTGGTGGACTTGGGAAGCGTATCGAAGGCGTTGTAGTCGTCAGGAATAGCGACCGACCCGCTCTCCGCACGCAGCCTCTCCTTGGCGCTGCGGACTGCGGGCGAGTCGGTCGGTGTCGGTGCAGGCAGTCCGGTAGTATTGGTCGCGGCCATCACGACAGCGGAGCCGTCGCGATAGCGAATTTCGACTGCTTGGCCAAGTTTAGGCATCTCACGCAATGCCACGGCCTGGTGCAGGATGCCCGACACGTCATCGATCTTCTGCACGACCAGATCCTGACGTACGGCGACAATCGGCCCGACATAGCGACCGTCGCCTGGCTCTGCGCGCCGCAGGTCTGCAACAACCTGTGCGGCAAGCTGAGCGACATCCTGGTCCACGCCGAGTCGATCCTCGAAGCCCCGGGCAATCCGGTTGTGCATCTCCACTTCTGGGCGCCCTGCAAAGCGGTTCACAGAGTTGCCGATGTGATGCCCGACGTCAGCGAACTTCTCATAGATCACCGATTGACCGGCCATCTCGTGCTTCATTGTTTCAGACGCATCGCCTAGAATATGGGAAGGAATTTGTTTAAATCGTGCATGCTCAGTTGCCGTGAATTGACGCATAAGCGAAGGATTGTCTGGATGCCGCAATTTCGGGTCAGTGGACCTAATTTTGGCGTACCCTTTAGTTAACGTTCCTACATTTTCGTCATGGGCATCGTAGATCTGCATTTTGAAGTTCTTGCCTGCGGCGAGATCCCTTGCCTCCTTTTCAACAAGGCCTCTCATCGTGCCCCAGCGAGCGTCGTCTGCTGGGATGTCTTCGAGTAGATCGCCAATAACCTGGCACATCGCTTTCGGCGGCATCAGCTGATCGAAGTCGAAATCGATTCCCTGAGTTACAGCGACCATACACCAACGATCTCGATTTTCAATCGCACCCCATTCCTTTCCATTTAGAATGCGTTCATGCGTGGTGTAACCGAGATCGCGGAGTTGAGAGCGGAGAATGCTGGCGGACGCCGTATTGGCGTAAGTCGGCACATTTTCGATAGTGACAATTGCCGGCGCGGCCTTGTTAAGGATGACGAGCGCTGCGACTACCAGGTGGCCGACCTCCGGATGCGCCTCGGGATGTTTGAGGCCGCGTTTGGCCGTTCCGGCTCGGCTCGCTCCCGAACAGGGGATGCCTGCCTCTAGAATCTCGACCTTCGGTATGTGAGCCAGGCCCCGATCATCAAAAGCCAGCTCCTGCATCGGTGCGGCAAGAGGGACAGTATCCTCTGACCAGGCATCATTGAACTCGGACGCGTGCTCAAGCAACTCGGGACGGATTTCGTTCGCGAATTCGAGCTTCGCCTTGAGCCCTGCCCGCTGCAGGCCGGCATGGATGGCATGCGACATGATGCCGCCGCCGTGCGAGAGACTGCCGATGCGCAACGGCTCGCCATTCTCCATGCGCGACCTCAGGCGCTGCAGTCGCTCCTGCTTCTTCAGCTCAGATGCCAACGGCAGTAGGTAGATTTGGCCATCCTTGACCACCATCCGGATCGCAGCCATGCCATCGAACGCAGCCAGCAGTTGGTTGCTGTTCAGGTCGATTACGGGCATCGTCCGGGATCGAACCTGCTTCGGTGTCACAGTACGAGTTCCGTCCTTGCTGAGTGTGAGCACCACGCTTTTGCCCTTCACTTCGACTTCGTAACTCTGGCCTGGCCCGAAGCCAGCGCGCTCCAGCTCGAGGCCCTGAAGCCATACACGCGGCTTGCCGCGGTTGGCACCAATTGTCTTAATGAAATAGCCGTCCATGGGTGTTTTTGGTGGTCAGTGGATCTTTTCGTACCGGCTGATGGACTCGGCGTTGCTGCCGAGCATTCGTTCCGTGGCGAACTTGAGAGACTCCAGGCGAGCAGCGCTTGACGATCCCGACCAGATCTTCCGCGGCATAGACCGCGTCAGGCGACGGACCGCTTTGACCAGCACTTCTTCGCTATCGAATTGGCGACCATGGAGATCTGCGAGGCCTGCTTCCAATCCGGCTGTGCATACGGTTGCCGTAGCCGGCCAGGAAGGCATGTCACCGGGGTGTTCGCTTTCGTCTCTGTCGTAGGCCATCATCGCTGCCAGATAGGCATTGGCTTGGGACGGCTCGACCAGGGCTAGGCGTCGGGAGGAAGCTGGACCCACGCCACCATTCCACGCAAGCGGGCCGTAGTAGACGTCAGGGTCTGACGAGTTGGCGTCGCAGATTTCGAACGTGAAGCTGTCGACATCTGTCAGGAAGAATCCCGCACCAAGTTCCACGTACTTGTTACTCATGGGGGACTCCCACGTTGTTCCGTTCTCCTATACGGCGCAACGTGCGGTCATGGGTGGCGGCAGGCGTGGCAGGGAAAGAAGTGAGCCAGGACGCTACTTGTTGGACCATTCCAGTTGGCCGCTCGATCACGGATGGCGTTACAGGCCGCTCCATCATTCCCCTGCTCTGCAGATGGAGCGACAGGCGGCTGTACTCTTCTACGGTGTAGCCAACAGCATGAGCAGCCCGTTCGACCAGTGAGTAGTCGTCCGGGTGCATCAGCAACTCCAGCTTCCGCTTCATCGATGGAACCGACTGGCCTGGCATCGGTGCTTCGGCCAACCATCTTGATGCGGCCACGCACAGGTATTCCTCGATGGAGAGCCCCACGTCCTGCGCCGCTCTTTCGAGCCTCGCATAGTCGTCGGCATGCAAATCCAGCTCGAGTCGCCGGCTCAGGGTTATGGGGGCATTCTGTTCGGACATATAGACTCCCGATGACCAGCGATACGCGGCTACGCGCAGATCTCGCGCAAGAGCGCGGACTGACTTGCGTGTACCTGGATGGGGACACAGTCCACCCCGGCATCGATCAGATACCGGGTGCGGTGCCTTCCGTTGATAAACGAGACGACGGGCGCAGGAGTCTTGGGCCGGAGCGACCACCAGGAGCGGGGGAATTCCTGCATGTGGATGCCAGCGCGTGGGACGTTGATCGCCCCTCCCTTTTCATCGAGAAACTCTTCGATGCCGGCCCGTTTGGAGCTGGGCCAATGGCCTACGGGGCCTACGATGTAGCTGTCGCGCTCCCAGCAGGAAAGCAACTTTCCCGCGTTCACCAGAATGACGGGCCACTCGACCAGGTCATCAATGTCAGGCTTGAACAGGACAGCCTTCACTGGAATTCGAGGCGCGGGGATGGTTACTCGCCAGCATGAAGCGGAGATCTGAATGAGCATGATGGTCACGAGTTCAGTGCGGATCCAGACGTGACAAAGCGCGGGATGACCGTCAGCCCGCCCATCTCGTAGCGCTCGAACACGGCTCCTCGCAGCCGGGATGCGCGCTCCAGCTCGAGAAAACCAGCCATAAGGTGCGCATCTGCCAGGCTGTCGGCACTCTCGGTCGTGATCGTCGCCGTCACGTTGCCGCGGCGGTCATAGCTGATGACCTTGACGCAACCGCCAAGCAACTCGGCCTCTGCTGAGCTGGATACATCGATGTCCAGTCGTTTCATGACCACTCCAAAAAAAAGAAGCCCCAAAGCCGAGGGTTTCGTCGCTTTGGGGCGTGGGAGGCAGCGAGGCAGAGCCAATCGGGTCAGGTCATGGTCTGGGGAGTGAGAGCCGCCAAAACAGTGCGTGAAAACGCGAAACCCTACGGAGAACAACGGCGAACGTGGGGGAACGAATACGCTATAATTTTCCGTAGTGATGCTACGATACATAAACCAATTACTGGAGTCAAGAAATGCGAATCATGTTGCCGGACCCCGAAACGCATGATGTGGTGGAAGCTCTCATCGCTCTCGACCCGCAGCTCGGTCCCAAGCTTAGCGGCTTCGTCTACGAGACGCATTCCCGTGCCGAAATCTTGCGGCGGACCGACCTGGTGCATCGAGTCACCACTTCGACGGCGCGCGCGCTGCTCGCTGCAAAAATCGTGATGCCGTCTGGCGACGCCAAGCTCCAGGCCGAGATCGAGAAATCGCTTTCGGATGCAAGACATGCCCCGGCCCTGCGAGATCTCGCTCTCTCCATCGTCAAGGCGGAGGCAGATACCGAAGACGACGCCTTCCGGGATAAGAAGAGCATTCCGGACGCAGTCTTCAACAGGCGACTTGCACACATCCGCGAGTTTCTCGCTCACTGAGTCGGAGGATCGCCATGCGTGCATTGCAACGGCTGCAGCAAAAGATCCTCGCCGAGGATCAACACCTTGTTCGCAACTTTGACCTGACACCTCGCGCACTACGACTTCATGACAAACTGAAGCGACAGGCATATGTTGGTGCGACTGTGGTGGCGCTTAGCGGCGCAGTGGCCTTCGGCGTTGGGAGCAACGACTATGACCCCGCCAAGCTGTACGTGGGAAATATGGCAGAGAGCTGGCAAACACAGCGAAGCCTCTACGACACGCACCTGAAGCTACTGGCGGCGGAAGAGCGGGCACAAGATATCAAGCTTGAAATGCTCAATGCGTCAACGGCGAGGGAAGTAGACGGGCTGCGCAAGGAGTACAAGCAGGAGCGCACTAAGATCGAAGCTTTGAAACTGGACTATCACATACTGACGACCGGCCAAGATCCGGTGAAGGTCCAGCAGATCGCCCGCGAGGCCGACGCTGACTTTGGCCCGCGCGCATCGCGGCCTCGCATCTAGTCACCAGGTACCGAATGCTCCCTCCCCGCTCTGTGCACCTCTACTCGTCGCCCAATGGAGATCTCGTCGGGGAGATCTCCACGACTACGCCGGTCGACAAATACATCGGTGCAATGCGAATTCTGCAGGCCCGCACCGGTAAGGCTCCGCGGTCCGCTCTCGAAAACACGTTTCCCCTGGTTCTCACGTCCGACGACGCGATCTTGTCAACTGCTCGGACCAGCGGAATTCCACACGGGCAACGCCTGGAACACGAGCCAGTGGTGCAGAACTACAGAGAGCAGATCCTGTTCCTGCAGCGCGGGGATCTCGTCATGAGTCAGGTGGAAAACGAAGATGGATACCGCCGCCTGCATATCGGGGTGACTTTCGATGTAACACCCCGGATCCTTCTATCCCCGGACCCGATCACGATGCTGTCACCGTGGACCCAGCCGATTGCGGACGCTGACGCCGTCCAGTTGGTGGAGATGGCACTGCAGCGCGAGTTGACGCAGGCAGAGCAGTTCTTCGCCGCGGTGGCCATGCCGCATACCTGGCAAAGATGCGGCGGGGGGCCGGTAGCCGCAGTATCGAATCCTGGTAGAGAGGAAGCAGAGCAATGCCGCGTATTCGCGGCACTGTTCACGCAGCCCAGTGAGAAGTTACGGCAACTAGCAGCAATAGCCCCCGCCTGGGAAGTCGCGCTGGCGAGCGAAGTTCAGTTCTCCCCGGCGTCAGGCCCCCGCCCCGCCAAGCTGAGGATGTAGGAGTGGCTGGGCGCCACTTCAATCCACAAGCGAAACGTTAAGGGCGAAATGAAGGTGATCGCGATTCGGCCCCTGGAGGCCGTAGCTCCCCACTATGGGTGTTGTCGTTCCTGGAATCTGCGAATGCATCAGGGATCGGATTTGCTGCGCCATTAGCCCAGCTTTGCGCTGATCCGCTGGAGTCAAGTGGTACAAAGCGCCCGCATCTTTGTATCCCAGACGAAAAAGCTGCTGCAATAGGGTGGCCACATGCCCCGGCAAGAGAGGGTGGTGTACGTCGAGTGTCATTTTGCTTGTTAAGGTAGGTTATGGGGCTGTCAGCCCCTTGGACCGAAACGTGCTTCGCCCTCGAAATCGTTCCGGTCGCTTGTTGTCCACTACTCCACTTCTAGGTCAAGGGAGCGGACAGCTCGCACTAGCAATAGGACCGGATCGTCCGATGAAGAAAAATCTTCAGCGAAAAGCAGTTGTCGCTCCTGCATAAGCGACTCCCGCTCCGAATTGCCACCCATGCCTGCAGCAAGCCTGGCAAGCGCTAGCAGAGCATTCAGATACCTTGTAATAGGTCCGTCGCTACCCCACAGCCCCATTTGCCGCCGCTCTTCCAATGCGTCAAAGAAGGCTTTGAACCCAGCGTTATTGCCGCGTTTCAGCGCATTGAATACTTCAGGCTTCTTGATCCGTATTGAGACAAGGCATGCAAGAAGTCCGTCGCATTCCATGTCGCTCAGAAAACGTAACGCGCACGCGCGCTCAATGTCTCGCAACGACAAGTCGAAGAGTTGAGCGCTGGCGGGTAACGTAGCGCCGAACCAGCCCGGAGACTGATCCTCGCCATAGCGCTTGAGCGTGGCTTTGACATACTTCGTCATCATTGCCTCAGGACCTACATCGCTGTTGCGCGACTTAGGAAGGCTGAGCGAAAGATTCAGGAATTTACCCAAGTAAGCTGCAGCATCAGTCTTGGGCCCGTAGACGCCACAGATCGCGTTTTCCAACTGGCCCCGGTTCATGACCAGGACAAACACTAGATTGGGCACATCGAAGAAGTGTTTGGTGCGTTCGATCAAGCGCACGGCGAACTCGGGTCTGCAGCGATCCAGCTCGTCCACGAAGATAACCACTGGCTTATCTTTGGCCGCGGCAAACTTCTGAACTTCCGCGCGGAAAGCCCGCACCGTTTCCTGCTCAGCGGCGTAGGCCTCCAACTTCTGCTTGGCCCACTCCTGCACAAACTCGGCACTCTTCTCTACAGCCGCATCAGCGGCATCCCGTACTTGATCTACCACATCGGTCGTGCCTAGTAGCCATTTCCCGCCGGCATTCAAGACTAGCTTGAATCCAGTAGGGAGTATCGCGCCGGCAACCGCCGCGGCCTTATCGGCGAGGCGATTTGCCAAATGCTTGTCTTCCTGGCATACCTCGCGGATTTCGCCGACGAGTAGAAAAAATGGATCCTCGACATAGTCCTGCTGGAACGCATCAATCATTCCAACCCGGTAGCCGGCTTTCTCTAGATCGGCACACCAGTGCCGTGCGAACCATGACTTTCCTTCTCCCCACGGAGCGTCAATAGCCAACACGGCCCCGCATGCCAGCCGATCAATGTAGTTGGTGAGCCGCCGTGCAAGAGCCTTCCGTTGCAACAAGTCTCCGGCAAACGGCCTGGAAATGTCGTCCAGACTGTGAGGCGGAACGGCGAGAGGGCGTGTCACCAACTCTGTTGTTGTGTTATCCATGTTGTGTCTAGTCCTGCAGGCCATCCATCCGCGAATTGATTTCTGCCTTCCGAGGTGCCATTGGAGCGGGCTCGGTCAGCATAGCGCCATCGGGCAACAATCGTAGGAATGCCCGGGCCTTCTCAGCATCTCGGCATGTCAGCCAATCGTCCCATTCTTCAGACGGAAGCATCACGACTCCGCGCTTCTCACTACCAGGCTTGTGCATGCGGTTCATCACCGGATGGTTATCCGCGTTCACCGTCAGCATGGCGAATGAATGCGTTCCGTCCGGCCAGTCTCGCCAGAGTCCCGCGATTCCAAAGGCCTGACTTTCCCTAGGGTAGATCTTGTAGCGTACAGACTTCGCTCCAGACTCGTAGTTGGGTTCGTACACCGCGGTCGCGGGGATCAGGCAGAAATGCCCCTTGTTCCATGCACCAGAGAAGGATCTCTTCTGCCCCACCGTTTCCGACCTGGCGTTCATGGTGTCGAACACTTTCATGCCCTCGTTGATACGCCAGCGGGGAACCATGCCAAACGTGGCAAGCCTACAATCCCGACTTCCATCGGAATCGGCCACGACGATAGGAGCGGCATAGTCCTTCCATGTTTCGACTCGCCATTCGTCCGCAGGTGGCTCGACGCCAAACACATCACGCAACAACTGACGCTGGACAGGCACGTAATTCACGCACATGGCATGCTCCGGTTTTTGTCGCGGTGTCCCGACCGCTTCAATGGCTACCCGTGGTGCCACCATGGCTTCGCTGAACTTCCGCAAGCCAGCGGCAGGTAGACAGCCAGATTCCTTTCGCTGTGGCCGTGACTTTAGCAGACAAAAAGGCCGCCTTCCGGCGGCTCGGTCTTGGAGCTTGATGTCTGCCTCTTAGTGCGAACGCCGGAGGTAGAAAAACGACCCTAATGCTGCGAGCAGCGCTGCTGCAGCGAAGGATCCATACCCCGCGTAGTACCACCTGTAGGCCATCCGCACATCCCCTGCATCGAATGCCAGCTCAGCCGCAATCCAGGATAGCAGCATGCCGGCCACGAGAAAGCCATAAGAGAACCAAAACACACGGCCGCCCTTCGAAAGGGGTATCCGACCTGCGAGCGCGCGAACGATGCGACTCGTTGCCATCCTATGGTCGTCGCTCACTTACCTGCGGCCAACGGCCAAGACGGAGATCTTCTTCGCCAGGTGCTCGATCTGGTCCGCAGTGACCGATTCAACATCGACGCCGCGGCGCGGGAATGCAGAGAAAGCTGACTTGATTTCCTTCCAGTCAGCCCTCGCCGTGACGTCGTGAGGAATCACCGACAGAAACACGATGTTGTCCGGATCCGCCCTTTCAAGAATGGCGCGCTTCTCGTTTAACTCCTCGTTGCCGGTTGCGTCCGTAACGACGATGCCATACGTCTTTTCAGTATCGGGATACTGCTTCATGTGATCCTCCTTATCGACAGCACGGTATATCGGATGCGTTCAGCAATTGTTTACCCCCCTCTCGGGGCACCGCCAAACGATTACAACTCAAGGTAGCAACCTGAGTTTCCTCAACTCCCCCTCCAGCGCCTCTACGGCCCAGTCCTGGCACACTCGTGCGCGTGCTGAGGTAGCGTCACAGGTCCACGATTTCACTGCGTCGGTGCTACAAGGCCGGTGTGTATGCTTGGTGATAAGCCGAGCTGCTTCCGATTGAGAACCTGCGATACCGCACAACTCTCGCATACGCTCCCGATTCCGAGGCTCATTTATCGGCAAAGTTGACGCTTGCGAGGCCTGCGGCACCATGTCGGTCGGCGGGTCGAAGGAGCGCGCCTGGATGCACAACTCATGAGCTTCCCGCAGCGCCACCACTGCCTTATCCATAGAGAATCGGTCGCGGTCGTTCAAGACGGCGTTCTCGGCTTGCCCGATCAGATCCTGCAACCTCGTCAACACCTGCAGGAACATATGTCTCGTCGGCTTGCGGTCAATCTCCATGCCGCGGCCTTGCACGTGTCTTCGGGTCAACAGTACCCCCTCCTCATAGTTGACTTGGCCGCGCGTCGCAGGCGAACAGCGCGACCAGGTGAACGGTTATATGCGCTGGCCCGGCTGAGACTCCGCGGCTTACTGGCAGCGCTTCCGCTGCCCTCGGATTATCGTTAGAATTCTCCGTGTACTTGTACACTACGTCAAGTTGGCAGTCCGTTTGCACGCTCACACGCACCGGAATTTCCTGCAGCCCACGTCCTAGATTCGGGATATCCTCCCCAGAACCCAACCGTTTAAGGCGGGCATGCGTATCCGACTCAGGCGGGCTCCGAATCCTAACCGTCCGTGTAGACCAGTGCTTGCCGCCCAAAGGCATGCATATCTTCATCGACGAATCGGGAACATTTACATACGCGACCGACCGCGACTCATGGTGCATCGTCGCCGCCTACGCGGCGCCAGAGTATTGCAGACGGCAGATTGAGACGCTAATTCGGGACCTTCGGAAACTAAGAGGTGGGGCTGAAACGAAGCTTAAGCATCTCACGGAGGAACAGTACGCCTTGTTTCTCCAGCGGTTAAGCAAGCTGGAAGGGGCCGCATTCGCGGTCGCGGTCGATGTTGGATTGCACCGCCGCGAAGCCATTGAGCATCACCGCGACTTGCAGGCCGCGGCGATCCTCAGTTCGCGGGATAAGATGAGGTTCGAGGAAGGACGCCAACTTTTAGCGAACCTGTCTGGCAGAATTGGAGCGCTCAAGCCTCAGTTGTACACGCAGCTAATCTGCCAAGTGAAGCTGTTTCATCAGATTCTTTCGTATGGGCTGCTCTACTTCGTCCAGCGCAACCCTCCGTCATTGGGAAATTTTCGATGGCGCGTGGACCAGAAGGCGAGCGCCCCAACTGAATACGAAGAAGTGTTTCGAGACGTTTTGCCAGCCATGCTGCAAACAGCAAGCCTTGCGGAGCCAATGTTTTCCCTGCAGGGTGCAGATTATCGACATTTCGAGCGATTCCGATATCCCCCAGGTGAAGCACCTACGTACCTGAAGACCGACTATGGCATCGACGTACCAGACGCAGACGTGAACGTCGGCAAGATCGTCGGTGAGGACTTCCAACTTGTTGATTCTGCAAAGCTGGCCGGCGTCCAGGTGGCGGATCTACTTGCCAGCGGGCTCTCTCGCCTTCTCCGTGGCGGATTCAGCGACCCCGACCGAATCTCGTTACTCTTGGGCGCTAATTTTGTACAGCCCCCCAAGGGGCAGCCCGTAGTACGCCTCGGTAGCCTGGACGCGAAGGGCCGCGTTGCCGACGACAAGGCAAGATTGATTCGCCGAATGGGCGCGGCAGCAAAATCAATGCTGGATCGGTGAAGCAGGGATGGCCACACGCCAGGCTGGCGTGTGGCGGTGTACCGCTACGGCTTAGGGCGCGAACTGACTTTCTCTTCGGGGACGGTAGTAGCGAGCAGCTCAGAGCGGTCGATCTTGCCCTTTAGATACCGATACTGCAGGCATTGCCACGCGCCTTCCTTGATGACGTCCGTTGCCAGCAACTGGCGGTCGTGCAGCAAGTATTCGCCTTTCCCGTTGACCTGCAGTACATGGCAGTCAGTCTTTCCGAGCACCAGGCCAATGTAATCGGCTCCGTTTTCGGCAACAGCAGGGCGAAGCAAATGCTGAACGTCCTCGGGATCCGCTCCATGTTCAACGGCAAGGTCCGTCAGAATGGAACGGGAATTGAGGCGAGCTTGCCAAGGCCTCTCCAATGCATCGAGGATCCAGTCTGCGTCACGGTCTTCCGCGTCCTCGATCTCCAATCGCTCGTCCGCCTTCCTTGCGACGACTACCGGTTTTACGTCATCCAAGGAGTTGTCGTACACCAAAGCCATATCAGCTTGCTCGACCGCACACGCCAGTAGCTCCAAAGTCCGCCAGTAGCGGTCTCGGATGGTGTCAGGTTTCACGGCATGGCCTCCGAGGCTGACGCGATTTGCTACACGCGCGACATTGATCTCGGGATTATTGGTGGCCACAAATACGAGGAGAACTTCGTATCCTTTGGCCTTTGCCTGGGTGAGCAAAGCCACCTTTTCCGGCGTGGACATGACAGTCTCGAATGCAAACGAGTCCCCGGCTTCCAGGGCGGCAAGTCGGCGCTCTTCGGCGATTGCCGCGGCCTTCCGATTCCGCTCGTCATAGTCCGCAATTTCGCTCTCGAGCGTCTTCGCGATATCGTCAGCGTTGATGTAGGCTTCGGGCGGAAGCCCTGATGCCTCCAGGACTTCGCGATTGGCAGTTGTCTTGCCAGAACCGTTCGGTCCTGCAAAACACAGGACCGTGGTTTCAAAAGGGGGATCTTGTTGCTGCGTCTTGTTGATTGTTGTCATGCAACTCGCGGCGTCTTGCGTTTGGGTGTGGTCGGGCGCGGGGCCTCATACACCACAGTCGCACGACGGGCCTTGGCCTTAAAGACGCGTTGGTCGCCAGCCGGTGGTAGACCGGCAGCTCGCGCCTCTTCCGCGGCTTTCTTCACGCCACGCGCAAACAGGTCATCGAACTGCTTGCTCATAACGAATTGGGCCAGCTTTGAAGCCATTTTGCACCTCCATGTCGCCTATGGGTTTCATTATAGGCCCGTCCGGCTAAGCACGCTCGCAGAACTTAAGCAGAGCGTGCCTCCTGCTTTACATTTTAGGCCTCCTTTGGTCATTTTTCTGCGTTACATCTTGCTCCAGTCCGGTGCTTGCTGCCGCCTGGGTGCGGTCGAAGACATACAACAGTCCTCGGCGGTAAGCGCTGAGGGCACCCCCCAGAAGGGCGGCATCCAGGGCCGCGCCCACAGACGAGGCTGTCTCCCAAGGCGATTGCCCGTAGCTATTCGCCCAGTTCAGATGCTTGGTCTCTCGCCAGAACTGGATTAGCTTGGCCCTGGTCGCGCCGGCCTTAATCAGGCCCGCCACCCTTTCTTGCTGACTGCCAAAGCCTCCTTCAATGGCCCTGTCCTTGAAGCCGTCCCATTTTTCGAGGGCCTTCTCCTTGGGTAGCGGATGGACGTCGGCCAACTGACACTCCAGCTGCTCGCCGGCATGACGATCCTCCTGCGCGGCGCTGCGCTCAACCAACTCGCAGGCGTGGCCGACGATGTCATTGGCCATGACTTCGGGTGGCAGGTCAGGATAGGCCTTGCTGTATGTGTCCAGAATGCGGTCATACGACACATGTTTCAGGTCAATGACCGGCGTGCTGTCCAGAGCCTGGCTGACGACGACCGCGCTCCCCGGGGAAGCGTCCATCATTCGTTCAAACAGGGCTTCCCATCGAAACGACCCGGGCATTGATGGCGGCATGATGGCGTAGCGCCCGTCCGACAGCCGGCAGCACTCTTCAATGTAGCGTTGCGCTGCCTCTCCCATCGCCGACGTATACTCAACCGATCCCTGCTCGGGAATACTTCCGCTGTCATCCAGGCGGGAAAGCACCCGCGCCGCCTTGCCGCAGGGATGAGCGAGATCTTTATCCCAGCCCCCCGTGTAGTTCATCAGAGCCCGCAGTGCCCCTGCCAGCTGGGAGTATGTGGGCAAGCCCGCGTCCTTGAGGCGCGCGTCGGCGCTGGCGATATCCTCGGTAATAGAACTAGTTCTCATCCGTTTCACCTGGTTCACATACGGGGTGCCGATGGCTTGGAATGGGCGGCATGCTCGACACCATCCGCACCGGCCCGAAAGCGCGCTAGCGCCGATGAAGTGAGCGCCGCGGCCCGCTCGCGCAGCCAAGCATCCGCAGACTTGGCGAAGCCGAAAGTTCGCATGATCAGAGCGGAAGGCGTCACCCCGCTCTTGCTCTCTGCATCCGGATCGGCGCCGGCCACTACCAGGGCTTTCGAGTTCAGGATGCTCCGGCTCGCTGCGAAATGCAGCGGTGTGTGCCCATACGCGTCGCGAGCATCAATCTCTGCCCCGAAATCGATCAGCGCCTTGAGAACCTCGTGGTTGTCGTTCAGAGCAGCTTTGTGCAGCGCTGTTGCTCCCTTGGACAGGCCGGGGTACTCCTTCTCCATGCGAGCCATCACCGTAGCGCCGCCCTCGATCAGCATATGGACGCTCTTCGCATCCTTTGCCATATGGATCAAGGGCATACCATCTACCACCGCCCGAACGTTGGCCCCCTTATCGATGAGATGCTGCGCCAGAACATGGTCCTGATTCAGGATGGCATAGGCCAGGATGGGGGTACCGCGCCACAGCGAACTTTTTACGTTGGCATCGAAGCCGCCTTTCTCCATCAGGCGCAGGATCTCGGCTCGGTCCCCCCCAACTGCTGCTTCGAACAACTTGTCTTTCGTGGTTTTGAACATGCTTACTCCGGAGTTATGATGCACTTCCGATCTAGAAGCGAACTATGGTTTCATACGTGGGCGATGGATAACCTGGTCGCGTTCGAGGTCGTACCGGTCCCCAGTGACGACGTTCATCGGCTGAGCATCTGCGTCGAAGGCCGATCGCATGTCCGCGAGTTGGTCAGAAGGTGGCATCCGGCCGGTATTGATGGCCCGGTACTGGGAGAGAAAATCAGCGACTTCTTGATCCCGTGTCTTCGTACTGAGCGGAAGCTCAAGCTTGTCGTACTTGCTAATGCACTCGAGCATTTCGGCCCAATCGTTTGTGTCGATGATGTTCTCTAACTGCCCGTCCAGTTCTCGGAGCGAGTAGCGAACCGCATTTGGCTCGCGGTCAGCGGCTTCGGCATAGTCGATGAAAATCTGCAAGCCGCGCGCCTCATCCGTGAATGACGGACAGGCGTCGTTTCGCCACGACGTGTCACCAAAGCCCGCTGGAATCTCCGGAAGCGTGGAAACGTCATAATCCGGAAATTGCCTCTTCAAGTGGTCGAAGTTCATTGCTCACCTTATTAGGAATGGCGCATGCGAGAGGTGGCACGATCCGCTGGCGCGTCATCGGCCTTGGCATCCTCGTCATGCGGTTCGTCAACTGCTTTCCAACCTTGCACGGTTGTCTGCTTCCAGGATGAGGCGAAAACGTCCGAGCCGTACTCGGCTTCCAGCTTGTTGTCGATGAACTTATGCTTTGGGTAGAACTGAGCCATGTAGCGACGGGCGACCGCGTCGAACACCTGTTGCTCTTGCTTGGATAGACCGGAGGCAATCTCACCTGTCGGGATAATTGCGTGGTGCGCAGACACCTTGGCGTCATTCCAACAGGCGTACTTGATGCTGGGGCTGCTGCCGCTGGCCAGCTTCGTGTAGATCTGGGAAATGCCCTTCAGGACACCGGGGGCTTCGGCGTGCATGGACTCCGGCAGGTACTGGCAGTCGGTGCCCACGTACGACACCATCTTGTGATTCTGGTAGAGGGACTGCGTGGCGGTGGATGTTTCCTTGGCCGACATGCCATGCTTCGCGGACATTTCCGACTGTAGCTTCGCCAGGTTGAAGGGCAATGGCGGAGCTTGCTCCTTCTCAATGGAGTCGTAACGGCTGACGACGCCGTCCAGTCCTGCCTGGATCGCGCTGACGATGGCTTCCGCCACTGCCCTATCGATGATGCGCCCCTCCCCGTCAATGCCGCGCATGTCGCCCCCTTCCTTGCGGCTTGACCAGATGAGGACCCGACCGTCAGGAAGCGCAATTTCAGGCACGTAGTACGCCACAGGCTTGAAGTTTCGGATCTCCATCTCCCGCCGCACGACTAGTGCGAGGGTCGGCGTCTGAACACGCCCCACCGAAAGCGACTTCTTCAGGCTGGCATTGACAGCTGCGCGGACGGCCCGCGAGCCGTTCATGCCGACCAGCCAATCGGCCTTGGCGCGCGAATCGCCCGCCTGGCGCTGCAGGACGAACTGACTCTCGCCATTGTTCCGAACGGCGTTGTGCGCGAATGCCCCGGCCAGTGACGCGTGATTGAGCGCTTTGATCAGAACTCGCTCAACAGGCTTGCCAGCCCCACTGGGGTCAACGCCGGCGTAGCGAATCGTCTTGTCGGCGATGTACTGCCCCTGCCGGTCGATATCGCCCGCGTTGACGACGACGTCGGCTCGCTTCAGCAGGGTGGTGACGTGTCGCAACTGATCGCGCTTCTGCGCGTCAGGAAAGTCCTTGAAGGCCTCCGGCAGAATAGGCAGTTGTGCAAAGCCGCGGAGCGCCTTCTGAGACTCGCTCATATAGTCCTCCGGCTTACCCTGATCGAACATGTCGCCGATCATCCACGTCACGGCATCACCGTTCTTGAGCCAGTATGCTCCGGATTCGCGCCGCTCGTAGCCAAAGAACTCCGCAACATGCTTGGCGACATCGGGCTTCTCGGTCAGATAGACGCGCATGGCAGTCATCCCTGCTTCGCGGCGAGCAGCCGGACTGCCTCGCAGAATTGCAGAAAGTTGGTGTGCACGTCTTCGTCGCGGAACACCACCTCTTCGGCTTCAGCATCCACGCGCGCCACGCCGTGGAATGTGGCCGCTTCGGCGTCGTCCTCATACATCGACCAACTCATTTCGGGCTCGCCACTCTTGAGGCGCATCTGAGCGAATACGCCAGGCTGCAGCCACGCCTGCGCGTGCGTACCCATTTCTGCGAGCGGAATCCCGATTAGGGCCGCGATACTCTTGTAGGTCTCAGTGATCTTCATGGGCATCCTTTACATACGCGGACGGGGCGCTTGCGCCGTATCGTTCGCGTGGTTCGGCCTGCTGTCGACTCGCCTTTGCACCTGGAGGAAATGGGCGTCCTTCACGGTGACCAACCACTCAGGCCCAAGCTGGTTTCGGATCGCCTGCAGATGGCCGGGATGTGCGGCGCGTACCCATCCGGCAAGGAGCTTGGACTTCCATCTCGTGCCGGCTTCAGCTCGGAACCGAGACAGTGCTTCGAGCTGCCCGCCCTCCAGCTGATCAAGCGGGTTCGCTGCTTTGGCGTCAACGCTGCGTAGAGCTTGCCGGACGGTTCCCCACGGCAGGTCGTGGCCTTTGTCATTGGCAACCTCCATGTCGCGGAGGGCGCCCACCAGGTCAGAGTATGTGGCTTGACCACTGCCGGTCCCCTGCCCGCTCAGCGCGCGACGCAGCCGCTGTTCGAGCACTGGGCTGTGCGCAACGACCTCCTCCCAGTCAGCATCCGACCATCCGGCGATCTCGTGGATCAGTTCGGTTTTCCTATTCATCGTGGTCTCTTAATGTTGGTTAGCGCTATTGTTCCGTACCGATATCATAGTACGCAACATCAGGCGACCATTTTCGGCCTCGATGGCGCGCTTTCGGCTTGCTCTTCGCTCCAGGCGGCGTCTGCGCCGTGCTGCGGCAAGAGCCGCTTTGCCTTGCCGGCAGCGACATACAGGGCCTGCCCGCAGGGTCCAGTCAGCGCTTCGATCACCGGTTCCAGCTTGTAGAGCGGGACGTCGACAGCCATCCAGGCCCTATTCCCCCCGAAGTCCCCAGTCAGGGCGGTGAGGGCCGTATTGGTGTAGATGCTTCCCCCAGCCGTCTTCGTACCGGGTGCGACCAGCTGGAAGCGCTCCGGATCTTTCCCATTAAAGACGAGTTGCACCCCATTCTTCGGCTCCAATGCGGGATCACCGACAAGAAGGACATTGACACCTTCCGCGCTGGCCCGCTCCACGATTGCCGCAGCCTGGCTCTTCGAGAGCGCCAAGGGTTGGCTCTCCAGGTCCTCGCGCGTAACGCGGCCATACATGATGACGGCACGATGGCGCTCGCCCTTATCGTCCACGAAGATGCCGGCGTTGCCGAAGCGGTTCTGTGCTGCGAACTGGGCTGCGGCGAACATGTTGCCCATGAGCACATACCGGCTGAACAGAATGCGCCCCGGCTTTGCTTCGTCAAACGCAGGGAATGGATCGTTCTGGCCAGGCGCGAGTTGAGCGAGGGGCGTATACATTGGGTCCCCAAACAGCTGGTTCAGCGTCAGCGTGATAGCCGTGGCCGAACCCGGCACAACCACCTTCACGTCATACTGGCCGAGCAGATGCGCGGCTTCCTTCTCTTCAGGGGGATCGAAGTGCATGACCATGCCTTCACGCGCCTCGTCTTCCTCGCCAGTGAAGCGGATCAGACGGCCAGGCATCACGCGCGGCAGGTTCTCCCGCATCCAGTCTCGCCGCAGTTGCGAGAACTTGATCGGATTGGACTCGCTGGCCTGCAGCGCGGCCTGAACCGACTCAAACTCCGTCATCGAGCGCAACGCTCGCTTCTGCACATGGTCGAACGCAGCATTCACGTCGGCCATGAGCTTCTCGGGCGCTAGTGCCCAGCGATGCGCCTCGCTGACGGCATACTGGTTCTCCTTCAGTTCGAATCGACCGTCGTTCTCCACGAGATGCTGGCGGCTCCGCGCGACAGCCGCACGCATGACCTCGGCACTCAGCGGAATGACCTCCTCTTCCCACTCGACGCGCGCGCAGTAGGTCGGACGGTCGAACACCGAGCCCGACTCTGTGCCTGGGCGGAAGACGGTTTTTTCGACAATGCGTGCGCCCCACTCATACACGGACGTCTGGAATGGATTGATCCCTTTCGCCGCCATCTCCTGCAGCGTTTCCGCGTAGCCGCGTGATAGATCTGCATACGCCTGTCGCTGCTTCGCCACCGGCAAGAGCGCAATCCGCCCAGTCAACTTGTTCGCGAAGTACGCTTCATCGTCGCTCGGGGTCTCCTCCTCAGGGTCAATGTCGAGCAGTGCCGCAATATCCGGATTCTCCATCAGGTATCGCTTGCAGATCTCATTGCCGACCTTGTTCAGGATGTCCGGTACGTCCCGCATCTCCGCCTGGTTGTTCCGGTTCGACTGCGTGTTGGCAGACAGCTTGCGCAGCTTGGCGTTCTGCATGGCGAGTGTCCGCGCCTCCGAAGGAAGCGGCGATACTAGTGTCGTGATGATCGGATCGCATACCTGACCGCGGCGGTTCACGCGCCCAAAAAACTGGACACGCTCTGCGACATTGTTTGCGATCTGCAACTCGATCATCTCGCGTTGTCGTTGGTCCGCGAATTTCTCGCTGGCATGAAGCGAGAGTCCTGTCGCCCCGGCTCGCGTGATGGCAACAGCGTCCCTGGTGCCGTTGTTGAACTCTTGGATCGTGCGCAGTCGCTCGTCCGGACGGACAGTGACAATCATCCTGTTACGATCACTCGGGTCTACCCGGGTCTCAAAGCTGCGCCCGGAGATCTCGCCAGCCGAGTAGCCGAGCGCCTGAATGCGTTCCCGCACCGTATCCAACGGTGAAACAGGCAAATCGGGTAAGTCATCAATGCGTGCGCGCATCGATGCGAGCATTTCCTCGATAGCCTCCCGTTCTTCGTCAGTCTCCGCCTGCTGGAGGACGTGCTCGTAGTGCCCAACGCCATAGTCGTCGCGCACGTAGATGTATTCGAGCTTTGCGGCCACCCGTCGCATCACATCCCGGAAAGTCACACGCTGGATGGTCGTTCCATCACCGCCGATCCCCATCATGCTGGCATCCGTACTGTCCGGATCAGGGGAGTCGTTCTGCTGCAGCGCTTCCTTGAGCAAGGCTTCGAATGTCTGTTCGACTACCAGCACCGGCTTGCGGCCTTCACGCAGCGCGTTCGCCGCGGCTTCAGCCGCATCGTCAACCTTGATCGCCAGGCTGAATTGCCGCAGGATGTTGTAGAGGCGCGAGCCGAAACTCTGATAGGAAACACCCATGCGGTTCCCCTTCCGGGCGGCTTCCGGCAGCTTCTCCAACTCCTTCTTGATGGCCTTGTTCATCCGCTTCGTGATCCGGGTTACGTCACCGGAGAAGTAAGCCATTTCGCGCAGAGCGGCGCTCAGAGAATCGGCCCACGATTCATAGTCGGCGGCATTCTTGCTCGCGACCACCGTCCGGAATTCCAATTTGGACAGGTCATGTTCGCGACGGATGAAGACGCCCTCCTCCGCCAGCATCGCTGAAAGCACTTCCTGCAAGGGCTCCCCACCGACTGCCAGGGTGTCCGCAAGACTTTCCACCTGTACGCTTTCGGGGAAGACCTTGCGGTACGCACGCATGTTTTTGGCGCCCTTGGCATACGTCGCGCTCGAGTAGATAGCGGCGTCGCAATACTCAGCTGCGCGCGCAATGTTGTCGGAGATGTTCGAATCGCCCGCGGCAACGTGGGACTCGTCCAAGATCATGACACTGCCCTTAACGCCGTCCGAAATCCAGTCTGCCTTCTTGCTCTTTATTGCCTCGCGGTTGAACTGCGAGTAGGTAGCGAACATGATGTTGTAGCCGGCGTCGCGCACTGACAGCTTGGCGTCCATGATGCGCTGCAGCTCGCCGGCCTTCGTCGCTTTGATCTCGACTTTGTTGGTATCCATATTGCGAATGGGCTCATCCGCATTCAGGATCATCGGACGGAACAGATCTTCGGTGCCGATGTCCTTCAAGTCACGCCAGAAGTCTGAGAAGAGGTTCGCTTTCTCCGTGCAGAACGTAACCGCCTTCCCGTTGAGTACCGCGTAGCGTGCAATGCCAGCCAGTACGCGCCCCTTTCCTTGGCCCGTCTGGTCCCCCAGAATGAAGCCGCGCCCTTCTTCGCTACGCTTAATTGCCAGCGCGATGGCGTCTACTTGTTCTGCAGTGAACGCAATTTCGAGATCTTCCGGTGTGAAGTCGAGTTTCCGAGCGACATAGCTGTCGACGCTCTCGCCGATTTCATCGGTCAGCCTTGCCAACGCCTTACGCACTGGTTCAAGCAAGTTTCGCGGCGTCATTGCGGTCGGCTCGCTAATCTGGGACGCCGGCACGTACGGGGCCTGGTACTCGTTCTCTTCCTTCGGCGAGTGCGCGGTCTCCTCTGCGGCATCCGGCTTCGTCCCATCGTCGCCCGTCAGGTCAATGGCCTGTACCGGGAGCGCTTCGGCTTCGACGTCCTCGGATTCAACCGGGTGGGCGTCCGTAGCTTCGCTAGCGACCGGCTCAGCGCCAGCGAGTTGCGATGCGTCGGCAGCCTTTTGGGACAGGCGGTCGGAAAGTGCCTTTGCATGGGACCAGAGCGAATCCCACGTATGGAGCACCGGCAGGGTGTCACCAAGGCGGTAGTCCTTGGTCCGCAGCGCCTCCGAGGCCTCAGCGTCGGTACGCCGACGTCCCACCGTGACCATGCGCACGGGGTACTCCGACCCCTGCTTCCGATACAGGGCACCGTTCAGCTCAACTACGTCCTCAAGCTCGTAGTGGTCGGACAACCAAGCGAAGAACGCTTTGCTGCCCCCAGCAATCTTGCCGGGGTGCACAAGACTCTCGCGGTCCGCGGCGATGATGAATACCCCTCGGCCATCCGCCTTGCGCCGTTGCAGCGCCTTGATTGCGATGAGGTGGTCGATGCGGGTACAGCGCAGATCCTCGACTACGACAGACTGCTGCAAGCCGCCGAAAGGCGGGTTCGCGATCACTCGGTCATAGTCCTTGCCTCCGCGCTGGCCAATGCCGATGAAATCGCCCTCGATCACGGTGATCGGCTTGCCGTTCACCTCGCTACTGAATCGGGTCTGCTCCGCTCTCTTGGGATCGATCTCGACGCCGGTAACAGCCACGTCCGCGGGAAAGAGTGCGACCAGGCTTGCGTTGCCGATGGTCGGCTCCAGGACCGATTCGCCGGATGCGGGCGCCAGAATCCTCTGCGCTGCTACCGACATCGGCAACGGTGTGGAGTATTGCTGATTCTCAACACTGGTGGACGTGCGGAATGTGAAGACCGGCTGCTTGTCGCTCAGGGAAACGGCGTGAGCGAAGGCCTCATCGGTGGCAGAATCTGCAGTGCGAGTGAGTTCGCGCTGCATGGCGGCTTCAATGGCTTCCTGTGCCTGGCGCAGCCGGGTGTCGGACGCAGCTAGCGGCTTCTCAGCGCCGAATGCTGCTTGCGCAAACAGCCGCAGATCCGCTTGTCGCATGTTCCGCCCGCCGAGCATCTCCTGAATAAAGCCGTCTGCGCAGAACTGCAGGCCGGTGTCGTCATCGGCACGCAGCCACTCGGCACCGCGTGCACTGCGTTCGTTTGCGGTTGCGCTGGCTGCGACATAGGAGCGGTCCTCATAGACCTGGGAACCTTGATACCGATAGAACCGACCGGATTTGCCTTCGAAAACGGGGTGTCCAGCATGATTGACGCCGAGTAGACGGACGTCACTGTCGGCGCTGCGCTTTCTCGCCTCAGCATCGTGTCGCGCGGACTTCTGCGAGGCTGCCTGTGCCTTCGCCTTGATCCAGACCCGCGACACTTCCATGTCCGCGATAGCCGCGCGCGGGAAGATCTGGCGAAGCGCGCGGCTGTTCAGATCAGCCCCCTCTCGGATCAGGGTCTTGCCAGAGGCGGAGGCCACGAAACCAAGCGCCTCCAGCTCCTGCCACTGCTGCGAACCCGAAGCAACTCCGGCAACGATGAGGTGGGTAGTTCGGTCGTCCGCCTGATATAGCGCTAGACGCGCGTTGTGTGCGGACAAATCAAGCCAACGCATTGTCGGGGAGCTGGACATAGTCTTGGAAAGCAGGAGTTGATGCAGAAAAAAGGCCGCCCGCGGGCGGCCCAGAAGGCGAACGAGGTATTACATGCGCATGCGCGAGGCGGTATGCGTGGGGGCAGCCGTCTCCGGCACGACGTCGTGCAGGTCGAAGTCCTCTTCATCCTCGAAGCCGGCCTCCGCACGAGTGCCTTCGCTCAGATCGCGCGCCTCCGCCGTAACGCTATGGCCGACGTAGTTCGCCGTGGCAACGTCGCGCGCATGGAACAGTTGCGGCTTGTTCGAGAGCGGCTCGGCCATGGTGAAGACCTTGGCATCGTTGGGCAGTCGATGCAGCACCAGGTAGGACTCCGCAAAGCCGGTTTCACTTTGGTCTTCGCGATCCAGACGATACGCGCGGTTGGCAACGTCCAGCTTGCCGCCGTTCTGCTCGTAGCCGGCTTTGGTTTGGCTGCCCATCGACAGCGACGCCAGCGGCATGACTTCGACTTTCAAATCCGGGTTCGCGGCGAAGCCGGAAATCTGCTTGCCAGTCGAGGACTGCAGGAACCGGACGGTCGCTTCATCAAACGGCAAATCCGAATACTCACCGCTCTCCTTATTCTTGATGCGCGGCACTACCACTTCCACGGCCTTGCTGACCTGGCCGTCGCTCAGGCGGATCAGTACACCGTTGCGACCGCCAACTTCGTTGCCATTGCCGCCGAATGCCGACAGAATCGCGCCCTGCAGATGCTCCGCCGACTTCACGACTTGAGCCATCGCCGGGTTGATCACCGTGACCGTGGCCGATGCCGGAGCGTTGTCACGGTAGATCACCGGATCGACACGCGCCATGACGGAGGGATGCACGACCGTATGGCCGGCGTACTTCGATGCCGATACCAGCCAACCGGCTTGCACCATGCCTTCGGCATCGGTGAATGCGCGCTGCACGATGATCGTGCCGCCCGGCTCGGTCTTGGCCTTATAGCCCTTCATGACGTTCTTGCGGACTTCGTCGTTCGGCAGGCTCTCGATGACGCTCGAGATCTCGCCTGGCTTGGCATAGAAGTCCTTGATCTCAGCCCGAGGCGCCTTCAGGGGTGTCTTGCCGGTATACGGTCGCAGGTAGACGCAAACCTCTTCGCCCGTGTCCTGGCGAATGCCGGTGATGAACGGCTTGCCCGCTGGATCACGCTTGTAGCCCTGGACTTCCATGGAGAAATTCTCCGTAGGGGGCAGCTGACGACGCGCACCGGTCTGCTCTTGGAACGAGTTGAGAATGGACATTTCCTGCTCCTGTTTGCTAGTTAAAGAGAAGCCGGCTTGCGTGCAGGCTTTCGGGTGATTTCCGTTGCCGGAAGTAGCTTTGTTTCAGGCACGTCGCGAATGGACGTCACCGAAGACAAACGGGTATCGAGCATCTCCGCGACGTCACGTCGCAGGGCTTCTCGAACGCTGGAGATCTGTGGGCTGCGGGCGATCAGGAAACGTAGATCACCGGCCTCCGATGCTTCGACGGTCAGGGCTCGCAGTTGCAGACTGGCGCTGCGCAAGCGCTGATCAGCCAGATGCAAGCGAAGTGCAGGTTCGATGGCCTTGAATTCGGCATACGCGGCGTCGCCGAGCAGCTTGAGGAACGCAGCGCGATCTGCGAGGTCCTGCAACTCATCTTTCGCTCGGTTGGGTAGCTGGTTGACCGCAATATGTGACTGCCAGTAGTAATCGTGAACACGGTCAATCTCGGCCAGCATTTGAGGACTCAGCTTGACCTCGGCGATGCCGCCGTGCGAGGCCACCGCGAACAGGCCCGTAACGCGGCAACCCGACGACCTTGCTATCAGCGCGTCTACATGCAACTGCACTGCCTGTTCGTACCCCTGCAGGTCCGTGCGAGAGATCATGACTACGCCGTTACCAGGTAGGCGCGCCATCATGCTGTTACCGGGCCGTAGCATCTGCTTCACCGACTTTGGCCTCGCTTGCAGACCAAGACCCGGGGCAGGAATGGCGTTCAGGCGGTTAAGTGCATTTTCCTTTTCGCCTTCGAGCCACTGCGCTCTTCCGACGTCTGCCAGCTGAGCAGGAACCGCGAGCAGCAGTTTTTCTGCGCAGATCTCGCGTGCAGTGCGTCCCTGGTTCGGGATGCTATTCAGTTCTTTTGCAAGAACAGCAACTTCGTCGTGAGAAAAATGGCTGGCCTGAACGGCAGCTTGAAGGAGGGAGCCAGGACCATGCAGGCGCTCTACCTCTGCCGCCCATTTTGGGAATCGGTCAGCGATGTCATGCCAATGCGGACGCTCGGCAAGGACGGCAAAAGCCGTCGCTCGTGGGTGCATGGTGCGGCTCAAGTTGGTTGCGTATCGTACCTATGATACGTACCTTAGCTGCCACATCAAGGCGTTTTTGACACTGCCCGACAACGCTTTTGCCTAGCCGGCAACGGATTTGGCGCTGTTCCGCTGCATAGGTCATTAATTTGTGACCCATGACGCAAGAAAAAAGTTGGGCCATACCAACGCGATTCGGCATTGCCCCAACAGATAAGCGCCCTAGAGACGCCTACGCTGCGTCGCGCAAGCCCATGCTTGGCGTCGCGTCGGTCAGCGCGTGGTGGGTCATGGGGTGAGGAGTATGCAGCCCGAATTGCTCTGCGTTTGACCACGTCCGCTTGTGGACGGCGGGACTGCCAGCCACGAGAGAGAATGCCGGAACCTCTCGCGTCACTACCGAGCCAGCAGCCACGACGGCATGCTGCCCGATGACAACGCCTGGACAGATCACAACACCAGCGCCGATCCACGCATGATCGCCTACCGTGATTGGCCTACTGAACGAGTGCGGTTCGTTGTGCCGAAGGATAGGGTCAACATGATGCGTGTCAGTGCAGAACTTTACGCCTGGCCCCACAAGCACATGCTCGCCGATGCGAACCTCCGCACCATTAAGCACGACGCACCCGCTGTTCATGAAGCTACGGTAGCCAAGGAGGAAGTTTCCTGAGGTACCAGCGTGGAAAGGCCTGGCAATGCTGGATTTGGCGTGCACTGCCGGGAAGGCCCGTCGCAGAATCCTGTGGCGATGACTCCGCGAGAGCCATGCTGAATTGAAAAAATGGCATGCGATATCTGCGGAGATCCGCCTGCGCAATAATAGAGCCAGATACAGTACGAACGACATTTACAAAGTCAATACTTACCACGTCATCAAAGAAAAGAGCCGCCCGGTAGCTTCTCCGTGCAGCTCTCGTCTCTATCGGCCTCGATCTCTAATACTTAACGCACATATACATATGGTTGCCACCCTCTACCAGCACCTCGGTTCTTCCCCATCCCCCCGGACATGCCATTGGGCCACCGCCCCAGCCTATTCCCATGCATGAGACAGTAGGTGCCCCGGTGTTCCACTGAACCCCGCACAGGGAGCCAGCTGGGGGGTCGCCGCCTCCCAGCTTCTTCCAAAGACCGTTCTGGCAACTGAGGAGCGCGCCGGGCCCATCTCGACCGACCAGTCCATTCGGGCCACATCCCCAATTTTCATTCGCGATCCCGTCGATCTGCATATACTCGCCCGAGCGAACTCGCCCCCAAGACGAGATGTATCCGGAACTCACGCTGCCGTCCGCTTGAAGTGTGCCGGGCGTCCAAATGTTCTTGCCGTTGTACGCGCGAATCCAGCTGGGGTCGCTCATATACCAGCCGCCTCCCCATTTCTCCCAATACATACCCGCGTCATTGCGGGCGCGGAACCACCCGTTCACGTAACTTTCGTTCGCCTGTGTGGTGTTCGCGTATACGTCACGAGTGTAGATATCCCTGGACGACTTGATATCAGCTGCGTTGCCGTTTACGTCCTGAACATAGAAGCCGCCGCCAGGCTGGGAACGAACTGCCGCATTCTGCGTGTCGCCGTAAAAGTAGGTACTACCAACACGCATACTGTTGGCGTTGCTGGACCCAGGGAGGCTCGCAGACTGAGCATCGATGGCGTTGACGTTCGCGATATCGTGACGAGCACCTGCGGTATCGCGCATGTTCAGCGTGCCCGTCATCGGCAGCGAACCATCCCGGCGCAGGAATTGCTGCCAGCCCAGCGTGGCATAGCCGACCTGCATGGCCAGCGTCCCGACTTGCGCGCCCATGGGATTGGATTGATTCCACTGGCCTCCGAAGCCAGAGATCGTGCCTGGGCTGAGATCGTCCGAGAAGCCGCCATCGCCTCCGATAGCCGTAATCGCTTCGCCGAGGCCTCGACCGTACACACCACCGGTCGCGGGATCCGTCAATGGACCGGCCAAGTAGACGAGACCGTTCACATCGCAAGCTGGAGGCGTGCAGCCGACAGGCACGCGCTGGAAGCGGAAGCGATATGGCAGGTTGGTCCAGCCCGTGTCTGCAAAATTCTGAATCGGCAGACCAATGGCCTTCAACTCGGCCATCGTGGGCTGATACGGGTCCGCCACGCCTGGAATGCTTGGCGCAGCCTTCTGCAGCTCGTTGTAGTAACGCAGGATGTACTCGTTGCCGCCCGCGTTGCCGATAGCCTTCAGAGTCTCGCCCTGAGCCTCGAAGGCATCAGCTAGCGCCTCTTGGCGCGCTGCCCACATACCTGCAGACAGACCAATTGCCAGCAGCGTCGACGCGATCAGCATCTCGACAATCGTGAAGCCACCCTGGCCTTTGCGGGGTCTCGAACGACGGTGCAGTCTAATACGGTGCATAGTGGTCCCTTACGGGCGCATCTGGGATTGAAATGCGGCCCGCCCAAGCAGCTGAGTGCTTGCCTGGCGTCGCTGCTGATCGATTGCCGTCGCGAGCGTTTTCAGATCCGCCGCGGAATCCGAGATGATGTTTGCGACCTCCTGCGTGACACGCAGGCATCGCACCATCGCCCGTTGATTCTCCAGCTTTTGGTGGACGACAGCCCGCAGGTTTTGCCCGATAAGGCTGCGCGCGTAAGTTTCGCCGCCTCGCTCGGCAATGCGATCAGCATCTCAATGGCCTGTTCCATCGTGGCTGAATGGATGGTGGTGATGACGAGATGGCCGCGCCCGATCAGCCGCGCTAACTCGGCTGCCGCCTCTTCATCAAGCACTTCGCCGAAGAAGAACATCGAACGAGTCTCAGCCGGGAACTTGCGCATCGCGCTGGCCACCTCGGACTTGAAGCCCGTGTTGGTCGCGTCCACCTGTTCGCAGTAGCCGTCACCATGAAAGCCCTCCAGCTCCTTCTCGACAGGACTTTCGACAGTCAGGCAATAGCCACCGTAGCGCGCCAGCCGTTCCTTGACCGTTGCGTAGGCCGTCGTTGTCTTGCCAGACCCTGTGTCGCCGGCAACCAGGATCAAACCGCCTTTGCGGAAGTCCTCGTCCAGGAGGAGCTGCGATGCCTCGGCCCCCAGCTTCAGCTCGCCAAGATTCTGGACTACTTTCGGCGAAAGCCGGAGTGCATATCGACCTGGTCGAATCCGTTCGCCTCGGAAAAACAGCTTGCCGACTGCAAACGACAGACTCTTTACGGTGCTGTCGCCGACTTTTGCTTAAGGACTTGCGCGATAGCGTCGCGCACCGGGAGCATCGACTGCGGAACCCGGGACGGGATGGACTGCGGCCGTTGCCTCACCATCCCGCAAGGGACGAAATACCACAGTCTTCTCGATGTCATCGAGATCCACATGCCAGTCACGAAGCTAGAAGCCTCAAGCCACAGCATGTCATCGATGGGGAAGTCGCCGTTCATCACCGTCCGTTCTCCTGATCCGTTTTCAGTCCGGTTATGCCTTGCCGATGGTGTAGACGACGGTATTTGCCACACCGCCCGCTGCACAGGCCGTGCCAGCGCCGTCCTGTCGGTCTGCGCGTTGTTTGCCTTTACCGAAGTGCCGCCCACCGTGACAACGCGCACGTTCTGCTCCACGCCAGGGATGACGTCCGCGCATTCCGCCTGGGGAACCTGCGTGAAGGATAGCGTCAGGGCATCGTTTGCCGACACGAGAGTCGCAGTACCAACGGTAACGGTACCCGCCCCAGCGGTTTTGAACCGTGGCGCCGACGACCCAGGACTGCGGAAAAATACCCAGGTTAATCAAGCCTGCCGTGGTTGCGCCGGCGTAGTTCTGTCGCTAGCGCGTATTTTCTGCTGGATCGCAGTAATGATGGCCGGCAACTCCTTCATCTCGCGATTCGCGCGGTCGTTGGACATGTAGTCGGAGACACCCTTATAGATGCCGGCAATGCCGAGAGCCAGGAGCACTGCAGCAATCAGCAGCTCCACCAGGGTGAAACCGCCCTGCTGCTTGCGAATGCTACGAACGTTGATTTTGCGGAAAGTGCGCGATTGATTCATAAGAGTGCTCCTTTTCGTTGGAAAGTACGTTTCGCCGCTTAGCGGCGGTGCTGCTGGTGATTGAGTTGGCTCTTTCATTGCACTGGAGAGATCCTGCCCAGTGCGCATCGTGCCGAGGATGAGATAGCCCACGACTACCCCATGATCAGGATCATCGTTAGATTCAGCCTGAATGCGCTTTCCTCGACTTGTTGCCGGGTTTCGTCCATACCCTCGATGCCTATCCGCTTCATGACGGCAGGGAAATCGCTGCTGCGACGGCTACTGTCGATGAGCCGATTGGCAATGGGCTGTGCAAGTACGCCAGTGTTGAAGGCCTCGCCATGCGAGCGCGAGGCTCTTAGACGGTTCTTGGAGATCTTCGTGATGTGCCACCGCAACCACGGACTGGAGCGCTTCTTCAGTT
>NZ_CP038636.1:900000-1192287 GCF_004768545.1 Cupriavidus oxalaticus | reverse complement strand
TTCCGCAGCCTTCGCGAGACCGCGAACATAGCGACCGACGTGCATCCCAGCACTCTTTTCGAAGATCAACCCGCCGTGATAGTGGTTCGAGCCTATTTCGTCGCAAAGCTCCGCCTTTGTCAAAAGGCGCGTATCAGGGTCGACGCTCGCTGCGAGCAACGCCTGGCTTCGCGCGAGCTTGTCGTAGTGCTCGGGCTTTGCTGCGAGTTTGAGCTTACCCGTGCGGACGAAATCGCAATCGATTGACTCTTCCCTGATCAGCCGCTCGACCGTATCGACGCCCGCGTCGAAGGCCAGGTATAGCCGGTTGGCCAATTCGGTGCCGATGCGCTGCGAGAGTGAAGCATAATCTTGCGCAAAGCCGTTATTGCACATGCCGCCATTTCGTCCCGACGCCGCATGACCAACGGTCTCCGCTTCGCATACCATGACGCTTGCGCCTTTCTTGGCAAGCGCCAATGCCGCAGCGGTACTCGTTATGCCCGCGCCAACCACTACCACGTCGCAACTTCCATCCGGCACGTCAGGCGATCTGCTGACGAACGGCTCGGAGGTGTCCAGCCAGTAAGAACTAAAATGCATTACAGACTCCCCGGCGGACTTGTAATTGTCGCAGGCTCAACACGATCCGTTCCGTTGCTCGGTTCAGCCTGGGTGGGGGCGCTAAACTCGCGGACTAGCCAAGCGCGCCGACCGGCGTTTCATCGCACGTCAGGATTATCGGCCCTCTTAAGCTTGTGTGGCTGAAAACTCAATTAAGCCACCGTTAAGTCAAGCTTAATGGTCTGCATGGTGTGAGGCGGCACCTCCAGCGTGGTCCGGAAAGTCTTCCGCAGGAATGGCCCCTTGCCTGCTCACGCGGTGCCATAGAAAAAAGAACGCCATCCTGTTTAATATGGAACGAAACCCTTCGTTAAAGGTCCATCAATGCTTGAAGTGGAAGACTTGCGCATGCTGTGTGCGCTGGGCTCGTCACAATCGCTCGCCGCGGCGTCGAGACTGTTAAATCTGACTCCCCCTGCTGTTACGGTGCGCCTTCAGCGGATAGAAGAACGGATGGGGTTTCGCCTCGTCATTCGCGCCGCCAGAGGTATTTCACTGACCACCGAAGGCCAGCAGCTTGTTCAGGAAGCGATTGAAATCCTGGAGCGAATCGAGTCGATTCCCTCACGCGTCGCGGGCGATAACAGCGGTGTGAGCGGCCATTTGCGCGTTGTGGCGCCCTTCGGGTTTGGTCGCGTCTATGTCGCGCCGCTGGTTCGTGATTTGCATCGCTCGCACCCAAATCTTGCGATTTCCCTCATCCTGGCGGAAAGCCCACTCGCTGCAGCCTCGGGCGCCGACGCGGTCGTGTCGATCGGCAACGTCAAGGGGTCTTCCTGGATAGGTCATTACCTCGCCCCGAACGACCGGTTCCTGTGCGCGAGTCCGGCCCTTGCCCTTCGGCTGTCGAAACTCGATCATCCATCCCAACTCACACAGTACGAATTTCTGACATTGCGCGAGAACGACGAATACGTTACCCGCCTGCGTTTCACTCAACAAGAAACTGGGACAAAGCGTGGGCGCAAAGTCGTTACGATCCGGCTGGATAGCACATTATCATCAAACGACGGCACCGTGGTCAGGGACTGGGCGATGGACGGCCTGGGCATTGTGGAGCGCTCGGAATGGGATGCCGCACCGTTGATCGCCGAGGGTAAGCTGAAGCGACTGTTGCCCGCTTGGCGGCTAGAACCTGCGCCAGTGATGGCCTTGACGCCGACGCGTCAGGGCTTAACAGTCCGCCAACGCGTGTTTCTCGATGCGGCCAAGCGGGCCTTCAGCCCTGCACCTTGGCGCAAATGACGCCACGTTTTAATCAACAAGACGCAAGACCCTCCTATAGTTGGCGGTCCTGATTGGGGCAGTGTCGCCAACGATGCATCGCGCGGCGACGACTACGTCGGCACCAGCGCAAGATTTTTATGGACAGTGCGCATTTCATTAATCCCAGTCCGGCCTTCCGGTTGCAATAATTCGCAGCGGATACCCCCGTTGCTCAAGCGGCTTGCGCAATACGATCCGGCTGGAAAATTTTTCGATCCCGATATCGTCTTTCAACAACTGCTCCATGAGCGCCTGAAAATAAGCGATATTAGGTGCGATGACTTTCAGAAGGTAATCGTAACCGCCACTGACGTTGTAGCATTCGACGATTTCGTGGTACTTCTCAACCCCCGCTTCAAATTTGCGGAAGTCTTGGGGCCGATGGCTGCTGATAGTGACCTCGGAAAACACGATTACGTGGCTGCCCAGCTTCTCCAGTGCGACCTCCGCACGGTAGCCACGGATAACGCCGGTCTCCTGAAGCCGTTTCGTGCGGAGAAGACATGGGCTTTCACTGAGGCCAATGGCTGCGGCCAGGTCGACATTCGAACAGCGTCCCTCGCGCTGAAGATGCACAAGAATCTTGATGTCAAACTGGTCGAGGGAAGCTGAAGCTCGCATGAGTCGATACTACCGTCAGTGTCGGCCCTAGTTACCTCCGTTTTGCCGATTGCACTGTGTTAGCGCTTCGTCGAGCGTTTCGATGACGATGCCGGCTTGTTCCGAGGATAGCACCAGTGGCGGTCGAATCTTGAGAACATTGTGCCCCATCGCACAGGCGCTGAGCAAGACGCCCTTGTCGCGCATTCGATTGACTACCCGGGTGGTGAGCTCGCGATCGGGCGTTCGCGATGCGCGGTCCGAGACAAGTTCCACACCGACGAACAGGCCCACGCCACGCACGTCACCAATGGCCTCGTGTCGGCTGGCGAGATCGGCGATGCCGTTACGCAGGATGTTGCCTACCCTGGCGGCATGCTGCACCAGGCTTTCCTTCTCGATCGTATCCAAGACCGCCAGCGCAGCCGCACACGATACGGTATTGCCGGCGAATGTGTTGAAGTATCTTGAGTTCTTTCCGAATTCTGCCAGCGCGTCAGCGGTGGCCAGCAGTCCCGCGACAGGTTGTCCATTGCCCATCGGCTTGCCGAGGGTGACGATGTCGGGGATGACACCGTGACGCTGAAAACCCCACATATGCTCGCCGGTCCGGCCGAAGCCTGGCTGGACCTCGTCGGCGATGAAAAGGCCGCCAGCCCGCTTGATCGCATCGACCGCGCCCTTCAAAAAGCCCGCTGGTTCAGGAAGGATGCCGTCGCTCGTGAACAGGGAATCGACAATCAGTGCCGCAGGCTTGATGCCGTGACGCCGAAGATCGGCGATCGCCGCCTCGACATCGCGCGTGAAGCGTTCTGAGAGGTCAGCACCCTCAGCATGATAGAGACGCGGTGCTGGAACCAGGCGAACGTGGGCGCCGAGATCGACTGTCACGCCGAGTGATGGCGAGAATTGCGACACTGCGTCGGTAAAGCCATGATAGGCGGTTTCGGTCACGATCACGCCCGTGCCACCGGTGCGCACCTTTGCGATGCGATAGGCAAGGTCGTTTGCCTCGCTGCCCGTGCAGGTCAACATGAGATGGGCAAGGTTAGTCTCAGGCACGCTCGCGAGCAGGCGTTCGGCCAGTTCGAGGATCGTGTCGTGCAGATAGCGGGTGTTGGTCGCGAGGGTCTGCACTTGCCTGCATATCGCCTCGGTCACCGCCGGGTGACAATGTCCAAGTGAAGCGACGTTGTTGTAAACGTCGAGGTAACGGCGACCTTCCGGATCGATCAGCCACACGCCTTCCCCGCGCACGATGTGAAGCGGATGTTCGTACATCAGCCTATATGCCGGGCCGAGCAATGCATCGCGCCGATCGATCATCGCCGCAGTGACAGGTCCCACGTTGGCGCGTCCGGGGATATAGGCGTTGACCATGTTGAGGTCAGTGGTACTTTTCATTCACTTATCCTTTTCGTACTTCGGTTAGTAGTCGGTCGCGCGCCTCATTGCGGGAAAGAGCGGCCATCTGAGAGAGCGCTTCCCATGCTGCGGGATTGTGGCGCATGATGTAGGCCCGGTTCTCGGGGTAGCGCGCGGCGCGCCATTCCGAAATCAGCGCTGTGATCAGGTGGCGTGTCGCCATGAGATCGGTGACAATCTCCTGCTCGATTTCGGTAAGCGGCAGCGTCGCGTGATAGGCCCCGACGAACTGCGCAGGCCCCTCGAACGGATCGGCGTTGCCAGTCATATGAAAGGCCGCCGCTGTAGCGACCTCGCCGACCAGCGGCGCATACAGCATGTCGCCGAAGTCGATAATCCCCAATATGCGTTCATGATCGTCGGGTGCGACCAGAACGTTGTAGAGATGGTAGTCGTTGTGGATTACCTGCGCCCTCACCGAGGCGAGTCGCGGCAGGACATGGTCGGTGAAGCGCGACATGAACGACTCAGCGAGCGCGCGACGCGGGGCGTCCACGATGCCATCGAGCTTGGCTGTCAGCCGGTGCGCCGCCGAAACATTCCAGAGCAGATTGTGCATCGCGGAAGGATGCGTGAAATCGCGCAACGCGAGGTTTAGCTTGGCGAGCACTGTCCCCATGGCCCGACGCTGTGCGGCGGTCCGGGGAGTTTCCCGAATCTGGACGCCGTCGAGATAGGTAAGCATCCGCACGGTGGTTTGAAGCCCGTCGGCCAATGCCACAGTGTCGCGCGTACGTCCGCTAAGCGTCCGCACGACTCGGGGCACTGGCTGGTCGGGCGATACACGCGCGATGTGGTCAAGCGCAGCGATCTGGAAATCCACCACTGAAACCGGCTCCGATGGATTGCTGATCTTGACAACGTAACGAATGCCGTCCGCAGTCTCTATGCAACAATTCTGGTCGCGTTCACCGGCCAGCGATTTGACACTGCCATCGATACCGTAGAGACGATTGACCAAGGCTCCCACTTCGTCTAGAACAACGCTGGGCGCCGCTGTGCTCAACGCCGCTGCCGTAATCGGGCGATTCTCCGGCATCCTGCGTCTCATTTCACCATCGCGGTGGGAAGCAGGCATTCAAGTCCAAGCAAACCGGGAAGTTGGCGAACATCGGTCAACCTATTGACACCATAGCTATCGGAGGTGGGCTCGTGGCCCCGATCGATGAACGCTTTGGCCATGAATCCCAGATCGGACGCCGTCATGAGGTCATAACGAAAGCTCGACGAGACGTGCATCATCTGGTCTGGTCCGCAACCGAGCTGATCAAACATATATTCGAACATCTGGGCCCGCGGTTTGTAGGCGCGTGCTTCCTCGGCGGTGTAAACGGCGTGGAAGGGCGCCTTGAGGTGCGCGACGCTATGCGGAATCAAATCGACCATCGAATTCGAGAGAATCACCAGCGGGATGTGCGGAGCAATTGCCTCAAGCACCTCAACTACGTTCGGATGGGGCTGCCAAGTTGGGACCGCGTCGTACAAGGCGACCGCATCAGATGAGCGATATTCAACGCCGTGTGCCTGGCACGCCCGTTGAATGGAATTTTCAATAACGTCAAAGAAAGGTTTCCACTCGCCTAATACTTCATCGAGGCGGTAAAATCGGAAGCTGTCAAGAAATGCCTGCATCCGATCAGTCGGAACGCGACCTTCGAAAATCTTCTTGGCTGTCGGCCCCATTTCGAAGTTAATGAGAGTACCGTAACAATCGAAGCTGATGAATTTCGGTTTGTATATCATTTGGGTGATTCTCTGCAGGTGGACAAGTACAAATAAGTTTATTGGTATCAGTGCTAAGGAGATGCTTTTTTGCGGAGAGAACCAGGCAGTTTCCACTTGAATCTCGAGCACGCCTGATATTTCCTACGTCGACCGTTCAGATCTAACTTTGTCGGGCGGCTCATTAAGGCAGGGCCTGAGGACAGGGGCATATTGAGTCTCTTGCGACACTGCGAGACCGGCGCAAACATGTCATGCCGCGAACGAAGGCCGCTCGCGCAGCAGCCCAGTTCCCGTGGTGGTTTTCTGCACAGCTTCCAATCTCCCGATCAGCCTCTGGAAACTTGCGAGACGCCTGTCCTGTGGTCTCTAATGACTGTTGTCGGGCCAGGTGGTCAGAGGGGATATGCGCTGCATCAAGTGCGGATTCGATAACCCCGCAGGCGGGCGCTTCTGCGAGGCGTGCGGAGAGAGCCTTGCGCGAATCTGCCCGCAATGCGGCCATGAGTCGGGGGCCGCGGCGAAATTCTGCGGCCTTTGCGGGGTGCTGCTGCCTGACGGCCCTACCGGTCAGCACCGTGGGGCTGCGCCCGCTTTCTATACGCCGGCGCACCTGGCCGAGCGCATTCTCGCCGAACAGGCGGCGATGGAAGCAAGGGGGCAAACCGCTGGCGAACGCAAGACCATTACCGCGCTGTTTGCGGATATCGCCGGCTCGACGGCATTGATTCAGGATCTGGATCCCGAGGATGCCCGCGGATTGATCGACCCCGTCGTGGCCATGATGATGGAGGCGGTTCACCACTATGAGGGATACGTTGCCAAATCGCTTGGCGATGGCATCCTGGCGCTTTTTGGTGCGCCCATCGCGCATGAGGACCACCCCATTCGAGCGCTCTACGCCGCACTCCGGATGCAGGCTGCGATACGCCGTCATAATGAAAAGACGCCTGTAGCGAGGGGCATGCAGCTGCGGATCCGGGTTGGCGTCCATACCGGCGAAGTGGTAGTGCGGGCGATCCGGAAGGATGATCTGCGCACTGACTACGATCCGGTGGGCCACACCATCCATATCGCGTCACGGATGGAAGGCATTGCAATGCCCTCATCGATCACTGTCAGCGAAGCCACGCATCGGCTTACGGAGGGCTACTTTGAGTTTCGTACCCTCGGGACGGCATCGGTAAAGGGTATTCAGCAACCGCTTGCCGTTTACGAAGTTGTTGGCCCCGGCATGTTGCGCACGCGGCTGCAAGTCGCGGCGCATCGCGGGTTGTCGCGTTTTGTCGGCCGCCGGGCTGAATTGCAGTGCATGCAGGAGGCGCTGGAGTCGGCAAGGCTTGGCCAGGGACGCGTCCTTGGCGTATCAGGCGAGGCAGGCGTCGGCAAGTCGCGCCTGTTTCACGAATTCCGGACGCGTGCGCAACAGGGCTGCAAGGTGCTCGAAACCTTCTCGGTCTCGCATGGCAAGGCGTTTCCCTATCTGCCATTGATCGACCTGATCAGGGCGTACTTCGATATTACCGCCCAGGATGACGACCGTCAGATTCGCGAGAAGATCACTGCCAGGCTGATCGCGATCGCCTGTGCCCCGGACGACGTTCTTCCCTATCTGCTCTATCTGCTTGGTATCAAGGATCCGGCGTCGACGCTTCCGATGATGGAGGCTTCGGTGCGGCGCCAACGAACTTTCGATGCGCTGGTACGGCTGCTTGTGCGCGAGAGCGAGATCCAGCCGCTGATGGTGCTGTTCGATGATCTTCAATGGCTCGACAGTGAATCAGAGGCCTTTCTCGGTATCCTGGCTGATCATGTGCCCCGGGCAAGCATGCTGCTGCTCGTCAATTACCGCCCCGAATACGCGCATGACGGGGGCATGCAATGCCACGTCAAGCTGAAGCTGGAGCCCCTGGGCCAGGCAGATGCGCAAGGCTTCCTTAGCGCGATGTTGGGTGACCATCCTTCGCTCGAGCCACTGAAGCGCGAAATCCAGTTGAAGACCGAAGGCAATCCCTTCTTCATGGAGGAGGTCGTCACAACCCTCATCGAGGAGAACGTCCTGCACGGAGAACGGGGTAACTTCCGGCTGGACGACCGTGTCGTGTCACTGCATATGCCCACCACCGTGCAAGGCGTGCTTGCCGCCCGCATCGACCGCCTGCCGCCGGCTCAAAAGGAATTGCTGCAGACGCTCGCTATCATCGGCAAGGAATTTGCCTTGAGCCTGGTCCGGCATGTCACGGCGCTGGCGGACAGTGCTCTCCATGCGATGCTCGCCGATCTTCAGGCCGGAGATTTCATTTACGAGCGCCCGGCGTTTCCGGAGGTGGAGTATGTGTTCAAGCACGCGCTGACGCAGGAAGTTGCCGCCAGTTCGCTGCTGAGTGACAGGCGCAGCGCGCTACACGAGCGCACCGCCCAAGCCCTGGAAACGCTGTTCCCCGGCAGCCTGATGGATTACTGCAGCGAACTGGCACACCACTACAGCCGAAGTGGCAATACCCGCAAGGCGATCGAATACCTCGGTCTTGCCGGGCAGCACGCCGCGCAGCATTCCGCGCAGCGCGAGGCAATCCGCCATCTCAATGCGGCGCTCGACTTGCTTAAGACGCTGCCAGAGAACCCCGAGCGCGCACGTGACGAACTGGGCCTGCTGCTGAACCTCGGCATTGCATGCATCACGGCACGGGGCCATGGGGCACCGGAAGTCGAGACAATCTACACGCGGGCGCTGACTTTGTGCGAGCAAGGCGCGGAGACGCCGCAGCGTTTTTCCGCCCAATTGGGGCTCTGGTCCTTCTATCTGTTGCGCGGCAAGCTCTTGACGGCACAATCCCTGGCTGAAGGCCTGCACCAACTCGCCGAAGACAGTGGAGACTCGGAGCAGCGGGCGGAGGCGCAGCGCGTGCTGGGCGTTACACGGTTCCGGCGCGGCGATATCCGAATGGCCCGTACATACCTGGAGCAAGCGCTGGCGCTGCACCGTCCCGACCAGCACGCCTATGGCCACCTGCTGCGCTACGCGCGGAACCCGGCGGTCCACATGCGCAGCTCGCTGAGCTGGGTGCTCTGGTACCTCGGCCTGCCGCAGCAAGCTCTGAACCGAAGCGAGGAGGCGCTGGCGCTGGCACGCCGGGCCGCCGATCCGTTCGGCCTGGCCGTGAGCCTCATCTTCGCGGCCGAGCTGCACCAGCGCCGTTGTGATGCGCAACGTGTGCTGGAGTGCGCGAAGGCGGCGATCGCACTGTCAGAAGAGCATGGGTTCCAGCTGTACCGAAGCTGGGGATCGATACTCCGTGGTTGGGCACTGGCCGCAACGGGCAAGGCTGAAGCGGGGATTGACCTGATGCGCCGCGGCTTCGATGATCTGGAGGACGCCGGCGCGGTATTGGGACGGCCCTCACTGCTGGGACTGCTGGCGGATGCGTATCGACGCTCCGCGCAAGACGAGCCTGCGCTGCGTGTGCTGGCCGAGGCCCTGGCCCTGGCAGGGCACACCGGAGAACGCTTTGACGAGCCCGCGCTGCTCCGGCTCAAGGGCGAGGTCCTGGTGCAGAAGAGGGGTCCGCGAGGTGCTTCGTCATCCAAGGCAGACCGCGAAGCCGAGGCGTGTTTCACCACGGCGATGGAACTGGCCCGTGGGGAGGGTGCCAGTTCCGTCGAGCTTCGATGTGCGATAAGCCTTGCCGAGCTTTGGCATCGTCAGGGCAAGGACGACGCGGCGCGGCTGTTGCTGGCGCGCGTGAGCGGCCTCTGCACGGAGGACACGGATTCCGCTGACCGGCATCGGGAAAGACAATTGCGTGAAGAGTTGTCCTGAGGCCGGCTACGCGAGCCCTATGCCTGCCCGGTCAGGCCGATGCGTTCCACGACGCTGGCAATGGCTTCACCCATCTCGGTGGTGGAGGCATTACCGCCCAGGTCTGCAGTGCGAGGGCCGTGAATCAGGACGTGCTCGATGGCGGCAAGAATGGCATCGTGCGCTTTCCTTCCGGCATCGTTGTCCGTGTCGAGGAAGTCGAGCATCATGGCGCCTGACCAGATCATGCCGATGGGGTTGGCAATGTTCTTGCCATAGATATCGGGGGCCGAGCCATGCACCGGCTCGAACAGCGAAGGGAACGTGCGCTCGGGATTCAGGTTGGCCGAAGGCGCCAGTCCCAGCGTACCGGTGCAGGCCGGGCCCAGGTCGGACAGGATATCGCCAAACAGGTTGGACGCCACCACCACATCGAAGCGCTGCGGCTGCAACACGAAGCGGGCGCACAGGATGTCGATGTGCTGCTTTTCCCAGCCGACATCCGGATATTCATCCGCGATGGCGGATGCCCGGCGGTCCCACCACGGCATGCTGATGGCAATGCCGTTGCTCTTGGTCGCCACGGTAACGCGCTTGCGCGGCCGCTGACGGGCCAGGTCGAATGCGAAGCGCAGCGCGCGGTCCGTCCCATGCCGTGAGAAGACGGACTGTTGCATGACGACTTCGCGTTCGGTACCTTCATACATCACGCCGCCGACCGACGAGTATTCGCCCTCGGTATTCTCGCGCACGATGATCGTGTCGATATCGCCCGGCTTCCTGCCGGCCAGTGGGCACGGTACGCCCTCGAACAGGCGGGCGGGGCGCAGGTTGATGTACTGGTCGAACTCGCGGCGGAACTTCAGCAGCGAGCCCCACAACGAGATATGGTCCGGCACGATATCGGGCCAGCCCACTGCGCCGAAGTAGATGGCATCCATGCCCGCCAGTTGCGCTTTCCAGTCATCCGGCAGCATCTTTCCGGTGGCCGCGTAGTAATCACAACTCGCCCACTCGACATGGGTGAAGTTCAGGTCAATGCCAAAGCGGCTTGCGGCGGCACGGAGTACGCGCAAGCCTTCTGGCATGACTTCCTTGCCAATGCCATCGCCCGGGATCACGGCGATATTGTATGTCTGGGTCGTCATGACGAGTCCTGTGAAGTAACGAAACAGCGCCATGGTCGCTACCAGGGCCGCGAGTAGTGACCGAAATTGTAGTGGTTGGATTTCGACGGCACATTGCGTATACCGGGTGGGCGGCAGAAGGAAATCCCGTATTCATCGCCATGCTCGGCATGCTGTGCGTGGCGGCGGCTGCATGCCGGCCGGCATGTGGTCCCATGGACGACACTGCTCCGCTGTCAGAACCGGTACCGCAGTCCGGCGACAAACTGGCGCCCCAGTCCCGGCACTACGGCGTGGTTGCCCCACGAGGCGGGATAGTAGGTCTTGTCGAGCACGTTGTGAACGTCCAGGAAAAGGCGCGTGCGGCGATCGAGCTGCCAGTACGTGACAAGCTTCACGGTGGCGTAGGCGGGCAGCGAGTACGTGTCGGTGGCATTTCCGGATCGGTTGCCGACGTAGACGATGCCGGTGCCGATACCATAGCGGCCGCCGAACTTCGGCATGGCATCTTCACGAATGGCGAGCAGACTCGCACTGATCCTCGGGATATTGGCCAGCCGGGTGCCGGGCGCGATGGCATTGTCCTCGGTGACCCTGGCGTTCACCAGTGCAAGACTGCCGCTGATGCGCCAGTGCTCGTCCAGGTTGCCGAATGCATCGACCTCCAGCCCGCGGCTCGCGGCCTGGCCCGTGGCGATGTTGAAGTTGGGATTGGTGGGGCTGCGCGTCAGGACGTTGTGCTTGCGGATGTCGAAGAGGGCAAGGGTTGCCCCTAGCCGTTCGTCGTGGGACTGCCACTTCAGCCCTGCCTCCACCGAGCGGGCGTACTGCGGATCAAAGGCGTTGCCGGCCTCATCCACGCCGCTGTTCGGACGGAACGATTTTCCGAAGGACACGTACGCGGAAAACTGCGCGGTCGGGAGCCACGTCAGCCCGATCCGGGGCGACACGGCACTCTGGCGCTGTCGGGTCGCTGCCGCGGAAAGGAGGTTGTCCACTGACTGGTGGTAGTTATCGAACCTGACGCCGGCAAGCAGCTTCCAACGCTCGTCGATCGACATCTCGTCCTGCAGATAGACGCCCAGGTTGCGCTGGTTTTCGCGCGTCGATATGCCTGGCGAGACCGCCGGCTTCGCTTGCCCGTACACCGGCTCATAGATGTCGATCGCATACGCGTTGGCCGCGAGGCTGGAGTAGGCGATATCCATGCCCATGAACAGGCGGGAGGCTTCGATGCCGAGAAGCATGCGGTGGCCCAGGCCAGCCATATGGAAGTTGCCCTCCACCTCTGCGCGGGCAGACGTGTCGCGGGAGGGCAATGTCCGCAGGCTGTTGCGACGCGTGAGCGTACGGCCATCGGCGAGCAGACTGCCAAACTCCGCGGCGTATCCCTCGAAGCCCGATTCCTTGTAGCTCGCCCCGATCCGCGTGCGCCAGGCCGCAGAAAGCTGCCGCTCGAATGTCAGCTGGTGCGTGTCGCTGGAAAGATGAAGGTTGGGGTCGCTGGGCTCCTGCAGGTAGCGGTCGCGGGGAAGCGTGATTTGTCCGTTCACATTGACGAGGCCACGGTCGAGCGGCGTACGCAACCGCAGGAACTCTCCTTCGTATTGCAGCAGGGTGCGGTCGTCCGGCGCCCATGCCAATGCAGGCGCCACGAGGTACTTGTGGCCGTCGATCAGGGAGCTGCGGCTGGCGCTGTCCTCGGCCATGATGTTGAAGCGATAGGCCAGCGTCTTGCTCAGGGGGCCGGTGGTATCGGCGGTGGCGCGCCGGAACCCGAGCGTACCGGCACTCAGTTCCGCCGAGGTCGCGGGCGCGAACCTTGGCTTCTTAGTGACGATATTGATGGAGCCGCCCGGTTCACTGCTGCCGTAAAGTGCCGCGGCCGGGCCTTTCAGGAATTCAAAGCGCTCGACCGTGGCGGCGTCGCGCATGGGGTTGTATCCACGCGAGCCGGGAAAACCGTTGACCAGGTATCCCATCTCCGTGCTGCTGAAGCCGCGGATGGCATAGTTGTCCCAGGTCCCGCCAAAGTCATTGAGGCGCGCGATTCCGCTCACATAGTCGACGGTGTCCGAAAGCCGTGTCGCGCGCAGGTCGTCAATGAGCTCGGAGGTAACCACGCGCACTGACTGCGGGATTTCACGCAGCGGCGTTTCAGTTCGCGTGGCGCCAGCGGCTTCGACAGCAACGTACCCGCTGCCGCCTGCATTGGCGCTGACGCGCACTTCGGGAAGATCGGCCGTCGACGCAAGCCCCGGCGCTTCGGCAAGCGCCCCATCGGATAGCGGGAACAGTAACAGGCTGACGTGACAGGCATGGCGCGCGATGCGCCTGGCGCGTGGCGGAAATAATGGCATGAGCGTGGCATGAGTAACTGCAGGGCCGGAATTTAGCCGCGCAGATGATAGAGATTCTCATTCACCTACTCTCTGACCGGGAATCGAGCGGCATGCCGGATTGCGTGCTACCGGGGGAAAGCCGGCTCAGGACGCCGAACAATCTGTTCACCTGGACTGGCAAAACGCAATTCAATGCGGCGCGGCACGCTGCGATCGGCACCATCGTTGGCGAGAGTGCTCTTAAGCTGGCAACGATGCAGCACGCGTGGCGCTGCTGAACCTTTTACCTTTCTGCATTCAGTAACACCGGAGCGCACCGATGGACCTCTGGGATCTCGAAGTCCTGTCCAACCATCCCATTCCTCGCCAGATTCAGCCTTCCAATGGAGCGGGGGCCGGCTCATGAGGTGGAACCAGATCGCAGAACCCGTGGCCGACTTGCTGCCGGACCTGATTGCGCTGCGCCGGGACCTGCACGCCAATCCCGAACTTGGCTACGAGGAGCACCGCACGGCAGGCATCGTGGCGCAGGCATTGCGCATGCTGGGTCTCACGGTGCACGAGGGGATCGGCGGCACGGGCGTGGTGGGCACGCTGCGCGCCGGCAAGGTAAAGCGCAGCGTAGGTCTGCGCGCGGATATGGACGCATTGCCAATGGTGGAACTGGGCCGCCCGGCTTATGTCAGCCACGCGCCCGGCAAGCATCACGGCTGTGGCCACGACGGCCATACCAGCATGCTTGTGGGTGCCGCGCGTCAGCTTGCGCGCAGCGGTATCGATGGCACGGTGCATTTCATCTTCCAGCCGGCAGAGGAAGGCAAGGGGGGCGCCCGCCGCATGATCGCTGAGGGCCTGTTCGAGCGATTTCCTTGCGACAGTGTCTATGCCCTGCACAACTGGCCGGACTTGCCGCTCGGCCACGCCCAGACCTTGCCTGGCGCCATCATGGCGGCGGCGGATCGGTTCGATATCGTGCTGCGCGGGCGTGGGGGCCATGCCGCGCAGCCGCACCACACCGCAGACGCCATCCTGGCCGCAAGCCAGCTCGTGTCGCAATTGCACACGATCGTGGCGCGTCGCATTGATCCTGCCGAATCCGCCGTGTTGTCCGTCACGCGTATCGAAGGCGGGCACTGCCACAACGTATTACCGGCCGAAGTGCGGATAACCGGCACGGTGCGAAGCTTCGATATGGAAGCCCAGAGCCGGATCGAGACTGCATTGCGTGCGATGGCGCATGGCGTGGCAACGGCGAGCGGAACCGAGGTCGAAGTGCATTACGACCGCTATTACCCGGCCACGGTGAACAGCCCGCAGGAAGCGGCACTGGCCGTTGACGCGGCCCGTGCCATCGGGCTGGAGGCGCGCATGGCCCCCCGTGCTGCATTCACTTCCGAGGATTTTGCCTTCATGCTGCAGCAAAAGCCTGGCGCCTACCTTTGGCTGGGACAGGGACGTGCCGATCCCGGGCCCGATGGAGAGCGACCGTTGCACCACCCTTGCTATGACTTCAACGACGACGCGCTGTCCCTGGGCGTGCGCTGGTTCTGCGAAGTTGCCCGCCGCTCGCTGGCTGCAGACTGACGCGGCTAACTACCCTATCGACACTGGATCATTCATGAGCATCGTTATCATTCGCCAATCGGCGACCGCCGAAGGTTTCCAACAACAGGGCACGCCTGCCCGCCCTCTGACCCAGCCGCCCTGCGAGCTCAGCGGCATCGACATCGACCTCGAGGGCGCCGGCGAGAGCCATGCCGGTCTCTGGGAATGTACGCCGGGCCGGTTCGAGCGCCAGATTGCGAACGCCGAGGTCATGCACATCCTCGCCGGCGCTAGCACGTTCACCCCAACGGACGGGGAGGCGCAGCAGATCCGTGCAGGTGACACACTCTTTTTTCCCGCCAACACGACCGGCGAATGGCACGTGACGGAAACGCTGCGCAAGGTATTCGTGGTGTTGTCGGCCTGAACGAAACGATATCTACCCATGCTGGCGCGGCGCAGGCTGCTATTGCTCAGGCTGTCAGGGCGTTGACCGCTCGGATCGGCAGGTCCTGTCCGCTTTCCTTCGACCCATCACATAAGCCTCATCATGACCACAGCTACGCCCACGCGCCAGGAGAAGGATCTACTGGGTACGCGAGATCTTGATCACACCTTGTACTACGGCGTGCAGACGCTGCGCGCAAAGGAAAACTTCCATCTTTCCGGCCGTTGCATCGGCGAGTACCCGGACTTCATCAAGGCGTTGGCTATCGTCAAGCATGCGGCCGCCAATGCCAACCATCGGCTCGGCCTGCTGGACGCCGCCAAGCACGGCGCCATTGCCAAGGCGTGCGCGGAAGTCTTGGATGGGGCGTTCCACGATGCCTTCGTCGTTGACATGATCCAGGGCGGTGCCGGAACCTCCACGAACATGAACGCCAATGAGGTGCTGGCGAACCGCGCGTTGGAGCACCTGGGCGAGCAGAAGGGCAGCTACGGCCGGCTGCACCCCAACAACGATGTCAATCTGTCGCAATCGACCAATGATGCATATCCGACGGCCATTCGGGTCGGACTGCTCCTGGCTCATCTGCCGCTGCTGGAAAACCTGGGCCACCTTGCGGCCACGCTGGCCAACAAGGCGCAACAGTTTGGCGGCATCCTGAAGATGGGGCGTACCCAACTCCAGGACGCGGTTCCCATGACGCTTGGACAGGAATTCCAGGCCATGGCCGATACCGTCTCGGCCGACCTTGAGCAACTGCGTACGCTCATTCCCGCGACGCTGTGCGCTGTCAATCTCGGCGGTACGGCGATCGGCACCGGCATCAATGCGGATCCGCGCTATCAGGCCATTGCAATCGAAGAACTGGCTGCGCTGTCCGGGTTTCCTGTTCGCGCCGCGCCCAACTTGATCGCCGCGACCTCGGACATGGGCGACTTCGTGCTGCTATCGGGACTCGTCAAGAAGACGGCACTCCGTCTGTCGAAGATCAGCAATGACCTGCGCCTGCTTTCAAGCGGCCCGCGGACCGGCATCGCGGAAATCAATCTGCCTGCGCGCCAGCCCGGCAGCTCGATCATGCCGGGCAAGGTCAACCCGGTCATTCCGGAAGCGATGAACCAGGTCGCTTATGAGATCGCCGGCAACGATGCCGCGCTGACCCTGGCGGCCGAAGCGGGCCAATTGCAGCTCAACGCGATGGAGCCGCTCATCGCCTACAAGCTCTATGACTCCATTCGGCTATTGTCGCGCGCCGTGCGCATGCTGGACCGTGAATGCATCGAAGGGATCACCGCGAACCCCGAGCAATGCTCCGCGCTGGTCCAGCGTTCGATCGGTATCGTGACAGCGCTGAATCCGTATATCGGATATGAGAACGCTACGCGAATCGCGCGCCTCGCGCAGGAAACCGGTCGAACCGTGGTAGAGCTGGTTCAGTCGGAACAGCTCGTGAGCAATGCGCTTCTGGCGGAGATTCTACGGCCGGAGAATATGGTGGCGCCCCGTAGCGCATTGACGAGCTAAGCAAAGCCATGCGGAGCCGCGATTCGCCGGCTCCGCCACGACGCATTCCGGTCGGGCGTATCTGCTGCGGCACAGCATGCTGCCGCAGCTGATGGAACGCAGGCTCGGTCAGCCGCTGACCTGGAGGGTATCAGCGCTGGCAAAGCGACCGACGGCATAAGGTTCGAGCGGGATCGAGGTCTGGCCGGTGGCGATAAGCTCGGCCATGATCTCGCCCACGCCGGGGCTGATGGCGAAGCCCTCGCCGTTGAAGCCGAAGGCGTAGTGCAGTCCGGGCACGGTGGCGCTGGGCCCCATCACCGGCTGCCAGTCGGAGGTGTAGCCTTCGATGCCGCTCCAGACGCGGATCAGCTGCACGTGCTCGAAGGCCGGCACGAAGCGGCGCAGCTCGCGGAGCTGGCGCAGCACGTTGTCGGGCCTGACGTAAGCGCGAATGCGGTCGATATGCGCCGGTCCCTTGAGCCCGCCGCCGAAGACGATATTGCCGCGCGAGATCTGGCGGAAGTACAGCCCCTCGTATTCGATCGGCGACGAGATGCCGATGGAGGGGCCGATGGCATAGGGCAGCGGCTCGGTCACGCCCATTTGCGGGCCCCGTGCTTCCATCGGCACGGCTTCGCCGAACTGCGCGGCGATGCGGTTGGACCAGGCGCCGCAGGCCACCAGCAGCTGCGGCGCGCGGAAGCGCCGGCCATCGGCGGTGTGGGCGACGAAGCCATCGGGGTTGCGCTCGACCTGCATCACCTCGGCATGCTCGACAATGTTTGCGCCGGCGCGGCGGGCGGCACGCGCGAAGGCGGGGCCGGCCAGGCGCGGGTTGGCATGGCCATCCTGCGGCGAATACGAGCCCGCCACGATGGCGGGCGCGAAGATGCCCCAGCGCTGGCGCAGCTGCCCGGCGGTGTAGAGCTGCAGGTCCAGGCCGAGCGGCTTCACGTCGTGCGCATGCTGCTCGAGCACGGCGGCCTGCTGTTCGGTGTAACACACGCGCAGATGGCCGTATGGGACGAACTCGAGATCCTCGCCCAGCAGTTCCCTGACGCGGCCCCAGACGGCGCGCGCGCGGTTGGCCAGCGGCATCTGGTGCAGCGCGCGGCCCTGGCGGCGCACATTGCCGAAGTTGGTGCCGCTGGCCTGGCGGCCGACCAGCTCGCGCTCGAGCAGGATCACCGAGAGGCCGCGCTGGCGCAGGAAGAAGGCGGTGGTGGTGCCCATCAGGCCGCCGCCGAGGATCAGCACATCGGCGTCCTGGTTCCGGGTTGCCGTGCTGCTCATGCCTTCACCTCGCTGGTATTCATCATCAATGGCTTGACCGGTGCCTGCGAGCGCAGGCGACCGACTTGTTCGACCGGGATGGCGCAGCGCTGCGCCACGATCTCGGCCGCGGCATGGCCGCAGAAGCGGCCCTGGCAGCGGCCCATGCCGACACGGCTGAAGGCCTTGGCGCGGTTCAGTTCCTGGCTGTCGAGCTCGGTCACGCAGCGGCGCAGCTCGCCCACCGTCACGGCCTCGCAGCGGCACACCACTGTGTCATCGGGCAGAGCGGCGGCCTGCGCGTGCGGCCACGGGAAGGCGCGCGCCAGCCCCTGGCGGAAGCGGTCCATCTTGCCGAGTGTGCGGCGCAGGGCGGCGGACTCGGCGGTGTACAGCTCGCGCCCGCGCGCGTGGCCGAGGTCGGCCAGCGCCGCCAGCGCGGCGAGCCGACCCGCGGCCTCGGCGCCATCGGCACCGAGGATGCGGGCGCCATCGCCGGCCAGGTAGACGCCGCGAGTGCTGCTGCGCCCGTCCTGGTCGATGCGCGGCAGCCACTGGCGGCTCACGGGCTCGAAGGCGAACTCGCAGCGCGCGAGGTCGGCCAGCTGCGTCTCGGCACGCAGATGCCAGCCCAGGCCGACGGCGTCGCAGGCAAAGCGCTGCTCGCGCCCACTCGCATCGCGCGCGGTGACGCCCTGCACGCCAAGACAGTCATCGCCGTCGATGGCCAGCGGCGCCACGCCCTGCAGCACCGGCACGCCGGCGGCGCGCAGTGCGCGGATCAGGCCGAGGCCGCGCAGGGCCAGGCGCGGACGCGCCAGCAGCCCGGCGATGGCGGCCCACGACCTGGTGGCGGGCGCGGTGTCGAGCACCGCGGCCACGCGCGCGCCGGCCTGCACGTACTGGTTGGCCACCAGGTAAAGCAGCGGCCCGCTGCCGAGGAAGACGACTTGCGAGCCGATGGCGCACGCCTGCGCCTTGAGCGCGATCTGCGAGGCGCCGAGGCTGTAGCAGCCGGCGCGGTGCCAGCCGGGCACCGGCATGAGGCGATCGGTCGCGCCGGCGCACACCAGCAGCGCATCGAAGGGCAAGGTCTTCGGTTCGCCGTCGCGCACGACGTGCAGCTCGCCTTCGGTCAGGTTCCACGCGAGCGTGTCGGGGCGATAGTCGATGCGGTCGCGCAACGCGTCGAAGTCGCGGTGCAGGGCCTGGGCCTTGTGGGCCTCGCTGCCATAGAGCTTGGCGTAGGAGCGCTTGAAGCCCTCGGGCTGGCGGCGATAGATCTGGCCGCCGTCGCGGCGGCCCTCGTCGACCACGGTGGGGCGCAGTCCGGCCTGGACCAGCGCCTGGGCCGCGCGCACGCCGGCGGGGCCGGTTCCGACCACGACGATGCGTGGCGATGCGGACAGGGCGCTCATGCGGCGGCTCCCTGGCGGTGGCGGGCGAGCGATTCCTGCAGGTCGGGCGTGGCCGGCCAGTGCTGTGCGGGCGGCCGGGTCAGCACCTCCATGCCGGCCTCGGCCGGGGTGGAGCAGGCGCGCAGGCGCTGGCCGGCGGGCGTCCAGACCCAGCAGTCCTGGCAGGCGCCCATCAGGCAGAAGCCGGCGCGCGGGCCGTCGCCGAACTCGCTGTCGCGCACGCGCCGGCCGTTCATCAGCAACGCGACCAGCAAGGTGTCGCCGGCCAGCGCGGTGGCGCTGTGGCCGTCGATGCGCAGGGTGATAGTGGGGCGATCGGACTCTGCCAGGCGCGTAAAGCGAGGCGGCGGAGAATGGGAGGTGTCGGGCATGGCGTTGATCCGGTAACGGCGGTTATGGCGCGGCAGCTGTCATGTCGTTGCCGCGCGGACGTCGGACCGGGACAGCGCGTCGTCGGTCAAGGCGCGCTCCGCTGTGTCATCGAGTCATCATGGCTGCATGACGGCAGGCTTCCATGCGTGCGTGGCGAAAACGGCGGGAAGCTTTCACAAGCTTAGAGCTGCAGTCGCATGGCATGGTGCTGCATTTGCGGAACGCACGAATGACGCTGCTGTTATCTCCGCCATGACAGCAGATTGTTCGGTGTTGGATTGGACGGTTGTGGGCCGCCTCGCATCGATCGATGCGGCTGGAGCGCCATATCAAGCTTGTTTTCCATGTCGTCGTGCCGGGCCGCGCCTCAGGGTTTCTCCGGGGATTGGAAGATTCGTTCGCGTGGGGGGGCGGCTTTGAAATTCGATGCGGTGGCGCAGACCGCAACAGGGACAAATTCTGAGGCTTCGCGTCTAGCATGGAAACCATGAATCAACCACGGTGCCAACCCCAGGCGCCCTTCATCCCGTGCAAGTATTCGATCCCCAGACGATCCCTGTGCCCGCGGGCCATTTCATCGGTGGCCGCCTAGTGACCGACGCAGGCCGGATCCCGGTGCGCCGACCCTCCGACAACCGGGTGCATGCCGAGCTGCCGCTGGCCGATGCTGCCACGGTCGATGCCGCGGTGCAAGACGCGTGGCGGGCGTTGCGCACCAGTGACTGGGCGCGCCGTGCACCGCGCGAGCGGGCCCGCGTGCTGCGCCGCTGGGCGGACCTGATCGAGGCCGACGTGCGGGGACTTGCGCCTCTCGAAGCGGTGTGCTCGACACGGCCGGTCCGCGATGCCGGTGCCGGGGACGTGCCATTCACGGCCGAGGGCCTGCGCTTCTTTGCCGAATACGCGGACAAGCTTGGTGGAGACGTAGCCGCCACCCGGCCCGACCATCTGGGCATGGTGGTGGCCGAGCCGTACGGGGTCGTTGGCGCCATTACGCCGTGGAATTTCCCGCTGGTGATGGTGTCGTGGAAGGTTGGCGCAGCACTTGCCGCAGGCAATGCGGTCGTGCTGAAGCCGTCGGAACTGACGCCGTTCTCGGCGGTGAGGCTGGCGGAACTCGCTATCGAAGCTGGTGTGCCGCCGGGCATGTTCAACGTGGTCCAGGGCGACGGACAAACCACCGGCGATGCGCTCACGCGCCACCCGCTGGTTGCGAAAATGACCTTCACGGGATCGACGCGCACCGGGGCGTCGATCATGGCTGCTTGCGCGGTGCATGGGCCCAAGCCCGTGACCTTGGAGTTGGGCGGAAAAAGCGCGCAACTGGTATTCGACGATGCCCCCGACCTGGACCGGCTGGCCGGCATTATCGCCGGGGCCATTACCGGCAATGCCGGGCAAGTGTGCGTCGCCGGCTCGCGCCTGATTGTGCAGCGGGGCGTCGCCGAGGCGCTGGTCGAGCGCATCGTGGCGCGCTTCGCAGCCCTGCGCCCGGGTGCGACCTGGGACGACGCAACCACGCTGGCACCCATTATTTCGGCAGGGCAGGCGTCGCGCATCCTGGACATCGTCGAGCGGTCCAGACAGACCGGCGCGGAATTGCGCTGCGGCGGCGGCCTGTTCGACGGTGGCCCGGGCGGCGCGTACTTCCAGCCCACGCTGATCTCCGGGGTGGCCGCAGACAACGCTGCCGTGCAGGAGGAGATATTCGGCCCCGTGCTGACCGTGCAGACCTTCGGCGATGAAGAAGAAGGCCTGGAGCTGGCCGGGCATGCGAACTACGGCCTCGCCGCAGGCGTGCATACGGCGGACATCGGGCGGGCGTTACGGGCGATGCGCGGCATCTCGGCCGGCACGGTATGGATCAACCGTTATGGGCGCAGCGCCGACTTTGTGATTCCGACCGGAGGCTACCACCAGTCGGGCATCGGCAAGGATCTTGGCCGGCAGGCGGTCGAGGCGAACCTGCGCTTCAAGAGCGTGCTGATCGATTTTTCCGAGCCGCGGTAGCCATGCATGCCGGCAGGACAGGGGCCTGTGGACGCACAGCCGCGGTGCAGGCCGCACGACCTGCCGTCGCAACTTAAATAACCGCATTTTCGCCGCGTGACGCGGCTGAATTTCCCAATAACCGTAAAGAGCTCGCATGCTCTAATCCCCCGCAATCACGCTGTCATCTGCGCCGGACAACGCGCAGTTCCACCCCGGTCGATGACCGGTAACCCCTGAGGATCAGAAAACATGACCTTCCGACCCAAGTACGTGACTTTTGACTGCTATGGCACGCTCACGCGATTCCGCATGGGCGAGATGACGCGCGAGCTGTTCGCCGATCGGATTGCCCCTGAGCAAATGGAGCAATTCATCGCCGACTTCAGCGCCTATCGCTTCGACGAGGTGCTGGGCGACTGGCAGCCGTATGAAGTGGTGCTGAAGAACGCCGTGCGCCGCCTGTGCAAGAAGTGGAAGATCCAGTACCTGGACAGCGATGGCCAGTCGTACTACGACGCGGTGCCGACCTGGGGCCCGCACGAGGATGTACCGGCGGGCCTGGCCAAGGTGGCCAAGGAGATTCCGCTGGTGATCCTGTCGAACGCCTCGGACGACCAGATCCAGAAGAACGTGGCGAAGCTGGGCGCGCCGTTCCACCGCGTCTACACCGCGCAGCAGGCGCAGGCCTACAAGCCGCGGCTGAAGGCCTTCGAGTACATGCTGGACTCGCTGGGCTGCAATCCTGAAGACGTGCTGCACGTGTCGTCGAGCCTGCGCTACGACCTGATGTCGGCCGATGACCTCGGCATCGTGAACAAGGTGTTCGTGAATCGCGGCCACGGCCCGGGCAACGCGGCTTACCGCTACACCGAGATCCAGGACATCGGTGGCCTGCCTGCCGTCGTTGGTCTCTGAAAACCCTCAGCGGTCCCTCCCGTACATCACTATGAAGCTCGATTCCTATTGGAAAGATTCAGTGCCTCCGCTGGCTCTGAATGCGTACGATCTGCCGCCCCAGGTCGATGTCGCCATCGTCGGCGGCGGCTTCACCGGGCTGTCGGCAGCGCTGGCGCTGGCCAGGCGGGGCGCGAGCGTCGTGGTGCTTGAGGCGGGGCCCACCATTGCGCCGGAGGCTTCCGGGCGCAACGGCGGACATGTCAACAATGGCCTTGCGGTGGATTACGCCGACGTTGCTGCCAGGGTTGGCGCGCAGCGGGCCCGTGACTGGTACCACGCCTACGACGATGCGGTCGACACGGTGGCGCGCATCATCCGCGACGAGGGCATCGCTTGCGATTTCGAGCGCAACGGCAAGCTCAAGCTCGCGACCCGTGCGCATCAGATGGATGCGCTGCGCCGCAGCGCGGACAGGCTTATCGCCGATGGCGTGGATACCGATGTGGAAATACTCGACGCGCACCGCGTGCGTGCCGAGGTCCAGAGCGAACGCTTCCACGGCGGCCTGCTCTACAAACGCAGCGGCCAGATGCATATGGGCCGCTTTGCCCAAGGCCTGGCCGTGGCCGCGCAGCGCCATGGCGCACAGATTCATACCGGCACGTGTGTACAGCGCGTTGAGCGCATGCATGGCCAGGTACACCGCCTGCACACCACGCGCGGCACCGTGCTGGCCCGGCAGGTGCTGCTTGCCACCGGCGCGACCCGCCATGGCGGCTATGGCAGCTTTGGCTGGCTGCGCCGGCGCATCGTGCCGATCGGCAGCTTTATCGTGACCACGGAGCCGCTGGGGGCAGAGCGCGCGGCTGCACTGCTGGCCAAGCGCCGCACCTACACCACGGTGGCGAACATCCACCATTATTTCCGTCTCACGCCCGACCATCGGCTGGTCTTCGGCGGCAGGGCGCGCTTTGCCATCTCCAGTCCGCAGCAGGACGCCGCCAGCGGCGAAATCCTGCGTGCCGGCCTCGCCGAAATCTTTCCTCAGCTGGCCGATGTCCGGCTGGACTATTGCTGGGGCGGGCTGGTTGACATGACCCAGGACCGCCTGCCACATGCTGGCGAGCGTGACGGTCTCTTCTATTCGATGGGTTACAGCGGCCACGGCACTCAAATGTCCGTCTACATGGGTGAGCGCATGGCCGCCGTGATGGCCGGCGACGCAGCCGCCAACCCATGGCGCGAGCGCGATTGGCCCGCCATTCCCGGACACTTCGGCGCGCCATGGTTCTTGCCCGCCGTTGGCCTGTACTACCAGCTCAAGGATCGGCTGGCTTAAGCCATACCAACCGATCCTGTATTCAACAACGCGACTTGCATGCCTTCCCTAATCGATACACAGGAGTACAACCATGAGCGATAGCCGTAACCAGTTGGAAAACTTTGTCGGTCCCGGTGAAAGCCTTCGCATGATGGAAGAGCTCAAACACGGCGCCACCCGGCGCGATGTCCTGAAGATGCTGCTGGCGGGGGGCATGCAGGCCACGCTGGCCGGCGGTTTGGCCGGCGCGGCGGTGAGCGCGCATGCGCAGACGCCCAAGCGCGGCGGACGCATCCGCGTGGCGGTCGCCACCGCAGCGGCCTCCGATACCCTCGATCCGGCCAAGCAGTCGAACCAGAACGACTACGTGCGCTGCAACATGGTGTACAACGGACTGACTTCGCTGGACCGAAGCCTGACGCCGCGGGCGGCGCTGGCGGAGACGTTCAACACCACGGACGCCAAGACCTGGGTCTTTACGCTGCGCAAGGGCGTGACCTTCCACGACGGCAAGGCGCTTGTGCCGGCCGACGTGGTGTACTCGATCATGCGCCACAAGGATCCGGCCACGACCTCCAAGGCCAAGGTGCTGGCCGAACAGATCGAGAGCGTGAAGGCCACCGGCCCGAACGAGGTCACGGTGGTGCTGAACAGCCCCAATGCCGATCTGCCGGTCATTCTGGGTACGTCCCATTTCCACATCGTCAAGGACGGCACCACCGACTTCAGCGCCGGCATCGGCACCGGGCCTTACAAGATCAAGGAGTTCAAGCCCGGTGTGCGCACGCTGGTGGTGCGCAACGACGCATACTGGAAGCCGGGCAAGCCATACCTCGACGAGATCGAACTCGTCGGCATTGCCGACGACAGCGCGCGGCTCAATGCGCTGTTGTCCGGCGGGATGGACCTGGTGGCGATGGTCAACCCGCGTTCTGTGTCGAGGGTGAAGGGGACCCCGGGCTACGCCATCATGACGACGCAATCCGGCCAGTACTCCGACCTGATCATGCGCAAGGACGTGGGCCCCGGCGCCAACCCTGACTTTATCCTGGGCATGAAGTACTTGCTGGACCGCCAGCAGATGCGGCAGACCATCGCGCTCGGTAATGCGGTGGTTGCCAACGACCAGCCCATCGACCCCACCAACCGCTTCTATTTCAAGGATCTGCCGCAGCGGCCGTTCGATCCCGAGAAGGCGAAGTTTCACCTGCGCAAAGCTGGCGTGTCCGGCAAGGTACAAGTGGTGACGTCCCCCGCAGCGCTGTATTCGGTCGAGACCGCGCTGGTGTTGCAGCAGGCCGCGCAGCGTGTCGGCCTGGAGCTCGACATCAAGCGCATGCCGGCCGATGGCTACTGGTCGAACCACTGGCTCAACAGTCATGTTGGCTTTGGCAACGTGAATCCGCGGCCCAGCGCCGACACCATCTTCACGCAATTCTTCAAATCGGATGCGCCGTGGAACGAGTCGCGCTGGAAGAACCCGAAGTTCGACCAGTTGCTGGTAGCGGCGCGCGGTGAGACCGACGTCGCCAAGCGCAAGCAGATGTATGCCGACATGCAGACGATGGTTCACGAGGATGCTGGCATCGGCATCCCGTTGTTCCTGGCAAGCATCGACGCCCATACGACCAAGCTCAAGGGCCTGTCGCCCATTCCGCTGGGGGGGCTGATGGGCTATATGTTCGCCGAGAACGTGTGGATCGATGCGTGATCCTGACCCATGGAGCGCCGGGTCATCCGGCCGCTGAACAGTGCCTCAAATGATCGCGGCGGTCTCGCGACCGCACGCTCCCTGTGTGAACCAGGCCGCGCTGTAGTTTGGCCTTCTCAACGACAACCGCTCTTAGACCGGAGACGCCCTACATGAGCACATTCATTTACAAAGCAGATCCGGCGCGAGGCCAGCAGTGGGCCAAGGTCTTTGCGCGCGAGCGGGCGGATGTTGATTTCCGCATCTGGCCCGATATTGGCGACCCCGCGCAGGTCCGGTACCTGGCGGCGTGGGAGCCGCCCGAGGATATTGCACAGCGCTTTCCCAACCTCCAAGTGGTGTTCTCAACGGGCGCGGGCGTTGACCAGTTCAATCTGAAATCAGTACCGGCACATATGCCGCTGGTGAGGATGATCGAGCCAGGTATCGTGGAGGGCATGGTGGAGTATGCGGTGTTCTCGGTGCTGGCGCTCCACCGCGACATGCCGGCATATCGGCGGCAACAGGCGCAGTCGAACTGGAGTCCCATCCAGGTGCGACTGGCGCAAGAGCGGCGTGTCGGAGTGCTGGGACTAGGCTCTCTGGGGCAGGCAGTGCTGGCGCGCCTGCGCTCGTTTGGCTTCGACTGTGCGGGATGGTCGCGATCGCAACGCAGCATCGACGGGGTGACGTGCTACGCCGGTCAGGCGGAACTCAACGCATTCCTCGCACGTACCGATATCCTCTTGTGCCTGCTGCCGCTAACAGACGAAACGCGCGGCATGCTGGACGCGCGCCTGTTCAACGCCTTGCCGCGGGGTGCCGGACTGGTGCACGCTGGCCGGGGCCAGCAACTTAACCACGCGGATTTGCTGGCCGCGCTGGATTCCGGGCAAATCGGCGACGCCATTCTCGATGTCACACATCCCGAACCGCTGCCCGCGGACAACCCATTGTGGCGGCACCCGAAGGTATGGATCACGCCCCACATTGCCAGCATGACCCGACCGGATACTGCTGCCATGGCTGTGCTGGACAATATGCGCCGCCATGAAAACGGCGAGCCGGTCATCGGGCTTGTCGATCGGGCAAAAGGATACTGACGTCTTCAAATAATCAGGTAGATATCGTGGCATCAACGATAAAGAGAATATCACATATCACCTGATCCGACGGTCATCAATAATAAACATCGGCGTGCCTGAAAATAGATATTAATATCATTCAGGAAGCCATGAAAATGCGAATTCATCTTGAAGAAATATCGATGATGAATTCGCCTGACCCCGTGCATTTCAGGTAATGGGTAAATCAAAGCAATGGGAGGAGAAATTTTCATGAAGTATAGAATGTTGGCAATGTCGGCCGCATGTCTGGTGGGTTCCGGCGCGCACGCCCAGTCGAGCGTCACGCTCTATGGGGTCGCTGATGTGGGATTCGAGTACCTGAACCACGCAGTAGCGTCAAATGGCACCGTTGCCGCCGGCGCAGCCGGTCCCAATCTATGGGCCATTCAGTCGGGCAACCAGTCGGGGTCGCGTTGGGGGGTGCGTGGCGTCGAAGATCTGGGAGGCGGACTGAAGAGCATTTTCCTGTTGGAAAGCGGGTTCAACATCGATACCGGTACCTCGGCGCAGGGCGGTCGCTTGTTCGGACGCGGCGCGTACGTCGGCCTGCAGACCGGGTGGGGTCAGGTTACGTTCGGACGGCACACTACGCCCTTTTTCGACTTCGGCGTTACCTACGACCCGATGGCCATCGCCAGCCGGTACTCGGTTGGCGCACAGGACCCGTACATGGGCGGAGCGCGCGCCGACAACTCGGTCAAGTACATGGGCAAGTTCGGCGGACTAAGCCTGAGCGGCCTGTATAGCTTCAATAGCAACAACCAGGAAGTCGCGGGGAATTTCACCAACGGACGTTCGTATTCGGCCTCGGCAAGCTATGCCGCCGGGCCGTTCGCCTTCGGTGCCATCTATGACCAGTCGAACCGTTCGGCAGCTACCGCGCTGTCGACCAACAGCCTGATCCGGCGCGCGGCAGCGGCGGCGACCTACTCGGTGGGTTCGGCCAAGGTCTATGCAGGGTATCGGTATGCGCACGCGTTCAACGGTGCCGTCCTGCCGGGCGTTGCCCTCGCCAACACGGTGTCGAACCTCGCCTGGCTTGGCGCTGCTTACCAGGTTACGCCCGCATTGTCTGTGGCTGGCTCTGCCTACTACCAGAATCTGCGAGAGTCGAATGCCGGCAATCCATGGCAGTTCGTGGCGCTGGTCGACTATGCACTATCGAAGCGAACCGACGTCTACAGCACGGTGTCGTACGCGCTGAACCGCGGCAAGTCGAACCTCGGCGTAAATGGGTTCAATGACCAGCTGGGCGTCAGCAGCGAAGCTGTGCGTCCCGGTACCAACCAGTTTGGCGCCGTTGTCGGCATTCGCCACAAGTTCTGAACCTGCCGCGACCTGCCGCGATGCCCGGATCGTAAGGGAATCCGGGCCCCCACTGCTGAGCAGACCGCTGCGAGTTCCCCGTAGCATCCGGGCCGGACTCGCAGCACCCACGCTCTCATCGTCCACAGGAATTGCCAATGTCTGATATTGCACCGCTGCAACAGGAAATCGAGCTCATCAATCCGCCCGCCCAGTTCGTGGATCAAGCGAACATTGCGGGCATGGCGGCCTATCAGGCCCACTGCGCGGCCGCAGAGGCAGACTACGAAGGCTTCTGGGCTCGGCACGCACGCGATTGCATCAGCTGGCACAAGCCGTTCACCAGGACGCTGAACGAGGATCATGCGCCGTTCTATCGCTGGTTCGAGGACGGGCAGCTCAACGTTTCGTACAACTGCCTGGACTGCAACCTGCAGCTGGGCAACGCGGACAAGACGGCGATCGTGTTTGAGGCCGACGATGGACTGGTCACGCGGATCACGTATGCGCAGCTGCATGCGAAGGTCTGCCAGCTGGCCAACGGCTTGCGTGCCATGGGGGTCGCCAAAGGCGACCGGGTCGTCATTTACATGCCAATGTCCATCGAGGGCATTGCCGCGATGCAGGCGTGCGCGCGCATCGGAGCGGTGCATTCCGTCGTCTTCGCTGGATTCTCCGCGAAGTCGCTGCGCGAGCGGATCATCGATGCCGGCGCGGTGGCCGTGATCACCGCCGACGAGCAGGTACGAGGCGGCAAGTCCCTGCCGCTGAAGTCCATTGCCGATGAAGCGCTCGCGCCGGGCGGTTGCGAAACGGTGAGGCACGTTGTCGTTCACCGGCGTACTGGTGCCAGCATTCCGCTGGTTGCGGGACGCGACCTATGGCTGGATGCGGTGATGGCCGCCCAGCCCGCAGCCTGCGAGCCGGAGTGGGTCGGGGCCGAGCATCCGCTGTTCATCTTGTATACCTCTGGCTCCACCGGGAAGCCCAAGGGAGTGCAGCATGCATCCGGTGGCTACCTGTTGTGGGCGGCGTTGACGATGAAGTGGACCTTCGACATCAAGCCTCACGACATATTCTGGTGTACGGCGGACATCGGGTGGGTGACCGGCCATACTTACATCGCCTACGGCCCTCTCGCCGCAGGAGCAACCCAGATCGTGTTCGAAGGGGTACCAACCTATCCCAACGCCGGCCGCTTCTGGGACATGGTGCGCAAGCATCAGGCAACGATCTTCTATACGGCACCGACGGCAATCCGTTCCCTGATCAAGGCCAGCGGCAAGGACCCGGCAGTACACCCGGGGCGATACGACCTGTCCAGTCTGCGCCTGCTCGGCTCGGTGGGCGAGCCCATCGATCCGGACACCTGGCGGTGGTACCACCAGAACGTCGGCAACGGGAACTGTCCGATCGTGGACACCTTCTGGCAAACGGAAACGGGTGGACATATGATCAGCCCGATGCCGGGCGCAATGCCATTGCAACCCGGCTCATGCACGTTGCCGTTGCCAGGGATCATGGCCGCGGTGGTGGATGAGACCGGCAACGAACTGCCGCACGGGCAAGGCGGAATTCTGGTCATCAAGCGGCCCTGGCCATCCATGATCCGGACGATCTGGGGTGACGCTGACCGGTTCTGGAAAAGCTACTTCCCGGCAGAGCTGGGAGGAAAGCTGTATCTGGCCGGCGACGGGGCGGTGCGCCATGACAAGACCGGCTATTTCACGATTACCGGTCGCATCGATGATGTGCTGAATGTATCCGGCCATCGCATGGGCACCATGGAAATCGAGTCGGTGCTGGCGGCCCACTGCGACGTGGCCGAGGCCGCGGTGGTGGGCAAGCCGGATGACACCACCGGCGAAGCGGTCTGCGCGTTCGTGGTCCTGAAGGGCGCACGCCCGCAGGGGGAGGAAGCAGCGCAGTTCGCGAAGGTGTTGCGCGAGTGGGTTGCGCGCGAGATCAGCCCGATCGCCAAGCCAAAGGAGATCCGCTTCGCCGACAACCTGCCCAAGACCCGCTCCGGCAAGGTCATGCGCCGTCTGCTGCGAGGAATCGCGAAAGGGGAGCAGATCACGCAGGACCTCTCCACCCTGGAGGATCCCTCGATCCTGGTTCAACTCAGGCAAGCACAGTAAGTCAGCGTAACCGGCCGGCACGCGACGTATCCCTGCTTCAAGAGGCGGCCGGCCGCCGCACGATGGCCCGCGGATCCCATGCGTGACGTACCGGAAACGGTATCGAGCCCGCATGGTTGAAAACCGGCAGGAACCTGCAACAAATATCGGAAGGCAAATGAACGCGGAGAAAGGAGGGAATCTCGGGCGGGATACGGGGGGCGGCAATGTTCCCCCAATGTCCCCGAAAAGACGATGGGCGGCAATGCAGCAACGCTATCCGTCGCTGGGCGAGTTCGGCTATATCAGCATGATGCTCAGTTCATCCATGCATCCCCGGACGCAGCATCGGGTGTTGGACTGCATTGAGGAACAGCGTGTATGGGAGTGGAGGGATCCGCCCGGGATCGGCGTCACGCGCTTCGGGCGCTTCGAGCATGCCTGTTGTGTAACGTTTGCGCGCCGGGGCCGGTCCGCGATGTACTACGTCAGCCAGGATGAACGCTATCGCATGGAAGCAGCGCCGGCGTTCGTGTCCGAGTTCAATGCCGAGGCCGCATAAGCGCGCATGGACTGGCGCGGCAAGATTCAACAGCGACCGCCGCGCAAGCCGGCGGTCGCTATATGAGAGATCGCCTGTAAATCTCCGGATAGCTGCTGGTGCGCTGACTTAGCAGAGCGCCTGGCTAATGATCGCAAACTGCTGCAGCGTGCTATCCGTCTGCGGTACATCGTGGCGTGCCATGGCCACCACCGTGTCAACCTGAAGTAGTCCTGCCTCCGCTAGCCAACCTTGCAGGCCGCTCGTGCCGGTGACGTCAATGCGCACGAAGGAGCCGGCGTAGGCTCCGCACCAATAGGCGATCAGGGCTTTCGCGTGATCCGTGTCAGACGCTACCACCGGCCCGATCGCATGGCCGCGTCCGAAGCGGCGCATGATGGAGAATCCGGCGACCTTGCCATGGCGCTCAAGCACGACTGTCTCGCCAGCGGCGAGCAATGCCCTGAGGACCTCGTCGCGAGACATGCCAGTGGCGCGGTTTCCCAGCGCAATGATGGCCTCGGTATCGCCGGGGACGTACTGGCGCAGTGCTTCGCCTGGAAAGGACGGGGCGTGAACGAGGGCATTCAACGTTCCCTGGTGCTGGTGGATCGTGCCGGTCGCGATAAAGCCGAGCTGCTCGTACAGGGGCTGGCCGGCAGGCGTTGCGTTCAGCAGTGTGCAACGTTCCCCCAGGGCTTCCAGCACCAGTTTCATCAACGCTTTGCCGATGCCTTTACCCTGGTGCGCCGGGGACACGATAATCATCCCGAGCGACGCCTGCTGTCCTTGTTTCCAGCACAGGCCGGTGCCGATCACCGCACCGGCTTCTTCGGCGACGAAGCCAGTGCCAAGGCCGAGGACAAAGCTCCAGTCCTCGAGGCGATGTGGCCAGCGCATAGTCTGCGACAGCTCATAGGCTGCAGGCAGGTCCTTCTCGCTCATCGCGCGATAAGTTACTGGAACAACGGTAGCTTGGCTTGGCATGATGTCTTCCTTTCTGGCACATTGAACCGGCCGCCGTGACTTGCTACGGGCGCCATTGGCAGCATTGCCTGGCATTGTCGCGTCGGGCGGGTCTGGCGACTCAGGTAATCTTGCCATAGCTTTGGGGCCGCTTTGCGGCCTGGCAGAGATTCCGCACGATCATCTGGCTGCCGTGGCGTAACGAGGGTCTTATGCGGTTAAGCCGGAGGCAGACCGCATGAATTGCTAAGCCCATGGGCGTACCGTTGGCTTACCGTCGGCGGGTGCATCAGCGAGTACCGCGCGGTCGGCGTCCCCATAATGGGCGCATGCGAGGCTTGCAGCAACATATGCCGCCGTGCGTGGCGAATGCCATAGATTCTTTCCTTAAGCCCTACCCAAACACGATACGCCGGAAATCCGGTAGTGGTCTAATCCTACTCGGGTTGCAGGAACGAGCGACGCCGCTTTCATGGTGCTCTGACCGTGCCTGTCCACCAATTTCTTCATTCCGAGACCCTGCGCGGACAGGCTATGCAGCGCAATCTCATTGATCGCGGGAACAAGTCATGTCGAGTTTGCAGCAGCGCGCCACCCCGGCGACTTTTGTCGATCTGCGCGAGTTTGCGCGGGACCATACCCGGGGCATCCCGGTCACCGCGCGGGATGGCGAAGATGCATTCCTGTCCAGCCGCCGGCTTCTCGACTTGCCGCCGGGGCCCGTCACGGTAGGGAAGATCGCGCTCGATGCTGGTGCGGGAGCCGTTGCTGACCTGCAGGCGGACGAGTTCATTATCGTCAGCGATGGCAGCCTGACGTTGACGCAGATGGGCCAAACGGTCGTCCTCGGTTCCGGCAACAGTGCCGTCATACTGCGCGATGCGGGGTTTGCGTGGCGTGCCGAAGCGCCTGTCACCATTATTTTCATGCGCTACAACCACAGCGTCATTGGCTCGCGCGCACTGGTGCCAATCGCGCAGGTGCCGGAACTGCAACAATCCGGCACGCCACCGGCCGAGTTTCTGCTTACGCCGACGCCGGTTTGCCGCAACCATACCGATTATCGCTCCGAGGACGGGCAATTTGTCTGCGGCACCTGGGATTCGACGCCTTACCACCGCCGTGCAATGCCGTATATCCATTACGAACTGATGCACCTGTTGGACGGCAGTGTGACGTTCCAGGACGAGACTGGCCGCAGCGGCACATTTTCCGAAGGCGATATTTTCCTGGTCGAACAGCATGCGCAATGCAGTTGGGAAAGCCGGGAGCATGTAGCAAAGGTTTATGCCATCTTCCGTCCGTCCTAGCAATCGATTTCCAGTCCGTTTTTCTTCAGCGGTCCCTGCTTCACTGTGAGGCGTTTGCCCACAGGCTGCCATGCCTGTGGGCCTTTTTTCTAAAAGCGGCGCTAAGCAATGCTTTGCGGCACAGCGCTGGGGGCTGGGGGCGCTGTCGCACGTCGAAAGAGCGTCTCAGCGACAGATCGGAAACGATGGCTCTGGCAAACAGTCGTGCGGAAAGCAAGGGGCTAGGGAAATCGATTTGTCGACGTTGCCGGTTCGCAATCAGCTTGCAAGCGCGGCGCGCACGTCAGCTGCTGCAAGCACGTCATCCAGCGTCTTCTTCACGCGTGCGAACAGCAGCTCGAACTCGGCCTCGGTATATGTCAGTGCGGGGGCAAAGCCCAGGATATTGTCGGCGAAGGCCCGGAACACAATGCCGTTGCGGTAGGCTGTCGCCGCGATCCGCTCGGCCAGGCGCAGCGAAGGGTCGAAGCCGCGCTTGCTGTCCTTGTCGCTTACGAGCTCCAACGCGCCGAGCAGTCCGCGATGGCGCGAGTCACCCACCAGCGGATGGCTGCGCAACGCATCCAGGCCCGCGGCAAACGGCACTGCGCCCCGCTGACCATTGGCCAGGATGCCGCCTTCCTCATACAGGCGCAGCACCTCCAGGGCCACCGCGGCGCTGACCGGATGAGCGGAGTATGTCGCGCCATGGCCAACTGGCGACCCATCGGGAGCGCCGTCGGCAATGCCGGCATACAGTTGCTCGGATATCATCGTCGCGCCCATGGGCACGTAGCCGGCGGTGAGGCCCTTTGCGAGTGTCATGATGTCGGGGACAACCTCTTCAGCCTCGCAGGCGAACATGGGGCCGGTGCGCCCGAAGCCCGTAATGACTTCGTCGACGACAAAAAGAATGTCCAGCTCGCGCGCCGCGTCACGCATGGCCTTGAGCCAGCCCCTGGGCGGCACAATCACTCCACCCGAGCCCTGCACGGGTTCACAGAAGAAGGCGGCCACATTGTCCGCGCCGAGCTCCGCGACCTTGTTGCGCAACGCTGCTACCGAGGCGTCGATGATTCCCTTGGCATCGTCGGGGTCGCTGGCGCGATAGGGATCGGGAGAGGGAATGTAGTGCTGCGTTGGCAGGGGCAGGTCGAAGCCGCGGTGGAAGGCAGGCAGGGCGGTCAGTCCGGCACCGGTGGAAGAAGAGCCGTGATAGCCGCGCTCCAGCGCGATGAAATGCTTCTTCGTTGGCCGCCCGGTGGCATTGAAGTATTGCGTAATGAAGCGCACGGCCGTATCAACCGCTTCGGAGCCACCCAGGGTGAGATAGACGTGGTTCAATGAGCCGGGCGTGAGCTGCACAAGCTTCTCGGCGAGGCGGATGGCAGGCTCGCTGCTGAAGTGAAAGTAACCGGTCGCATAGGGCAGGCGGCGCATCTGCTCGGCGGCGGCCTGCACCACGCTTTCCTGTCCATAGCCGATATTGACGCACCAAAGGCCGGCGAACGCGTCGAGGACTTTATTGCCGTTGGCATCCGTCAACCACGCGCCGCGGCCGGAAGCCAGTACGGTAGGGCCGCGCTGCTCGTGGAGGCGCCACGGCGAGACGGGATGGATCAGATGCGCACGGTCCGCGGCGTCAAGCGAAGCGAGTTGGGGCAGGTCATTGATCAGGGTCATCGCGGTTTCCTTCGCATCCATTCGTGCGTAGCGCTGCCGGCTGGTTTGGAACAAGCTTAGCGGCGGTGGCGCGCGGTATGGTGCCGCATTGTGGGGGCGCCACGATGAACGCTGCCGTTATGCGGGGCGAGACAGCAGATTGTTTGGCGCGGGGTCCGTCAAGCGCCTGAACGACGCTGTCCCGTATTGACTGGCTGTTCTGGCGGCTGCGCCACAGCGGGAGACGGAGTGGCGCCGGCTGCATCGGGACAGCGGGGGCCGGCTTCCATTGGCGGTAGGGGCAGGGAGGCGGCCGACTCGCCGTGCGGGAAGGGCAAGGCAGCGCAGGAAGGACTGGAATGAGCGCATCACACGGCGGATGATGCCAAGTGACCTGATGCCAGGCTGCTGAAACAGGCTGGGGTTTATCCGTAGTTTGAAAGATTCGTCTGCCGGAGGTGCCAGCTTTGCAATTGGATGCGGTCGCGCAGCCCCCAACGGAAACAAATGCTGGTGCGGGTTGACTAGCATGAAGCACCTGAAGTCGATCCTGGCAGTCGTCGGTTTCGAAGAATAGAGAAATTGCGGGCCAAGCCCGAGGGTCAACAGCATTCCGCCTGGGGCACAGTCCTCGTGCCCCGGCACCAAAGGAGCAGACGATGAGCGATAGCCGTAACCAGTTGGAAAACTTTATCGGCCCCAGCGAAAGCCTTCGCATGATGGAAGCGCTCAAAGGCGGCGCCACCCGGCGCGATGTCCTGAAGATGCTGCTGGCGGGGGGCATGCAGGCCACGCTGGCCGGCGGCCTGGCCGGTGCGGCGGTCGGCGCGCATGCGCAGACGCCCAGGCGAGGCGGGCGCATCCGCGTGGCGGCAGCCACGGCTGCCGCTTCCGATACCCTCGATCCGGCCAAGCAGTCGAACCAGAACGACTACGTGCGCTGCAACATGGTGTACAACGGACTGACTTCGCTGGACCGAAGCCTGACGCCGCGGGCGGCGCTGGCGGAGACGTTCAACACCACGGACGCCAAGACCTGGGTCTTTACGCTGCGCAAGGGCGTGACCTTCCACGACGGCAAGGCGCTCTCGCCGGCCGACGTGGTGTACTCGATCATGCGCCACAAGGATCCGGCCACAGCCTCCAAGGCCAAGGTGCTGGCCGAGCAGATCGAAAGCGTGAAGGCCACCGGCCCGAACGAGGTCACGGTGGTGCTGAACAGCCCCAATGCCGATCTGCCGGTCATTCTGGGTACGTTCCATTTCCACATCGTCAAGGACGGCACCACCGACTTCAACGCCGGCATTGGCACCGGGCCTTACAAGATCAAGGAGTTCAAGCCCGGCGTGCGCACACTGGTGGTGCGCAACGACGCGTACTGGAAGCCCGGGAAGCCTTACCTCGACGAGATCGAGTTTGTCGGTATCGGCGACGAGAGTGCGCGCGTCAACGCACTGCTGTCCGGCGGCATGGACCTGGTCGCGATGATAAACCCACGCGCCGTGGCGAGGATCAAAGGGACTCCCGGCTATGCCGTCCTCACGACGCAATCGGGCCAGTACTCCGACCTGATCATGCGCAAAGATGTGGGCCCCGGCACGAACCCTGACTTTATCCTGGGCATGAAGTACTTGCTGGACCGCCAGCAGATGAAGCAAGCGATCGCGCTTGGCAATGCGGTGGTTGCCAACGACCAGCCCATCGACCCCACCAACCGCTTCTATTTCAAGGATCTGCCGCAGCGGCCGTTCGATCCCGAGAAGGCGAAGTTTCATCTGCGCAAGTCGGGCGTGACCGGCAAAGTGCCAGTGGTGACATCGCCGGCTGCCCTGTATTCGGTCGAGATGGCGCTGGTGTTGCAACAGGCAGCGCAGCGTGCGGGTCTGGAGCTCGAAGTCAAGCGCATGCCGGCAGACGGGTATTGGTCCAATCACTGGCTCAATAGCCCCGTAGGGTTCGGCAACGTGAACCCACGGCCCAGCGCCGACACCATTCTCACTCAGTTCTTCAAGTCCGACGCGCCATGGAACGAGTCCCGCTGGAAGAATCCAAAGTTCGACCAGTTGCTGCTGGCCGCGCGGGCCGAAACCGATAACGGCAAGCGCAGTCAGATGTATGCCGACATGCAGGCGATGATTCACGAGGATGCGGGCATCGGCATCCCGCTGTTCCTGGCAAGCATCGACGCCCATACGACCAAGCTCAAGGGCCTGTCGCCCATCCCGTTGGGAGGTCTGATGGGCTACTCGTTTGCCGAGCATGTGTGGCTCGATGCCTGACTGGCTTCTGTAGCGGCAGATGAGGCAAAGGCTCCCTACGCTGTAGGGAGCCGCGGGGCTTTCATGCGCGCCCAGCGAAATTGCTGTGTGCCGGGCGCCGTTCGCGGCGCCGGTGTCCTGGTTATTGCTCAGCGTTAGTGGCCAGCGCAATGGCCGCGCGCAGGATCTCCATGGCCTCCTGAGCGGTTTCCAGGCTGGTGTTCAGCGGTGCCAGCAGGCGTACGGTATTTCGATGCACGCCGCATTTGATCACGAGCAAGCCCCCTTCGCGGCAGCGGTCGATAACCGCTTGCGCGAAGGCCGCGTCAGGCTGGAACGGGTCGCCGTTCTTGACGAACTCCAATGCCAGCATGGGGCCCAGACCGCGCACGGTGCCGATGGCGGGGAACTCCCGGGCGAGCTGATCGAGCCCTGCACGCAGTGTCTCGCCTAGTCCGTGTGCCTTGGAGAGAAGCTGTTCCTCCTCAAATACGTCGAGCACGGCCAGCGCGGCGGCGCAAGCGAGCGGGTTGCCACCATAGGTCCCACCCAGGCCTCCCCCTGCCGGCGCGTCCATGATCTCGGCGCGCCCGACCACGCCGGACAGCGGCAAGCCACCGGCCAGGCTTTTCGCGACGGTGACCAGGTCCGGCTGGATGCCCGCATGCTGGTAGCCGAACGTCTTGCCGGTGCGGCCGAAGCCGGCCTGGATCTCATCCAGGATCAGCACGATGCCATGCTTTTCCGTCAGTGTGCGCAGCGCGCGCAGGAACTCGCTTCCGGCAGGGATGAAGCCTCCGTCGCCTTGCACGGGCTCTAGAATAATGGCGGCAACGCGGTCGGGCGCGATCTGCGTCGCGAACAGGTCTTCAAGGGCGCGAATCGCGTCTGCGCTGGAAAAGCCGCGGAACGCATCCGGGTACGGCGTGTGGTAAACCTCGCCGGCGAGGGGCCCGAAGTTCTGCTTGTAAGGAGCGCTGATGCCTGTGAGGGTGGTGCCGAGCAAGGTTCGTCCATGGAACCCGCCACGGAACGCGATGACCCCCGGCACATTGCGGTAGGCGCGTGCGATCTTGATCGCGTTCTCGACGGCCTCCGCGCCTGTTGTCGCGAATAGGGTCTTGTAGTGCGCCGCGCCGCCGACGAGTTTGTTCAGCCGCGCGGCCAGCTCGACATAACCGTCATAGCCAACCACCTGGAACGCCGCATGGGTAACGCGACCCAATTGCTTGCGCACCGCCTCGACAATCTTGGGGTGGTTGTGGCCGATGTTCTGCACGCCAATGCCACCCACAAAGTCGATATAACGGCGGCCTTCCACATCCCAGATGTAAGAGCCTTCGGCCCGGTCCGCGAAAACCGGATGGGCGGTGACGATGCCGTGAGGCACATGTTGCGTACGGAGCGCGATAAGGTCCTGGTTGGACTGGGTCATTGCACTACACCTCTTTTTTCAGGTTCCGCGAAGCCGGGGTCGCGGTGAGTTGTGAAGGAACTGGAGCCGGCAAGCGTTTCTGCACGGGGCGGTCCTGGCCGCCGTGCAGTCTTGTCGTTCACGCTGGCTGACGCTAATCGTGAAGACGAGTATAGGGAGGATGCCGGAGGCGCTTTGACGGATTTCGCTCCCTGTATTGGTAGCGAATCCTGTTGTAAGGAGGGGAACAGCAGTTCCTTCGTTGGCCGGATGATCGCGTCCGTCGCCGACGTTGAAATGCGGAGCGGCCGGCAAGGCCGGCCGCTCCGCATGCTGACGAGAAAAGCCTTCGCCTGACTCAGCCGCTCAGTCCAGCTGGCCCTGGCACACGTACTTGATGTGCATATACTCGTCGAGGCCGTGCCGCGAGCCTTCGCGCCCGTATCCGGAATCCTTGACGCCGCCGAAGGGGGCCGCTTCCGCGGCCAGTGCGCCTTCGTTGACGCCAACAATGCCCGTCTCCAGTGCATCAGCCAGGCGCCAGATCCTTCGAACGTCAGTTGAGTAAAAATACGCGGCGAGGCCGAACGGCGTGGCATTGGCCGCCTCAACCACATCGGCTTCGGTATGGAAGCGGGTCACGGGCGCTACGGGGCCAAAGGTTTCCTCGCAAGAGCATTGCATGGACGCATCCGCATTCACCAGCACGGTCGGCGCGTAGTAATTCGGACCGGTGCACTGCGCGTTGCGAATGCGCTGGCCGCCGACCACCACGCGGGCCCCACGGCTCAGCGCGTCCTGCACATGGCGTTCGATCTTGTCCACCGCGCGCGCGTTGATCATCGGGCCGATCTGCGCCGCCGGGTCGGTCGCGGGACCAACGACCAGCGCACCGACGCGCGCGGCAAGTTTGTCGACAAAGGCATCGTGGACCTTGTCCTGGACATAGATCCGGTTCGGAGACACGCAGGTCTGTCCGCCGTTGCGGAACTTTGCGGCCATCAGCCCGTCGACGGCCGCGTCCAGATCCGCATCGTCGAACACAATGAACGGAGCGTTGCCGCCAAGCTCCAGCGACAGCTTCTTCAGCGTATCGGCGGAGCGGCGTGCCAGGTGTTTGCCGACGGGCGTCGAGCCGGTAAAGGTAATCTTGCGCACGCGTGCATCATCCAGCCACACATCGACGACTTCGGCAGCCCGCTCGCGCGAGGCCGTGACGATGTTCAATACGCCCGGCGGCACGCCGGCCTGCTGGGCAAGCTTTACCAGTGCGAGGGAGGTCAGCGGGGTATCTTCCGCCGGCTTGCATACCACAGTGCAGCCGGCAGCCAGCGCGGGGGCAATCTTGCGTGCGATCATTGCGGCAGGGAAATTCCATGGCGTGATCGCGGCGACGACGCCAACCGGCTCGCGCAGCGCCAGCATGCGGCGGCCCTGTACCGGCGCGGCGATCACGTCGCCATCCGCTCGCGTGGCTTCTTCCGCGAACCATTCGATATAGCTGGCCGCGTACAGAACCTCGCCTTTGGCTTCCGCCAGCGGCTTGCCTTGCTCGCTGGAGATCAGCCGGCCAAGGTCTTCCTGGTGGCTGACCACGAGATCGTTCCAGCGCTTGATGATCTGCGCGCGCTGTTTGGCCGGGGTCTTGCGCCATGCGGGGAATGCGGCGTGGGCGGCGTCGACGGCGCGGAGCGCGTCGGCAGCGCCGCTATCCGGCGCGGTCGCGAAGGCTTCTTCCGTGGCGGGGTCCACCACGGACACGGTGCGGTCATCGGCCGCACTGCACCATTCGCCGCCGACAAAGTTGCGGCCGGGAAGCAGGTCTTGGTTCAGGTACAAAGGCATGAAAAGAGATCTCCGTGAGAATGAATCAGGCGGCGCTGCGTACGCCTTGTACCGCGCGCGCGCCTTCGATATGCAGGTTGACTTCGTCGATCCAGCCGCGGCGCAGCTCCGGCACGGAGCGGGCGAGCAGCGTGAAATAAGGATGATGCGGTCCGCGTTCGTAGTCCTCGTGTGCGACCTGCGTGACCTTGCGGCCGTCCTGCATCACCACGATCTCGTCGCAGATGGCGCGCACGGTATGCAGGTCATGGCTGATGAACAGATACGAGACGCCAAGTTCCTTGCGCAGTTCCGCCATCAGGTCAAGGATTGCCGCACCGACCACGGTGTCCAGTGCGGAGGTAATCTCATCGCAAAGGATCAGTTCCGGGTCGGCCGCCAGGGCGCGCGCGAGGTTCACACGCTGCTTTTGCCCGCCGGACAGGCCGCCGGGCAGGCGTTGGGCCACGCCGGACGGCAGGCGCACCAGATCAAGCAGTTGACGAATGCGGGCGCGTTGGGCTTCGCCGCGCAGTCCGTGGAAGAACTGCAACGGTCGCGCGAGGATATCCTCGATCGTGCGAGCCGGATTGAGCGCGGTATCGGCCATCTGGAATACGATCTGGATACGCCGCAGCTCTTCGCGGCTGCGCTGCGCGACGGTCGGCTTCAACGAATGGCCATTGAACGCAATGCTGCCACGGCAGGGGGCGACCAGCCCTGCAATCGCACGCGCGAGCGTGGTCTTGCCCGAACCAGACTCGCCGATGACGCCGATTGCCTGGCCGCGGTACAGCTTCAGGTCCACGCCCTCCAGGATCTTCGAGGCGGGCTGGCCGTGCGCGTCGAGCGGACCATAGCCGGCCGACAGGTCGCGTACCTCTAGCAGCAGGGGACTCTTGTCCGGATCGACGGTGGCCCCGGGGCGCTCGGCGGGCTTGGCGGCGGCGAGCAGGCAACGGGTGTAGTCGTCCGCTGGCTGGTACAGGATCTGGTCCGTCTCGCCCAGTTCGCGCATCTTGCCGTCGCGCAGCACCAGGATATGGTCCGCGACCTGGGCCACCACGGCCAGGTCATGGCTGACATAGACCGCAGTGGTACGGCGTTCCTGCACGGCGCGGCGGAATACCCGCAGCACTTCCACCTGCGTGGTGACGTCCAGGGCAGTGGTCGGCTCGTCGAGGATCACAAGATCTGGATCGGTGATCAGAGCCATCGCGGCCATAAGCCGCTGCAGCTGGCCGCCGGATACCTGGTGCGGATAACGCTCACCGATGGATTCCGGATCCGGCAGTGCCAGTTCCCGGAACAGCGCCACGGCTTTCTCTTCGGCAGCGTCGCGATCCATGAGGCGATGGATCAACGCTGGCTCGACAACCTGGTCCATGATGGTGCGGGAGGGGTTGAACGACGCTGCCGCACTTTGCGCAATGTACGTGATCTCGCGCCCGCGCAACCGGCGTTGTTCGCCCGCAGGCAGGCGAAGCACGTCATGGTGCCCGACCCGGATGTCGCCGGAAATCTCGCAGCCGTGGCGTGCATAGCCCATCAGCGCCAGCGCGGTGGTGGTCTTGCCGGAGCCGGACTCGCCGATCAGGGCGAGCACTTTGCCAGGCTCAATTTCAAAGTCGACGCGGTCGACCAGCGTCGCGGGCCCGGCGGTAACGCGGAGGTTGCTGACCTTTACAGACGTGCCCATTACTTGACTCCATTGCGTGCCGAGCGACCCGGCAGGTTGTCGATGACGAGGTTGACCGCAAGGGTCAGGCTGGCAATGGCCAGAGCCGGCGCCACCACGGCCATGCTGCCGTCGGACAGCGCGCCGATGTTCTCGCGTACCAGCGAACCCCAGTCGGCATCGGGAGGCTGGATACCCAGGCCAAGGAAGCTCAGGCTGGCGAGCAGCAGCACGACGTAGACGAAGCGCAGACCCAGGTCGGCCAGCATCGGGCCGATGATGTTGGGCAGGATTTCCTGGCGCATGATGTAGGCCGTACCTTCACCGCGGGTGCGGGCGACGGTCACGTAATCCATGGCATTGATGTTTACCGCCAGCGAACGCGCAATGCGATAGGCGCCCGGTATGTAGATGATCGCTGCCGTGATGGCAAGCATCCAGACCGACGAGCCGAAGGCCGCGACCATGATCAGTGCGAACATCTTGCTTGGAATCGCCGTGAGCGTATCGAGGCCGCGGCTCATGCAGGCATCGATCCAGCGGCCGCTGACTGTTGCCAGCAACGCCAGCGTAATGCCGATGCCGCTTGCGCACAGCGTGGATACCAGTGCCACGCATACGGTATAGCGTGCACCCAGAATCACCCGGGTCAGCATATCTCGCCCCAGGTAATCGGTGCCCAGCCAGTGCTGCGCGCTGATGGGCCCGAAGATCTGGATTTCGCCAGTGGGCGAGCCGTCAGCGTTGATCAGGATCGGGCCAAGTACGGCGGCAAGCAGCCAGCCAAGCAGAATCAGGCAGCCGATCCAGGCCGTGAAGCCCATGTAGGGCAGGCGCAAACGTCGGCAGCTTTTGCCGACGGCGCTCGCTGCGGCGGTTGCTTGCGTATTGGATGTGGTGGACATGAGTAGCGGCTCCAGCATGCGTTCAGGGCATCAGCGGTGGCGCAGACGCGGGTTAGCGACGATGCCGCATACATCGGCAAGCGTTACGAGGGTCAGGAACGCCGCGCAGAAGATCATGGCGCAAACCTGGACGACGGGCATGTCGCGCTGGGCGACACTATCCACCATCAGCTTCGCAATTCCCGGATAGTTGAAAATGGTTTCGACGATGATGACGCCGCCGAGCAGGTAGGAGAGGCTCAGCGCGACGGCATTGGCGATCGGGCCGATGGCGTTCGGCAGCGCATGGAACAGCACCATGCGGGTGGGGGATGCGCCTTTGAGCCGCACCATTTCGATGTACGGCGCATTGAGCTGATCGATCACCGCGGCCCGCGTCATGCGCAGCATTTGTGCAACGATCACACAGCAGAGGCTCAGCACCGGCATGGCCAGGGAACGCAGCACCTTGTCCCATGGTTCGTTGTTGCCGATATAGGCAAGAGCGGGCAGCCAGCGCAGCTGTACTGCAAATAGCAGGACCGCCAGGGTGGCAACTAGGAATTCCGGCACGGACACCACTGCCACAGCACCGAGGCTGACGCTGCGGTCGAACCAGGTACCACGGTAGACCGCCGCCAGGATGCCAAGACCCAGTGCCACCGGAACGGAGATCAATGCGGTCAGGCCTGCCAGCAGCAGCGAATTCGGTAGACGGCTGCCGATGGCTTCCGAAACAGGCATGCGCGTGACGAGGGACTCGCCTGCATTTCCCGTAAGCATGCCGCCCAGCCATTGGGCGTAGCGGACCGGCGCTGGCACGTTAAGGCCCATCTGTGTGCGCAGCGCGGCCAACGCTTCAGGCGTGGCGTCCTGGCCGAGTTGCTCCTGTGCGGCATCGCCGGGCAATACCGCGGTGATCGCGAAAACGATGGCCGAGACGGCCAATAATGAGATCAGCGCCAGTCCGACGCGCCGCGCCAGCAGGCGCAGGATGAACAGGTTCACGGTGTCTCCTTTCTTGGTTGATAAACAGGGCCGCTTGGAACCGCCCGTCGGACTGTGCATCCGGATCAGAGCGGTACGGTGCACCGATTTCCAAGCCCCGTGTGGACACTTCGTGCCAGGAGTCTCGATTCGGTGGAGACGGCGCTAATATATGTTCCGGTTGCTTAAAAAGTTTCCGAAGGTGTCTTTTCCGACATGGCCGCCGTGGGGGGCTGGCCTCTACGCTGCAGGCTTCATGGTGGGACTCGAAAGCGGCCGCGCGTGCTACGTTGCATCTCCCTGACATTGAAGCATGTAGGGCCAAAGGCTTTGTGGGGTATTCCGAGTCATGGCAGTCAAAGCTGCGGTTTCATGCGCGCGGTTTGGCATTGCATGCCACGTGCACTTGGGATGGGCATGTGCACTGCAGCATTCTTCGGGATTACCCTATTGTTGGCGCATTATTGGTGCGCGCTCACGCAGCAACTTTTTCCTATCCGGATCTGCCGGTTCATCGCATGATCTACGCTACTAATTCGTCCGGCGACGACCATACCGCAATGAACTCCGCCCAGCATCCAGTGCATGCCACCGAACACCTTCCCGTGATCAGACCGATGGTCCTGTCAGACTTGCCTGTCGCTCTTTCTCTTTCCGAAGCAGAGCGGTGGCCGCATCGTGCCAGTGACTGGAAGACTCTGCTCGCGATGGGCGAGGGGCGAGTGGCGGCGGTCGAGGGCGCCGTGGTTGGTGTAGGCATGCGCTGGCTCTGGGGGGAGCGCGGTGCTACCGTCGGCCTCGTCATTGTTAACCCGGCATTCCGTGAGCGGGGCATCGGGCGCAGCTTGTTGGAAGCACTGTGTGCGGGTCTGGACAGGCGCGCCGTGCTGCTTCACGCCGCCGGGATCATTCACGGCTTCTATGGAAGTATGGGGTTCGAACGGATTGGCGAAATTCACCAGTACGAGGGCAAGGCTTTGCAGGCGCCCTTGATGCCCCTGCCTGAAGACACCCGTCTGCGCCCAGGGGGACGCAATGACATGCAGTTGCTGGTCGAAATGGATGAGCGCGCAGGAGGCGTTGTCCGCGAAAAACTAATCCAGGCCTGGCTGCGCCATTCCATCGGCACCGTGGTACTGGATCATCCCGACGGTCCACAAGGTTTTGCGATTCTGCGGCGCTTCGGCCGCGGCGCGACAATCGGCCCTGTCATCGCCCCTTGCCCGATGGCGGCCAAGGCAATGATTGCGCACCTGGCGGGCCTGGTCACTGGGCGCACGCTGCGCTTGGACGTACACGCCCATGGGGAACTCGAGGAATGGCTTCCTGGTCTTGGCCTGTCCCGCGTCGCAGATGCAGCCGTTCTCTTCCGGGGCACTCCTTATTCCCCTGTCAGGCCATTCCTTTCATTTGCGCTCGCCGATAAGGCGATCGGGTAGTGTGGCGAACGAAGAAGTAGTGCGGTGCGCACATTCTCGCGGCGCGCCAAGCAACGGCTGCGCGACGTACAGGGAATTTGCCAGGCGACCCGCGAGTGTGAGCATAGGGGATTTTGACCCGCAACTCTCCCCGGGCGCGCCCCGGTTGCCCTGACCGGCGCATATGACGACAATGTGATTCAGTCACCCTGCCTTGAAAGACCATGTCCGCCCCCATCAAACTTGACCGGCTTGACCTCCGCATTCTCGCCCAGTTGCAAAAGAACGGGCGCATGACCAACGTGGATCTCGCCGACGCAGTTGGCCTGTCTGCGAGTCCCTGCCTGATACGGGTCAAGCGCCTGGAACAGGCCGGCTATATCGGCGGATACAGCGCGCAAATCCGCATGGACAAACTCGGCGACATCCTTACGGTGTTCACCGAGGTCACCCTGGAGGACCACCATCGCGAAGATTTCGCGCGCTTTGAAAAGGCCGTGTACGCGATCGACGAGATCGTCGAATGCCATCTTGTCAGCGGAGGCTATGACTACTTGCTCAAGTTCATCACCCGTGGTGTCAATCATTACCAGGAGCTGATGGAAAGTTTGCTGGAGCGCAATATCGGAATTGAAAAGTACTTCAGCTTTATCGTCATCAAGTCGCCATTCATCAAGACTCACTATCCGATTGAACGGTTGTTTCCGTTGGCAACTTGATGCACCGGGATACAGGGAGAGTGATCGACACCGGCAGATGCGGACTTCATCGCCGTTTGGAACTGCCGTGGTGTCATGCCGCATTGGCTTTTCAGGCAGCGTGTCAGATGGCTCTGATCATAGAACCCGCACTCATGCGCCGCCAATGCCGGAGTGTGGCCCTGCCCAAGCAAACACTGCGCGCGATGAATGCGCTTCAGGTAAATGTAGCGATGCGGGGTCACCCCTACCGTCAGCCGAAATACGGTGACGAAGCGCCCGACACTTAACCGGGATAGCTGCGCGAGAAATGGCAGCCGCAACGGCTCGCCGAGGTGACGATGGATGTACTTGAGCGCAGCGTCGAGACGAGGATGTGCGTGTTCGTCCAATGAGGGGGCGTGGGCGTGCATCGGGTAAGCGGCAACGGTCAGGATGATGCCATCCAGCATAAAAGCACCATTGCCGTGCAAGACGCTGATTTTGACGCCGCCGCCAAGAGCAAATTGCGAACTGTGCTGCTCGGAACGCAGAAACTGCGGTACCGGCGTGTCTGACCAGCGTGCACAGAAGGCGCCGTACCGGAGCGCTAAAGGAATTGAAAGCCAGACACTATGCACAAAATCATGCCGCAACATTTGCGTTCTTTGCTATTCGTGCCTGCTGATAGCGATAGAAAACTCGCCGCCTCACTCAAGGCAGGTGCCGATGGCCTGGTGTTTGATTTGGAAGATGCGGTCCCGGAGCATGGGAAAGACGAGGCCCGCCGGAAGCTGGCGGGCTTTCTTGCCGAGCACCGTCTTTCGACAGACGCACAAGTGCTGGTGCGGGTCAATGGGCTGGCATCCGGGCATATTCTTCACGATCTGGCCGCAGTGTTGCCGTATCAACCCGATGCGATCGTTCTTCCAAAGTGCAGGGGGGCGAAGATGTCCATCGCCTGTGCGATTTTCTTGCCGCGCTCGAGCATGTGTTGCTCAATGGCGCATGGGAGACGGGCATTGTGGCCATGGCCACGGAATCATCCGAAGGTGTGTTTGGCCTGTCTTCGTACCGGAATGCGCCGATGCGTCTGCGCGCCTTGATGTGGGGCGTCGAGGATCTGGCGGCCGATCTGGGCATTCGCTCGTCCCATCAGGGACGGGAGCTTACCTCGCCATTCTCGGTGGCACGAACGATGTGTCTGTTAGCCGCTGCGCAGGCCGGTATAGATGCCATCGATGCGGTCAGTACAAACCTGTCCCACAACTTCGAGATCGGTCACGAGGTGGCCCTTGCCCGGCGCGATGGCTTTGCCGCCAAGGCGGCAGCCCATCCGTCCCATATTGCCGCGATCAATGAAGCTTTCATGCCTCATGCGGAAGAAATACAGTGGGCGAGACACGTCATCGAAGCATTTTCAAAAGTCGGAGCCTCCGGCGTTGCCAGGCTTGGCAATGCGATGATTGACCGCCCGCATCTGCGCCTGGCCCATCGCATTCTTTGTCGAGCGGAGGGGGCGGACTGATTGCCGCGACTCGGCCTTGCCGGCATTCTCACCGATCAATATCGCGTGGTCGACATCAAGCCGATGAACGAGGAAGCGCATCGACCGGCATCGCCCAGAACAGGGTGAGGCTTGACTAACTCGAAGCGGGCGGCCAGAAGATGCGCATCCTGCACGCCATTCACCCGCTCGGCACGGCATGCTGGCGGCGTGTCATAAAACAGCAGCTTCGTGATGATCAGCCGTGCGTTTCGCGACAAGCGCATGGCGACTCTATGTTGAAATGACAGTGACCGAAAAGTTCACTCATTCGCTACCTCAGCGAGACATAGACGCGCCACTGCCATGAAACTCAATACGTACTGGATCGCTTTCCCAGTCGCGTGCACGCCCCCCGACCTGGATGATGCCATGCATCGGAAGGGCTTGTGCAAAGGACGGCTCTGATGAAACACGCCATCATTGAGCGCCTGACCAGCGCGGGTCATCTGGATCGTATCTTCATCGACGGCGCGTGGGTTCGCCCTGCAGGGCAAGCGGGGGCGGCCGTCACCGACCCGTCGACCGAAGATGTGGTTGCAGAGATCGCCTTGGGCAGCAGGCAAGACGTCGCCGCCGCCGTTGCCGCCGCCAGAGCCGCCTTTGCCGGGTGGTCCGTCAGCTCCATACAGAGCCGGACGGCTCTTCTCAACCGTGTGCACCAGCTCATACTCGAGCGGGCCGAGGTGTTCGCCGAGGCAATCTCGCTGGAGATGGGCGCTGCCATCAGCGTGGCGCGCAGTGCGCAGGTGCCGGCCGGGGCAGCGCACATCCGGGTGGCCTGCGACGTCATGAGCGGTCATCCCTTTATCTCGCATCGGGACGGCATCACGATCGCGCGTGAGGCCATCGGCGTGTGTGGCCTCATCACGCCATGGAACTGGCCGCTATATCAGATCACCGCGAAGGTAGGCCCTGCACTGGCAGCAGGATGCACCGTCGTGCTGAAGCCTAGCGAGCTGTCACCCTTCAGCGCCTTGCTGTTCGCGCAGGTGATGCAGGACGCGGGCGCTCCGCCGGGCGTGTTCAACCTCGTGAACGGGGAAGGACCGGAGGTCGGTGCCGCGCTGGCGGAGCACCCGGACGTGGACATGATTTCGATCACGGGTTCTACCCGTGCAGGTGTTCTCGTCGCGCAGGCGGCGGCCGTGACGGTCAAGCGTGTAGCGCAGGAACTGGGTGGCAAGTCCCCCAACGTCATCCTCCCGGATGCGGACCTCGCGCGAGCCGTGCCGGCGGGTGTGGCGGCGGCCTTCCGCAACGTCGGACAATCCTGCAGCGCACCCACGCGCATGATCGTGCCGCGCGATCGCCTGGCCGAAGTTGAGCAGATCGCTTGCGAGGCGGTTGCCCGCCTTGTGGTCGGCGACCCGCGCTCGGTACAAACCACGCACGGACCGGTGGCGAACGGCGCGCAGTTCAACCGTGTGCAAGAAATGATTGGCGCCGGCCTTGCCGAGGGCGCGCGGCTGGTCTGCGGCGGCCTCGGTCGGCCGCCGGGCCTGGAGCGCGGGTTCTACGTACGGCCGACAATCTTCTCGGACGTGCATCCAAAAATGCGCATCGCTCAGGAAGAGATCTTCGGGCCGGTGCTTTCGATCATTGCCTACGACAGCGTCGACGAAGCCGTGGAGATCGCCAACGACACCATTTATGGTCTGGGCGCCCATGTGCAGGGCCGAGATCTGGACGCGGCGCGAGCCGTGGCTGCGCGGATCCGCGCCGGCCAGGTGCATATCAACTATCCGGCATGGAATGCCCACGCTCCCTTCGGCGGCTATAAGCGCTCGGGGAATGGTCGCGAATACGGATTGGAAGGCCTGGAAGAGTATCTCGAAACGAAGGCCATCCTTGAACACGGCGACGAATAGCCAGCATGCAGGCCGCCATGATCTTGCCGGACGGCGGAGCGCAGAGCGTGTTGCCGGGTTCAACCTGAAACAAAACGTGCAAGACAAATAATGCGAGGAGATCCATCCATGTCCCAGCCCTTGCGTCTCATCGAGAGTACCTCATCCCTGCCGGCCCATGCCGACGCCGTAGTGATCGGCGGTGGCATCATCGGCGTTTTTGCTGCGTACTACCTGGCCCGGCGCGGCCTTTCGGTTACCGTAGTAGAAAAGGGCCGCATCGGCGCCGAACAATCGAGCCGCAACTGGGGCTGGTGCCGCCAACAGAACCGTGACGCGCGTGAATTGCCTATGGCCTCCAGAAGCCTCGAGCTATGGGAGCGGTTCGCCGAAGAAACCGGCGAGGACACGGGCTTCCACAGGTGTGGTTTGCTTTACCTCAGCAACGACGAAGACGAGATTGCACGCTGGGCCAGATGGCGAGATTTCGCCAGAACTGCCGGCGTGACAACCCACATGTTGAGCGGGCGCGAGGCCAGCGAACGGGGTCGGGATACTGGCCGCGTATGGAAGGGTGGCGTGTTCTCGCCCAGTGACGGTACGGCCGATCCAGCCAAGGCAGCTCCGTCGGTGGCTGCGGCGCTCATGAAGCTCGGTGGCACCGTGCTGCAGAATTGCGCCGCCCGGGGCATTGAGCTTGAGGGCGGCCGCGTCAGCGGCGTCGTCACCGAAGCCGGAACCATCAAGACCCGCGTCGCGGTGTTCGCCGGAGGTGCGTGGGCCTCTTCGTTCTGTCGCCAACTGGGCATTCGTTTTCCCCAAGCTACCGTTCGCCAGTCCATCGTGCGCGTGTCTGGGGTGGCCGGGCATCTCCCTGACGCCCTGCACACCGCGCGCGTGTCCATCACCCGCCGCAGCGATGGCAGCTACAACCTTGCCATCAGCGGGCGTGGACGCGTGGACCCGACGGCGCAACTGATGCGCTTCGCGCCGCAGTTCCTGCCCATGTTTGCCAAGCGCTGGCGTAACGTGTTTCCAGGCGGGTTGGAAGGGATTCGCGCAGGCCATGAAACACTCGCGCGGTGGCGGCTGGATGCACCAACCCCCATGGAGCGGATGCGAATACTCGACCCAAAGGCGGATGCGGCGGCGGTCAAGCAAACCTATCGTCGTGCTGTCGAACTGATGCCTGCACTGGGCCAGACCGGCATCGCCAGTGCCTGGGCCGGCTTTGTGGACAGCACCCCTGACGGTGTGCCGGGGATTGGCGAAGTGCCGGAGATCCCCGGTTTCATCCTGGCAGCGGGCTTCTCCGGGCATGGGTTCGGCATCGGCCCCGGAGCGGGCCACTTGATCGCAGACCTGGTGACCGGTGACGAGCCGATCTTCGATCCTGCCCCGTACAACCCGGCGCGCTTCAAGCAGTCGGCCTGGGGCAAAGTGGCCGACTTCTGAAGGTGCACTCCAGGACAGTGAACCGGCGCGGCTGATGTTCACTCAGCTGTTCCTCAATGCAGGCGCGCAGGCATGCGGATGACCATGCCTGCGCGCCTGCATTGGGACGTGCGCCTCAGTCGAGCCGATAGCCCGCCCCCAGCAGCCGCTCCAGACGCTGGGACAGTGCCATCGCGGCGGTTCGCGCAAAACCCTGCACCGCCAGCACGTGACGTCGGTAGATAACGCGGTGCACCAGCTTTGCCAGTGCGCCCCGTACCTGCCAGCCGTCGCTGCTGCCGGGCGCGAGCAGATGGCACAACGCCATGTCGTCGGCCAACGAGATGACCGAGCCCCGATCGCGAAACGTGAACCTGGCTACGGACTTGCCGGCGAGCACACGTGGCAAGGCCCGGGCCAGGTAAATGGCTTGCTGATGCGCGACCTGCGCTCGCGTGGGAAGCTCTGCCTGTTCCCCAGCCGGGCGGAAGCTCGCGCAATCACCCAAGGCATAAATATGTTTGTCCTCCAGGGTCTGGAGCGTATCTCCCACCCGAACGCGTCCGTTGCGGGTGACCTGCAGGCCGATGTTCGACAGCACAGGCGATACGGTGACGCCGGCGGTCCATACCGTCACGTCCGCGGCAATAGGGGCCGCGCCTGCAATATGCAGGGAGTCCGGGCGGACCTCGGTGACGCGCGTGTTCAGCAGGATCTGGATACCCTGAGCCTGCAACTCGGCTGTGGTCCTGTCGGCGAGGCGACGATCCATGCCCGGCAGGATGTTGCCGGAAGCCTCGACGAGCAGGACTTCGGTGCCGCGGTCCGGATCGAGCGAATGGAGGCCGTACTGGCTCAGCACGCGCGACATCTGCCGCACTTGGGCGGCCAGCTGCACCCCGGTCGCGCCCGCACCGATGATGGCGACGCTGGCCCGCGCCGGACGGTCGGCCGCTTTAGCCTGCGACGATACGCGGCGCAGCGCATCCACGATCTGGGTCCGCGCATACTCTGCGCCCGGTACGCTGTCCAATGCCAGGGCGTGCTCACTCGCCCCCGGGACACCAAAGTACTGCGTGGTACCGCCGATGGCCAGCACCAATGTGTCATAGGCCAGCGTCGTCGTGTGCGTGACGCCATCGCTTCCGGACGTTGTGATCGCTAGCGTGCGGTTGTCGCGATCCAGCGAGGTGAACTCGCCTTGTACGAAGCGGAAACCGTAGCGGCGCGCCTGGAGCGCGAAGGATGTGTGGTGGATGTACGGCTCAAGCTTTCCCGCGGCGACTTCGTGCAGCAGGGGCTTCCACAGGTGTGTCCGGTAGCGGTCCACCAGGACAATGTTCGCCAGCCCGCGATTGCCCAATTGCTTTCCCAGCCGGGCCGCCAGTTGAAGGCCGGCGGTTCCGCCGCCGGCAATGACGATCGTCTTCATTCCATCCCTCTCTGTGCGTTGGTGGTGCCACGCCGGCTCATGCCGGGGCGGCCAATGTCCTTAGGCGCGTGTAGCGCGACGTCTGGGCCAGTGCGCCTTGCGTGAATCGCATCTCGATGTCGTCGAAAGATGGCCACGACGCGGTGGGCCCGTCGGAAAGGATGGTTGCGCCATCGTCCTGGCGCCATACCTGCGCCATGTCGTCGTGCAGCCACATCGATGGCATGCCAAGCGCGGCGGTAGCACGGGCTTCACCGGCATTCGCACCGATGAACAGCGCGCGATCGGGAGGAACGTCAACGGCATGGAGCACGAGCCGCAGCAGGTCTGCATGGCCGCGGCCGTGGCCAAGCAAATCCGCCGTGGCAGTCACGGTAAAGCGATCGGTACAGGCGGGCTGGTCATAACGGTCAAGCAGGGCGCTCAGCATGCGTGACGACATCATGGTTACGATGGCAAGCCTGGCCCCGGCTTGCTCGGCTTCGCGCATCAGCTGTTCGGTTTGCCGGCGCACGGATAGTTTTGCTCCCGTGCTTGCCTGAACGAACGCCTCCTGATACGCCGCGCAGAAGTCTTCGCTGGTTTCGCCGGCAGGCGCCGCTTCCGACCGGGCCTGGGTGGCCGCTGCCAAGCCGGCCGCATGTTGCGCCTTAGTCTGGAACAGTACATGGTCGGCGGAAACAATCAGCAATTCGATCGACATGGTGAACTCCGTTGGTTTCGCAGAAGGCGAAGGGCTGGCTCGATAAGGGCTGTCGTTTGCACTGTACGCGGGAAAAATCATATTGAATAATTAAGAAACATATCCGACCGATAGGTTTTCTTCTATGAATAAGACCACCACCTTCCGGCAGCTCAATGCGATCGACGCGGTCGCGCGCCTCGGCGGCGTATCCCGGGCAGCCGAAGAATTGCACCTGACCCAGCCCACGGTTTCGCTGCAATTGCGGCTGCTCGAAGAAGCCACGGGCACGCCGCTGGTACAGCGCTCGGGCCGCGGCTTGCTGATGACGCCCGCCGGAGAGGTGATGGCAGGCTACGCCAGCCAGATACTCAAGCTATGGCGCGACGCGGTGGAGGAAGTGGCTGCCTTGCGCGGCGGCATCGCGGGGACCCTTCGCGTCGGCGCGATCACCACCGCTGAGTATTTGCTTCCCCAGATGCTGGTGGCGTTCACCCAATGCAATCCGGATGTGAAGATCGTGCTACGGGTCGGCAACCGGGAAGAGATCGTCCGCATGCTGGGAATGCACGAGATTGATCTTGCAATCATCGGCCGCCCGCCTTCCGAGCTCAGGACGAATGCGGTCGCCTTTGCCAAGCATCCGATGGCCTTCATTGCCGCACCCGACCACCCATTGATGTCACGGCGGCACAACACGCTGCGGGATCTGCTGACGGAAAACCTGCTGGTCCGCGAGCGCGGCTCAGGCACGCGCGATACCGTCGAGCGACTGTTCCGCGAGGCGGGGCTGCGCTTGCCGCATGGATCCGAGCTGTCCAGTAATGCGGCAATCAAGCGCATGGTCTCGGCGGGACTCGGCATCGCGTTTCTGTCGTTGCATGCCTGCACGCTGGAGTTTGAAGCGGGCTTGATCGATGTGCTGCCGCTGGCAGGCAATCCGCTGGAGCGCGACTGGTATGTGGCGCACCTGCCGGCTGTCCGATTGCCTCCGGTCGCGTCCGCATTCCGCGCGTTTCTGGTTGAGAACGGGCCTGAGGAGATCCATCGGCAACTCGAATCGTTCGATGGCATTCTCAAGCGGCTGCACCAGTCCGAACGTCGGCGTGCGAAGCTTAGGGGGAGCGCTCAGAAATAGGCCGGCACGATCCCGGCCCGCCTCAGCCACCGGGCACCAATCCGCTCAGATGAAGGGTGAGAAGCTGTGGCAACGCACCATCAGCGAGTCAATTTGCGAGATCGCTTTCACGATCGGATCGCGCCATGGCATCAAAACCCGCACCGTGCCGTCAGAAACTCTGGGTGCAACGGGTTGATCTGCCAGCAGGTAAGGGCAAGACGGTCGCGGCGACGAGCGTCATCGCCCGTGAATTTGATGCACCTGCCGGCGTCAAGCCAATCGAGTGGCGCGGCCTGACAAGTCGCAGCGAAGCCAGCCTCGATGATGCGATTGAGCTTATTGACTGGTGCCGCACGAGCCGTCGACGATGGGGACAATTGCGTATAGCCGCATGAGCTAGACGGCGTTCCGCAGAGTCTGCTGAGGGGGCTCGAATAATTGTGTTTTTGTATTGAGTGGCTCGAACTTTCAACGTCATATGGTGGTTTCACCGTGCTGTAATGAAGTCGTGGTGCTGCGACGGATCACCGCTCTTATCAACGAACTTTCAGGACTGCCAAGATGAGCTTCATGCGCCCTAAATACCTCACCTTCGACTGCTACGGCACGCTGACCAACTTCCAGATGGGTCCGCTGACCCGCGAGCTGTTCGCCGATCGCGTTGCCCCTGAGCAGATGGACCAGTTCGTCAAGGATTTCACTGCTTATCGCCTGGATCAGGTGACGGGTGACTGGCGTCCTTATGACGAGATCCTCAATACCGCCATCTCCCGCGTGTGCAAGCGCTGGGGCGTGGAATACCGCGGCGAAGGACAGCTTTACTACAACGCCGTGCCGACCTGGGGCCCGCATCCCGACGTGACGGCCGGCCTGGCGAAGATCGCCGACAAGATCCCGCTGGTGATCTTCTCTAACGCGATGGACGCACAGATCATGTCCAACGTCGACAAGCTGGGCGTGCCTTTCCACAAGGTATTCACTGCCCAACAGGCCCAGGCCTACAAGCCGCGCCTGCAGGCCTTCGAATACATGCTCGACAACCTCGGTTGCGGTCCGGAAGACGTGCTCCACGTTTCTTCGAGCTTCCGCTATGACCTGATGCCGGCTGAAGACATGAAGATCAAGAACAAGGCCTTCGTCGCCCGTGGTCATGAACAGCCGGGTAACGCTTGCTACAACTACCGCCAGATCGCCGATATCGGCGGGCTGGCCGGTCTGGTCGGCCTCTGACCAGCAATCGTCGCACCGCCTCGGCAAGGGGCGGTGCGCCGTTGTGCCGTATCCCCGGCATGCGGCAACTCTGCCTTATCGAATTTTCCCGAACATAGGGCCACAAGGTGATCGCATGAGCGAGAACGAAACAAAGAATGGTCGGCCGCTGCGCAGCGCGCGCTGGTTTCGCAAGGATGATCTGCCTGGCTTCGTGCATCGTTCGACTTTGTCGACCGCCGGCTGGAGCCGCGAAGACCTGATGGAGCGCCCCGTCGTGGGCATTCTCAACACCTGGTCCGATATCAACCCGTGCAATCTCAATCTACGCACGCTTGCCGAAGAGGTAAGAGTCGGGATTCTCGAGGCAGGTGGTATCCCGTTCGAGGTGCCGTTGATGTCGATCAGCGAGAACATCATCAAGCCGACCTCCTTCCCGTTTCGCAACCTCCTGGCGATGGAAGCCGAGGAGACCATTCGCGGCTATCCCTTCGATGCGGTGGTGCTGCTCGGCGGATGTGACAAGACGCAGCCGGCACTCCTGATGGGGGCTGCCAGCGCTGGCGTTCCGTTCATATTCCTTGCCAGCGGGCCGGCCACGCCCCGCTCGGCGACTGGCGGAAATCTGGCGAACGCTACCGGTGTCTGGCGTCTGGTCGACCAACTGCGTGCAGGAGAACTCTCGGAAGGCGATTTTGCCGCGTTCGAGCGAAGTGTGATGGGGACGGCCGGCCACTGTGCAGAAATGGGTACCGCTTCTTCGATGGCGGTCATCTGCGAGGCCCTGGGTGTGTCGCTGCCCGGTAGCAGCCTGGTGCCGGCGGTCGACCGGCGTCGTCATCAGCTCGCCCGCGAGGTGGGGCGTCGTAGCGTGCGCATGGCCGCCGATGGCAGCCCCCGCCCGAGCGAGGTTCTCGATGCGAGAGCCTTTGCCAATGCCATTACCCTGCTGTGCGCGGTAGGTGGGTCGACCAACGTCATCATCCACCTGCTAGCGCTGGCCGGCCGCGTCGGCGTACCGCTGACTCTGGAGCGCTTCGACGAGATCGCCAGGCGCGTGCCTCTGATCGCCAACGTCCAGCCCGCCGGTGAACACCTGACTGAGCGACTGATGGCCGCGGGCGGCGTACCGGCCCTGCTCAAGACCCTTGGGCCCTTGCTGCATCTCGATGCGCGCACCGTCGACGGCCGCACGGTCGGCGAGATTCTCGAGACGGCGGAAGTCTTCGATAGCGATGTGATCCGCCCGCTGGACAAACCGGTCAAGCCTGGCGAGACGATGGTCGTGGTCAAAGGCAACCTGGCGCCGGACGGTGCGGTGATGAAGACCTGTGCGGCGAATCCCAAGCTGTTCCGCCATCGCGGCCCGGCGGTGGTGTTCGAAGACGTACAGACGATCGCCGACCAGATCGATAACCCTGAACTCGGCATCGACGAGAACAGCGTGCTCATTCTGCGCAATGCCGGGCCCGTGGGCGCGGCGATGCCGGAGTGGGGCATGCTGCCCCTGCCGCGCCATCTGATGGAGCGCGGCGTGCGCGACATGCTCCGGATCTCGGATGCACGAATGAGCGGTACCGCCTATGGTGCCGCTGTGCTGCATGTTTCTCCCGAGGCTGCGATCGGTGGTCCGCTGGCTCTAGTGCGTGACGGCGACATCATCGAGCTCGACGTCGCCGCGCGGCGACTGCAACTCTGCGTCGAACCGGATGAACTCGAACGTCGGCGCCAAGCATGGCAGGCGCCGCCGTCCCAGCACGTGCGTGGCTACCGCAATCTATATAGCCAACACATCGAGCAGGCTCATCTGGGCTGCGACTTCGATTTTCTCCGTGGCGCCAACAAGGACACCCTTCCCGAGGGGCTGTTCGATGGCTGGGTAGGAGGCTGGTAGGACCTTGGCATGAGTATTCTTTATCGATCAGATGCCCCTCGCGCTGCAGCTTGGGCGCGCTACTTCGCCGAGTACGCACCCGACCTCGACTTTCGTGTCTGGCCCGATGCCGGCGACCTCGCCGAGGTCGAATACCTGATCGCCTGGCAGGCACCGGCGGAGTTCATCGCCAAGCTGCCTCGGCTGAAGGTGTTCTTCTCCTCCGGAGCCGGTGTCGATCATGTCGATTTTTCCGCGCTGTCCGAGCACGTTCCCATTGTCAGGATGGTCGAGCCAGGGATCATCAACGGCATGGTGGAATATGTCAGCCTGGCCGTTCTGGCGCTGCATCGCGACTTCTTCGACTACGTGGCGGCGAAGGCGGCGCGCGTCTGGGATCCGTTGGAGGTACCGCCTGCCTCGGCCCTCACGATCGGCGTGATGGGCATGGGCGCGTTGGGGTGTGCCGTGCTGGAGCGGCTGGCGAGCTACGGCTTCAACCTGCGCGGATGGAACCGCTCCCTGCGTGAGATCGAGTGCGTGGAGAGTTTCGCCGGCCCGGATCAGTTGCAACCCTTTCTCGCAGGGTGCGACGTGCTGATCTGCCTGTTGCCGCTCACCCCGGCCACCAGGGGCATCCTGAACCGCGAACTGTTTTCGCTGCTGCCTGCCGGTGCGGCGCTGATCAATGTCGGGCGCGGTCCGCATCTGGTCGATACGGATCTGCTCGAGGCGTTGGATTCGGGACGGCTATCGCGCGCGATTCTCGACGTGACCGAGCCTGAGCCTCTGCCTGCGGAGCATCCATTCTGGGCCCATCCGCGGGTATTTCTGACGCCCCATGTGGCGAGCATGACCCAGCCCGAATCGGCTGCGCCAATCCTGCTGGAGAACGTTCGTCGACATCAGCGGGGTGAGCCGCTCGCGGACGTTATCGACCGCTGTCGTGGCTATTGAGGTTAGCGGCCCTTGCATGGGTCCAACATAGCGGACAAGGCTGCCCCTGGTGGTGGGAAAGCCCCCATTGCAGCCGCTGCGGCGATAGCCGTTGGCGAGCAGGGGCGACGTGACGAATGTCGGCACCGGCTATGTCTGCTGGACTGGGCTGGTGCGAGAGGGCGCTCGGTCAGTGCTGGCGCAATGCACCCGGGCGAGGAGGCTTCTGCTTCTGTCGGTGGGCTCGGCAACTCCCGTATCAGTGACTTGGTGGCGCCTAGGCTGCAGCTGTGCCAGGATTGATGAGCCTTTCCCAAACTGGAAAAGGTTCGCCCCTCAAAGGCTGGAAGAAGAGATAGGTTCGTCCTCCAGGGTCTGGAGCGTATCTCCCATCCGAACGCGCCCGTTGCGCGTGACCTGCAGGCCTATGTTCGATAGCACAGGCGATACGGTGACGCCGGTGACAGCACCAGTCCGAACGTCGGCGTGCGAAGCTTAGGAGGAGCGCTCAGCAATAGGCCGGCACGATCCCGGCCAGCCTCAGCCCTACGTGGCAACAATCCCTCCTGTTTTGATGCGAGCAATGCATCAATTCATCGAAACATTGCAATTCCCCTCTGCGAGTTGTCTCTGCAAACTGGCGTCAATTCGCCTTTCCCGTTCGCGGGGGCAGGGGAAGGTGACGACAAATAGACCGAAATGGGGAGATAGGATGGGCATCGAGCAAGAACGGAAAAGTCGGTCAAACGGGAAGTTGGCGGCCGGGGCGGTCCTTGGGATTGCAATCACCACTACTGTGCAAGCACAGACTTCGTCCGGAGTAAGCCTGTACGGCATCATCGATACCACTCTTCGCTACTCAAGCAATAACGCGGGCGACAATAAGTTGGCTGCATTAACCGACGGCTATTTCAACGGTTCGCGTTGGGGCATGCGGGGCAACGAGGCGCTCGGAGGCGGATTGTCCGCCATCTTCAATTTGGAGAGTGGCTTTGATCCCTCGACTGGCGTATCGCAGCAAGGCACCGCAACGGCAAACTATGGACAGCAGAGCACCGGCGGTCAGGGGCGTTTGTTTGGAAGGCAGGCATGGGTCGGATTGAACCACGAGCGCTTCGGTAGGCTGACGTTCGGCCGGCAATTCACCACGGGCTACGATGCGACCTCCCGCTTTCAGCCTAACGGTCACCCCAATCTGGACGCAGTCACCATCTTTAACGGCTATACGGGACCGCGCCAAGACAATATGGCGAAATACTTCGGACAATGGGGAGCGCTATCTGCGGGAGCGTATTACACCTTTGGCGAGGTGTCGGGTCATATGAAGCCGAGCTCTAGTTACGGCGCAACTCTTGGCTATAAGCAGGGACCGGTGGACGTCGGTGGTTTCTGGCAGCAGGCCAATGCCCTAACCACGCCTGAGTCGAGAAAAGTCTGGGGCGTGGGTGGCAACTATCAATGGGGGATAGTCAAGCTAACTTTCGGCTATCTCAACAATCGATTCGATGTGAGCCCGACGCGAAACGATGTATTCAGTGGCGGCTTCGCTGTGGCGGCTACCTCTGCTCTCACGCTATCCGTTGCGTCGCACTACGACCGCCAGCGCAATGCCTCCGGCAGCCGCATCATGGTGACCGGCGTCGCGGACTACAACCTTTCAAAGCGGACCGACATTTACGCCGAAATTGATTTCAATCGCATCAACGGTGCCTATGCGCTGCCCACCTTCATGGGAGTGAAAGGCAGCAAAGTCGGCGGTGGCATCGGCTTGCGACATCGCTTCTAGAGCGCTCCATTGTTCTGCCAGGCGGCTAACTGGTGCGCCGGCGATTCAATGTGCCCAACTATTCTTCGATTGATCTAACTCCGCTGGTCCCGCGCGTGAACGGGCATTCGGGCTAGCACAAATGCAAGGAGCCAGCAGTGGACGAACAGGCAATTGACCCCAGGACGTGGATCGGACGCAGCGAGCAGTGGGAGGACACAGTCACTGCCGCGCCGATCGCAGCGCTGCGTGCGACGCTGGATTACCCCGCAGCAGCGCAGACAGCAGGCACTCCATTGCCGCCACTGTGGCATTGGCTGTATTTCCTACCCATGCATCGTCAAAGCGAAATTGGGCACGATGGCCATGCCAAGCGCGGCGGATTTCTACCCCCTGTGCCATTGCCCCGCCGCATGTGGGCAGGCGGCCAATTCGAGTTTCGCCATCCACTTCGGGTGGGCGACAAGATCCAGCGCACCTCCATCATCGACGATGTTACAAGCAAGGAGGGGCGGACCGGGAAGTTAGTATTTGTAAAAGTGCGTCACGAGATCCGCGTGATCGGTACTGCGGAACCGGCGTTAGTGGAGTTTCACGACATCGTTTACCGAGAGGCACAGCAGTCTGGCGAGGCGCCTGTCATGCCCCAGGCGGCGCCCGCGGAAGCGGCTTGGCAGCGCCAAATTGTTCCGGACGACGTGTTGCTGTTCCGCTATTCGGCCCTGACTTTCAATGGGCATCGCATCCACTATGACCGCCGCTACGTGACAGAGGTCGAAGGCTACCCCGGCTTGATTGTCCACGGCCCGCTGATCGCTACGTTGCTACTGGATCTGCTGCAGCGTGAATTGCCCCAGGCCGAGGTCGCCAGCTTTCGATTCCGTGCGGTGCGCCCGACCTTCGACCTGCATCCCTTCCGGGTCAGCGGTCAACCGCAGTCTGACGGCAAAACAGTTCGCTTGTGGGCATCGGACCACGAGGGCTGGCTGACCATGGACGCCACGGCAGTCCTTCGCTGATTTCGCTTTACGGAAGATCCTGATGCAACCCCTCAAAGACATCACGGTTGTCACATTTGAACACGCGATTGCGGCGCCTTTTGCCACGCGCCAGCTTGCCGATCTGGGTGCACGAGTTATTAAGATCGAGCGGCCTGGGGTCGGCGATTTCGCCCGTGGTTATGATGAGCGGGTCCGTGGCCTGGCCTCGCATTTCGTCTGGACAAACCGCTCGAAGGAAAGCCTGACGCTCGATGTCAAGCACCCGGCCGCGGCTGGCGTATTACAGCGTTTGATTGAGGAAAAGGCGGACGTGGTGGTTCAGAACCTCGCACCAGGCGCCGCAGCACGGCTTGGTCTCGGCTACGAAACGCTTTCCGCCGTCAAGCCCCAAATCATTGTGTGTGATATTTCGGGCTATGGCGACAACCCGGAGAATCCCGGACCATACCGCGACAAGAAGGCCTATGACCTTCTCGTTCAGAGCGAAGCCGGATTTCTGTCCGTGACGGGGACGCCTGAGGTGCCTTGCAAGGCTGGGCCTTCCATTGCCGATATTGCCGCCGGCATGTATGCCTACACAAACATTCTGGCCGCTCTGTTACAACGCAATCAGACGGGCCGAGGGCAACGTATTGACATCTCCATGCTAGAGGCGCTGGCGGAATGGAATAGTTACCCTCTCTACTACGCGTTTGACGGGGCACAGCCGCCGCAGCGCACGGGCGCAAGCCACGCCACAATCTACCCCTATGGACCGTTTCCGGCTGGCGATGGGGCGACAGTAATGTTGGGGTTGCAGAACGAGCGGGAATGGGCAAGCTTCTGCAACACGGTGCTCCAGCGGCCCGAACTGATCGAAGATCCCCGCTTTAGCTCAAACTCCAGACGCGTGGCCGAGCGCACTGCACTGAGGCAGATCATCGTAGATGCCTTTTTGCCTCTAAGCGGTGCTCAAGTGGTGCAGCGACTGGAGTTAGCCCAGATCGCTAATGCCAGCGTCAATGACATGCAGGGGGTGTGGGAGCATGCTCAACTCAAGGCGCGCGGCCGCTGGACTGAAGTCGACTCGCCCAAGGGCATGCTGCCCGCTCTCTTGCCCCCGGGGACCTGGAACGAAGGGCCGCGTATGGATCCGATACCGGCACTTGGTCAGCACACCGACACAATTCTCGCGGAGCTTGGATATGCCTCCGACGAAATCGCCATGATGCGCGCTGATAGCGTTGTGTAACGCGCTGGCCTAGCGCACCATACATGTGACCAACGGAGACGTAACCTATGGCTTCCACCATCATTGATTCCCGCATTTTTGGCGACATGTTTAGCGACGCGCGCATGCGCGAAGTGTGGTCCGATGAAAACCGCACGGCTAAATACCTGGACATCGAGCGCGCGTTGGCAAAAGTGCAAGGTGAGCTTGGCATCATCCCGCAGGAAGCGGCCGACGAGATCGTCAAGAATTGCGAACTTTCCCAAATTGACTGGGTTAAGCTCAAGGCAAAGACCGAACAGATCGGATATCCGATTATCGCGGTGGTCAACCAGATCAACGCGAACTGCCGAGATGGGCTTGGCGAATTCTGCCATTGGGGCGCCACCACCCAGGACATTACCGACACAGCGGCGGTGTTGCAGATGCGCGAGGGCCTGGCACTGATCGAGTCGGACCTCGAGGACATCGCTGACGCGCTTGCAACGCTGGCGAAGCAGTACCGCGACACGCCGGTGATCGGTCGGTCCAACCTGCAGCAAGCCACCCCTATTACGTTCGGCTACAAGATGGCCAGCATCCTTGCCGGCATCGAGCGCCACCGCGAGCGGCTGCAGCAGTTGAAGCCGCGAGTGCTGATGGGTGAGTTCGGCGGCGCATCCGGTACGCTTTCCTCGTTGCAGACGGGAGCCATGGAAACCCAGGCTGCGTTGATGAAGGAACTTGGGCTGGCGCAGCCACTGATCTCCTGGCACACGGTGCGCGATACGATTGCCGAAGTGGGCGCGTTTCTCGGACTCGTCGGCGGCTCGCTCGGCAAGATCGCCATGGACGTGAAGCTCATGATGCAGACTGAAGTTGCCGAGGTGTTCGAACCCTTTGCGCCGGGGCGCGGCTCTTCATCAACCATGCCGCAGAAGCGCAACCCGATTTCGTGCCTGTACATCCACGCCAACATCTCGGTTGCACGGCAGCACGCGGCGGCCCTGATGGATGCGATGGTGGCTGACCACGAGCGTTCAACAGGCCCGTGGGAGATCGAATGGGTATCCCTACCGGAGATCTTTTGCCTGATTTCCGGTGCCCTGAAGCAGGCGAAGTTCGTGTTGCAGGGCTTGGAGGTGGACGCGGCTCGCATGCGCGCGAATATCGACATGACAAACGGGCTGGTTATGTCTGAGGCGGTGATGATGGGCCTGGGACCATATATTGGGCGCGAATACGCGCACGATCTGGTCTATGACCTTTGCCGCGAGGCCATTGCCAACAACCGACCGTTGATCGACATCCTCGCGGCACATCCGGAAGTAAGCAGCCACGTGTCACGCGCACAACTCGAGGCCATGTGCGATCCACGCAACAATGTTGGCCAAGCCGGCGTAATGGTCGACAGGGTACTGGCTAGCCGGCGCTAAGACGCACTGCCAAGACGAGCATGCCGGCCTGCCGGCATGCCGCGGGCCAAAATACTATTTGCCACGCCGTTTGCCGGCGGGCGCGCCACGTCTTGGTCGTGTTTCGCAAAGGAAGTCGTAGAGCTGCTGCGCGGCAGGTGTTAAGGATCGGCTCTTGCGGCGTATTAACCCAATTTTGCGCGTCACGACCGGGTCGGTTAGTGGAACACTAACTAGAAGCGGATGGTCTGGACCTGGCATGGCGATCGATGGCACCGCTGCGATGCCAAGGCCGGCTTCGACCAGGCCCAAGGTCGTGGTGACGTGCTGTGTCTCATAGATACTCTGCGGCAATCCTGACACGTTGGATAGCGCCTGATCGAGGAGCAGCCGGTTGCCGGAAGCTTTGCTGACCGAAATGTAGTCGTAGCCGGCGAGGTCTGCCCAGGTCACTTGCCGTCGCTGCGCCAGTGGATGATCGCGACGACAGGCCGCAACGAAGCGTTCTTCCAGCAAGGGCCTGAATTCAATGTCCGGCTCTTGGCCTCCCACGAAATCGATGCCGAAATCTGCTTCACTGCGCGACACCGCTGACAGCACCTCGTTCGCGCTGGCATCCAGAATCTTTACCCGAATCTTCGGATACTGCGCATGGTAGCGCGAGATGACTTGCGGCAAGAAGTAATAGACCGTCGACGGTACGCAAGCAATAGTCACTTCCCCCATCCGCGTCGTCGTCACTCCGCGTATGCCGAGCAGTGCCTGATCCAGTTCGTCAAGTATCTCCTTTACCTTACGGTCGAAATCCCGGCCGACGGTCGTCAGGCTCACCCGGCGGGTGGTGCGGTCGAGCAAGCGCACCCCCAATGCCTCTTCAAGCTTGTCTATGCGGCGGCTAAAGGCCGGCTGCGAGACGTTCAGGGAGTTAGCCGCCTTGCGGAAGCTATTCAGCTCGGCAACGGCACGAAATGCCTGCAAATCATTGAGGTTGAAGTTGATGGTCATTGCACTTTCCCGAGCTTCATCACTGATACCTATTGTGCATCAATTGATCCTAAAAATTCAATTCTCTAAATGACGGGGAACTACGAACATACCGAGGCGGCTCCACTAGGCCGACCATTAAAACCACATCATATGGAGCAGACAGATGCAATCATCCAAGCGACTTTTGCTGTGCAGCATTGCGATCGCGGCAGCACTTGGGAGCGCCAGCTCCTTCGGGGCGTTCCCTGAAAAGAGAATTTCGCTGGTAGTGCCCACCGCAGCGGGAGGCGCTAATGACGCCATGGCGCGGGTAGTTGGCCAAGCAATGTCGACGATCCTCAAGCAGACAATCGTGGTCGACAACAAAGCGGGGGCGAACGGGGCGATTGCCAGTGAGTTTGTCATGCGTGCCCCACCGGACGGGTACACCTTGCTACTCGGCTACGTGGCGACACATGCCATGAATCCTGCTTTGCAGAAGCTTCGGTACGATCCCGTTAAGGATTTTGTACCGGTCGGCATGGTTGGTTCTTCGGCAATAGTGATGGTCGTCAATCCGAACCTGAAGGCCAACGATGCCAAGGGAGTCGTGACGCTACTCAAAGCAACGCCAGGAAAGATCAGTTACGCCTCGGCGGGCAATGGAACCGCTCCGCATTTTGCCGCGGAAATGTTCAAACTCTCGACCGGCACCGAGATGCTTCATGTGCCGTATAAGGGATCAGCTCCGGCGATTAATGACACAGTTGCCGGGCAGACACAAGTGATGTTTCCGAGTCTTTTCACCGCATTGCCCCAGTTGAAGAACGGCAAGCTGAAGGCGGTCGGGATTGCAGGCAGCAAGCGCTCTTCGCTGATGCCAGAGTTGCCCACGCTGAAGGAACAAGGGATCAATGACGTCGATGTCTCCCAGTGGTACGCCATCTTCGCACCCGCGAACACGCCAGCACCCGTTGTAGAAGCACTGAACAAGGCATTAAACCAGGCGTTGAAGGACAAGACTGTTGTCCAGCGTTTGGAGGGACAAGGCGCAGAGGTTACGGCCATGTCCACGGCCCAGATGCGAACATTTATTCAGGAGGAACAGGTCAAGTGGAAGAAAGTAGTGCAGGCGGCAAAACTGAAGGCGGACTGAGATGAGCAAGACGATTCCTTGCGTGCTGATGCGAGCCGGCACCTCGCGTGGACCGTTCTTTCTGCGAGAGTGGCTGCCGGAAAGCGTAGAGGCTCGTGACCAGGCGTTGATCGGTGCCATCGGTGCCTCCGACCCGCTTCAACTGGACGGGGTGGGCGGCGGTAGCACGCTGAACAGCAAGGTGGCGATTGTTTCGCGATCCACGCAACCCGGCTGTGACCTTGACTACCTGTTCGTACAGGTAGGAGTGGGCAACTCCTCGGTGGACACCCGGCCGAACTGCGGCAATATGCTTTCCGGAGTCGCCCCCTTTGCGATCGAGCAAGGACTGGTTGCCGCCCAACTCGGCTCAACCCGCGTACGCGTTCACAACGTCAATACGGGGTCACGAATCGATGTGACGGTCCGCACGCCTGACGGTCGGGTCACCTATGACGGCGACACTCGAATCGATGGCGTTGCGGGGACGGGTTCACCCATCCTGCTCGATTTCGTCGATGCGTGGGGCGCAGTGACCGGAAAGGTCTTTCCGACGGGCAACCGCGTTGATCTGATTGACGGCGTCGAAGTGACTTGTATCGATGCGGCGATGCCATTGATGCTCGTCCGGGCACGCGACCTCGGTGTCAGTGGACGCGAGGCGCCGGCCACGCTCGACAATGACCCGACACTGCTTGCGCGTCTGGAAGCGCTGCGCTTGCAGGCTGGGGAATTGATGGGCCTGGGCGATGTCTCGGACAGCGTTATTCCAAAGCCAGTCCTGGTCAGCCCTGGCGATTCACCGGACAGTATTACGTCGCGCTACTTTACGCCTCGCAAATGTCATGCGTCGCATGCCGTCACCGGCGCCATCGGCGTTGCCAGCGCATTTGCGTTACCTGGGACGGTTGCTAGCCAATTGACCCGATTGCCCGGCCGCCACGCACTTGTCGTCTTGCACCCAGCGGGACGGATCGAAGTGGAGGTGGAATTGGAGGGGGAGGGCGCTGCGGCTACTGTAACAAGAGCGGCCCTCGTTCGAACGGCACGCAAGATCATAGAAGGCCAGCTCCATCTGCCCGATTATGTCTTCTCGCGGCCGGAAGGCAGCCGAGTAAAGCAGGCATCGTCTCGGCATTCACTGCGGATCATCGTACCTACCCGTGCCGGGGGTGGCAACGATCTTGTGGCGCACCTTATTGGCCCCAGGCTTGGACGACTGCTGGGACATGATGTCATCATCGATAACCGTCCCGGTGCCAACGGCGGCATTGCCTGCGAGTTCGTGGCGCGGGCAGAACCCGATGGTCAGACGCTCTTGCTCGGCTATATTGGAACTCATTCGATGAATCCGGCCCTGCAACCCGTCGGGTACGATCCGGTTTCCTCTTTTTCTCCGGTCGGGCTTATAGGATCGTCCCCAATATTGTTGGTGGCGAATCCAATGCAAACGCCGCTTGATCTGGGTACGCTGGTCGCCCACATGAAGCGCGAGCCTGGAAGGTTTCGCTACGCGTCCGCAGGGGACGGTACACCGCCACACTTTGCCGCAGAGCTTTTCCAACTGGCCACTGGTACTTCGATGCGCAGTACTACCTTCGAAGGCGCTGCGCCAGCCATCGCGTCGACCATTGACGGACGGACACAGGTTATGTTCGCCAGCCTGCTGACAGCATATCGGCCAGTGGGTGCCGGTCAGTTGCGAGCCCTGGCAGTCGCCGGACCAAAACGCCTGCCAGTGCTGCCAGAAGTACCGACGCTTGCGGAGTTGGGCGTTAGGGGCATGGAATTGACTCAGTGGTATGGTCTGTTTGCCCCCGCGGGAACCGCTGCCGCGATGGTGGAACAGCTCAATGGCGCCTTGGCCGAAGTCCTACGGGATCCAGAGGTCAAAGCGGGCTTCGAGAGTTACGGCGCAGCCCCCGAGCCGGGCGGTCCTGAACTGCTCGCAAGACGGGTGGAGACTGAACTAGAGCGCTGGCAGCGCATTGTTAAGGTGTCAGGTCTTGCGCCGTCGTCGATCGACGGTGACCCAGTGCAACAGTTTCTGGAGCCTTGCTAAAACCAAACTGCCGCGCAAGGGTGGTGGTTGGCAGCCGATGTGGTGCTTGAAACCGGGCACGCTCGTAAATTGCTTGCCAACTGCGGCCATACCGGACACTCATTTCAGCATCAAGTGCAGCGCACCGTGCGACAGCGGTTCCTTCAACGGGCTGATCGATGCCCGCCGCCAGGACCCGGTCAGTGGCTCGTCGCCGCTGCGGTCCTACCGCTGCCGCGTGGAGCGCGAGGCTGCCTTCGATATCCAGCGCAGGCCGTGGGAGGGCTTTCGCCCGTTCCGCGTGATCGCACTGCACAAGGAAGCGGTCGTGCCGGTTGTCAGTCAGGCTTCGCCTCGCGATCTTTGCCCTCACCCTGCGCATTGTAGCCGCCTCCCAGCACCGTCGACAGCGTGACTGCCGCCTGGAGATGCCGGTTGCGGATCTCGACGGCCTGGCTTTGCTCCATCAGTACTGGCAGCATGGCCTCTCGCGCGGTGGCCTTGTCGAGCAGGCCCTGCCGATATTGGGCGGCGGCGCTGTCGGAGGCAAAGACCGCTGCCTTCAGCTTGCCTGCCTGCAATGTCTGCTGGTGGTCCAGGCTGTCCAGTTCAAGGCCGGCCTGTGCGACTTCACGCACGGCATTCAATACCGACTCGTTGTACTGGGCGATCAGCAGATTGCTCTGGGAGCGCGTCGCAGCGAGGTTGGCATTTAGCCGTCCGCTGTCGAAGATCGGCAGACTCAGTCCTGGGATCAGGTTGACCTGGCGGCTCGCTTTGCGCAGCAGATCGGACATGTGCAGCGAGTCCAGCCCGATGAACGCGCGAATATCGAAGCTCGGATAGAACGCTGCCCTCGCCGCGTCGATCTGATCCATCGACGACTGCACGTACCAGCGCATCGCCTGCAGGTCCGGCCGGCGGGCGAGCAGTTCATAGCCAAGCGAGGCCGGCACGCCAGCGGCGCCGTCCTGCAGCGGCCGTTGCGTGATCGCGGGCAAGCCGTCCGGCCCGGCGCCCGTCAACTGTCGCAGTATTTCATGCAGCGTGCGAATGCGCGTCTGCGCGGAGTCGATCTGCTGGTCGAGTTGGAGACGCTGGGCCTCGGCGCCTGCCACCTGTGTGCGAGCCACCAGGCCGCGCGTGGTGCGGGCCTGGCTGGCCTCCAGCTGTTCCTGCCGGATGCCCCGTGCCTTCACCAGCAGGTCGTGCAGGGCATAGGTGGTCTGGATCTCGTAGTAGACGTGAACCACCTGCGACGACAGCACCAGAGCCGCCTGCGCAGCCTCGGCCTGGCGGGCCCGCGCGACGCCCATCGCGGCATTGACGCGAGACCGGTCTTTGCCCCAGAGGTCGACCGAGTATGTGGCACCCAGGCCGATGGTGCCTTCGGTGTACCACGGACCCGTGGTGCCCAGCGCAGGGTTGGTGTGGGCGAAAGGCCCGAGGAAGCCGTTCTCCGACACGCTCTGGCGGTTGACCGATGCGGACAGTCCGACCAGCAGCCCGGTCGATGCATCGACCAGTTTCGCCTGCGCGCGGCTGGCGTCGACACGCGCCGTGGCCACTGCCATCGTGGGCGAATCCCGCAATGCGCGATCCACCAGCGCATCGAGCTGGTCGTCGTTGCAGGCCTTCCACCATTGCGCGGACGGCCAGTCGGCCTGCGGGAGCTCGGCGTCCTGCGCCATGCGGATCTGTTCGGCGGGGATCTGTGCCGCCGGGGCCGTGTCCTCGCGAATCAGCGCGCAGCCGGCGGTGGCCAGTAGCAGCGAGATGGCTGCCGCGGTCGCGGCAAGCCGTGTGGCGAAATGATGTTGCCTTGAGCGATGCGTTGTGCGGGTGTTCATGGTCCCCTCGTCAGTCAATGGACCGGCGCCGGCGGGCAGCGGTCGAGTTGTGCGATGCGCTCGTCGAGCACGCGCGCGGCCTGCAGGATTTCACCCAGTGATCCAGTCGATGCCGCACCGGCGCCGATGATGTCGGCAGGCAGGGCAGGGATTACGTCGGCTGCATGCCACGCCGGTTCGTCGGGATGTTCGAATTGGCCAGCGATACGTTCCAGCCGCACTGCAACGTGCTCGAGCCAGGCCCGGAACGCATCGGCAGTCGCCTGCGGCAGGACCGGCCCCGCGCTTTCCACCTGGGCATAGAGCCAGTTGACCGCGAAAAGGATCTCCTGCGTTTGCGCCAGGGCCGTAGTGACTTCGGGCGTAACAGCGTCGTGCGCGTACTGCCAGCCCGGTTCCAGCGCCACGCGTGCCTGCATTTCCTTGTTCTGCGTCAGCAGCGACCAGCCGCGCAGGCGGGCCTTGTCGATGGCATCGCGCCGGGTCCGGCGGTCTGCGGCTTGCCCGGCGCGTGCCACGTCGGCGACGCTGCGCAGCAGCCGCGCCAGCAGGCGCATGAGCGCATCGCCTTCGCGCTCAGGCCAGAGCACGGTCGAGATGGCGATCGACACCCCGACACCGATCAGGATGCCGATCATGCGGTCGCGGATCTCGGTCAGGTCCGTGGTCGGCCCGAAACGGCCAAGCTGCGACAGTGCAAAGGCAAAGACGAACTGGACACCGATGTAGTTGGTGCGCGGCGAGCCGGCGGCGATCCAGGCGCCAATGGCGATCACCGGCAGCGTCACTGCCAGCAGCCCCGTGATGGTATCGAGGTGCGGCATGATGAAGACGGCCGCCGCCAGGGCCACGACGCTGCCCAGCGCGCAGCCAACAACGCGCGTCAGTCCTTTGTGCGAGGTCGCGCCGAGGCTTGGCAGCGCAAGGATGAAGCAGGTCAGCATCGAGGTATGGATGCCGGGCCATTGGACCGCGGTATAGAACACATAGCAAAGCACGGCCCCCAGCACGGTCTTCAGCGCGAAGCGGCCATATGCCCCGTTGGTGAAGGCATCGCGGGCAATCCATCCCTCTTTGCTCTGTGGCGCGGCCGCCGGCAGCAATTCGGCTTCGCCGATTGCCTGCAGTGCATGTCCCATTTCGCGCAGCACGGTGTCGAGCGGGCCAGCAACCGGCCGGGTGCCGGCAAGGTCCGGGTCGCAAGTGAATGGCGTGTCATCGGCAAGCGACGTGCGCAACGCCCGGCAGTGCGACTGCAACGCGACGATCTGTTCGGCTTGCTCCGGCGAGAGTGCGGTCAACGGCAGCCTCGACAGGTGCGAGGCTGCGGTATGCAGGCGGTCGATGGCCGCGACGCGCGCAAGGTGATACGCACGGTCGCGCTGCCATGCCTGGTCGCCCTGGACCGCAAAGGCCAGGTGACGATGCAGCAGCAGCACGGCTCGCGCAACGGATTCCGTGCCGAGCGGCCGAGCGGCCGTATGGGTGCGGTGGGCCTCGAGTTGCGCGAGTACGTGATCGATCTGGCGGCGCATCTCCTCGGTCAGCAGGCGGGCAGGGCGGCTCGGCAGGAACAGGAAGTTGACCGTGATTGTCAGCAGGATCGGATACGTGATCGCGATCCATACCCACAGCAGCGCGCGGACCAGCGCCTCGGGACTCATGGACTGGTCGACGAAGCTCTGGAAATAAAAGACGAAGAGCGCGAGCAGGTAACCCATTGCGCCCAGCTTGCTGATGCGCATGAAATACATGCCGCAGAACGCGAGCGCGCAGGCGGCGAGAATTCGCAGCAGCGGATAGTTGATGGTGAATTTCAACAGCAGCAGGCCGGCGACCACCGCGATGGTCGTGCCGATCAGCATGACGATGCCGGACAGCCGGGTCAGCACGGTATTTTCCTGCGCGGTGAAGAACACCATGACCAGCGAGAGCGGCAGGAAAGGCACCTGCAAGGCCATCGATATCACGACGACGAGCGTGGTGCTCAGCAGGAAGCGCCATAACGCCTCCACGCGCCCGGGAAACGGCGCCAACTCGGCGCGAAGCCATGCGGGCACTACTGCCAGTACGGAGGCAAGGACCTCGCGCTGGTGATCGGCTGCTTGTATGTTCATGGCATTGCTCGTGATGGGATAGCAGAGATCAAGCGTCCGGCGTCAGGATCGCCACGGCCGAGGCGCCGATACGAAAGACGACCGGGTCGGGCTTTTCAACCAGGATGCGGACCGGGAAGCGCTGGGCCACGCGCACCCAGTTGATCGATCGGGGCACGTGCGGCAGGCCGCCGGCGTCGGCGCCACCATCGTCGGGGAACACTCCGTAGCCAACCGATTCCACCACGCCGCGAAAGTGCTTGTCCGCCTGGCCCAGGACGTAGACCTGCGTCTTCTCGCCGGGCCTGATATTTGCCAGGTCGGATTCGCGGAAATTCGCCACCACATACCAGCGCGTGGTGTTGGCCAGCGTGAATATGGGATGGCCCGCACCGGCGAATTGACCGGCCGAGGTCTTGAGGTTGACCACAATGCCGTCGAACGGTGCGCGCACGGTCGCGTATTCCAGATTGAGTTCGGCCAGCGCGATTTCCGCCCGCACCACGTCGCGCTTGGCGACCAGCGCGTCGACACCGCTGATGCCGGCGGTGGCGCGCTGCGCATCCAGCACGGCGGCATTCAATTGCGCCTGCGCGGAGCGGCGGGCAGTGCGTGCCTGGTCGACCTGTTCAGCGGCCACGTATTCGCTGCCCAGCAGCGGCTCCATGCGTGCCAGCGTGTCTTTGGCCTGCTCGGCGGCCGCACGTGCGCGCTCGACGCTGGCGCTGGCCGAGGCCGCACCGAGCTTCTGCGCGTTGACGGAGCGCTGGGTCAGCTCGATCTCGCGGTCGAGCGCGGTCAGCGTGGCCCGCGCCTTCTCCAGTTGCGCCTCGAACGGGCGCGGGTCGAGCCGGAACAGCACGTCGCCGCGTTTCACGGCCTGGTTGTCCTTGACGGCCAGTTCGACGATACGGCCGCTGACCTCCGGCGCCACGTTGATGGTGTCCGCATAGGCGTAGGCATCGTCGGTGCGCGGCGCGGTATCAAGCCGCCAGACGACCACGATCGTCAGCGCGATAGCCGCCAGGGTCAGCAATATCGCCAGGGCACGGCCATGGCGGACTCGGTTTGAAGTGTCTTCAGGCATGGCCTTGCTCCGTACGCTTGAATCAGTTCTGGAAGAAAATCAGCCACCCGGTCAGCGCAAGGACCACCGTCAGCGCGCCGTAGGCCAGGGGCAGGAAGGGGGTGCCGGAAGGCAGCACGCGCCCCGTCGCACGCAAGATCGCGTGGAGCACTGCCGTGCCGGCGATAGCGCCCACGATGCAGAACAGCCAGTCAGGGAAGTACGCGCCCAGCACGCCGATCGACGGCGCGGTGGCGCAACCGCCCAGCATCGCGCATACCAAAGACACCCCGACGAGGGCGAGCGTCGCGCTGCATTGCCGGGCGTGTGGAGCGTTGCGTGAATCCTTGGGGATCAGGTGGGTTTTCATCGGCGTTCACATCGTTGGATGCCATGTGCGATGGCTGACTATTGCCTAGGCAATATATTGATCAAAAAAATTATTCCTGGGCCAGCATGCGTTCGAGCATCGACTCGAGCAGGGCCAGCTCGCTTGCGCTGTAGCCGCCGAAATAGCGGTCGATGACGGTCGTCGACGCCGCCAGCAGCTCGGGAAATGTCGCTCTTCCTGGCTCGGTCAGCTCCAGCTTGTTGGCTCGGCGGCTGTCTGGGTGCGGCACGCGGCACACCAGTCGCTTTTGCTCGAGCCGGTCGATCATGCGGGTCATGGCTCCCGGCGTATAGGACAATTCCTTGCAGAGCTGCGCCGCGGTATCCGCGCGGTCGTACCACAGCGCGGCCAGAATCACATATTGGGCGGCGGTGACCCCGAACGGCTCCAGTTCCTTGTCCAATGCCACTACGAGCCGGCTCTCGCTTCGGTGGAGCAAGCGTCCGACGTGCGCGCGCTGCTCGTAGGAGGTGATGTCCTTCTTCATGGTGGGGGCGGTCATGATTGGCATTGGTCTGGATAGTACATTGCCTAGGCAATATGTGAGCGTGCAGTTCTGGCAATGGTGCATTTCGATATCCGTCATGGTTGCGCGCCGTCACTCTGTCCGGCGTGTCCCCCAGGGTTGCCTGACCCGTTGCGTTGCGCCGCATCGGCGTAGTGCCGATAATTGGGGCCGCAACAATGGTGATGAAGAACAATGCCCCGACTCCGTTACAAGGAAGTAGTGGACCGGTTCGCCGACGATATACGCGAAGGCAGGCTAAGTCCCGGGACCAGGCTGCCGACGCATCGCGACCTGGCGGCTGGAGAGGGTCTGGCTCTGGTGACGGCCACGCGGGTCTACGCGGAGCTTCACGCGATGGGACTGGTGAGCGGGGAAGCGGGCCGCGGCACCTTCGTCAAGGAGGTGCTTCCCGCCGGACAAGGCGTCGACCTGCCTGCCTGGAGCGCAGACACGGTGGATCTCAGCTTCAACAATCCGTCGATGCCCGGCCAGACCGATCTGCTGCGCGCCGCCTTGCGCAGGCTGGCCGGGGCAGGCGATCTGGAGGCGCTGCTTCGATACCATCCTCATGGCGGACGGGAACACGAACGGGCGATCATGGCCCGCCACCTTGGCAGCCGGGGCGTGCCAGCGACAGCAGCGACCACGGTATTGGTGAGCGGCGCGCAGCACGGGCTGACCGCCGCGGCCATGGCGCTGCTGGATCCCGGCGACGTGGTAGCCGTCGATGCACTGACTTATCCGGGATTCAAGCTCGCGGCTGACGCATGCCGGCTCGAACTCGTGCCGATTCCCGCCACGGCACGCGGGCCGGACCTCGATGCGCTCGCAGGCATATGCCGCCGCCGGCGGGTACGGGCCATTTATACGATGCCGACGCTTCATAACCCGCTCGGATGGGTGATGAGTATGCGACGCCGCGCTGAACTGGTCGCGATCGCACGCCAGCACGGGCTGACCCTGATCGAAGACGGCGCCTATGCATTTCTGGCAGAGGGCGCTCCGCCGCCTCTGGCTGCATTGGCGCCGGAAGCGACGGTTTATGTGTCTGGCCTGTCAAAAAGTGTTGCTACCGGACTTCGCGTCGGAATGGTATGCGCGCCGCGAGAATGGATTCCGAAGCTGGAACGCACCATCCGGGCCACGACGTGGACAACGCCCGCTGTCATGACAGGGATTGCCTGCGGCTGGCTCGAGGATGGCACCGTGGCAAGACTTGAGGCCGAGAAACGGAGGGACGCCAATCTGCGACAGCGCGTAGTTGGCGATGTGCTCGGACATCTGAAGCCCGTCCGTCACGCCTACTCTTACTTCGTCTGGCTGCCAATGCCCAAAAACGTTCGCGCGGATGCCGTCGCCAAGGCATTGCTGCGGGAGCGCATCTCCGTGTCGACCGCGCATCCTTTCGCGGCATCGAACCCTGTGCCTCATGCCATCCGCCTGGCACTTGCCTCGGTGCCGCTCGAAGCGCTGAGGCAATCTCTGGAGATCGTCGACAAGGTCCTGGCGGACCAGGGAGACTGAACACAGTTACGCATTGTCAATGAAGGTAACCCGACGCACCGTCCCACAGCAGCTTCAGCGCCGTCAGCACGAGCAAGCCATAGCAGGCACGGTACATCTGCCGCTGGTCCAGCTTGTCGTGCAGGCGCCACCCCAGCCAGACGCCTGAAGGAATGGCGAGAAGGGAGATCGCCATCAATGTCCATACCGCGCCGGCTGGACTGGCGAGCATCAGCCATGGTGCCGCCTTCATGATGTTGCCGACCGTGAAGAACATGCTGGTGGTCCCGGCATAGACCTGCTTGCTCAGGCCAAGCGGCAGCAGGTATATCGCCAGCGGTGGCCCGCCCGAGTGCGCGACCATGGTGGTGATGCCCGATGTCACGCCGGCGGCCACGGCCTTGGGCGATGAGCGCGGCCGCACCACGACTTCTCCGCCGCGCAAGAACCACAGGCCCACGAACAGCAACGTGACTGCCGCCATCATGATGGCGATAGCCCGGTGGTCCAGCACCCTGAACAGCATGTACCCGACCCCGATGCCGACCACCAGGCCGGGCACCAGCAAGAGCAGGTCGGGCCTGGACCATGTGGACGGCTTCCAGTAGCGCAGGCTGAACAGATCCATCGCGACGAACAGTGGCGCGAGCAGGCCGCCGGCAGTCACGGGATCCATTACGAGTGACAGCAGGGGAATGCCAACGATGGCAAAGCCGCCCCCGAAGGCCCCTTTCATGAAGCAGATCAGGAAGACGCCGGCAAAAGTGACGAGGATGGTAGTGGTGTTCAGTTCCATTTGGCCACCCCTTCGGTCGAGCGGCGGGCAGAGTGGCCGTGCCGGGGCGTATCGCCCGTGATTCCTGCGGCTTGTGTGAAATATGTATGCATTGCAGACCCAGTCATGTTTCCGAACGCTCTCGGCTGCCCTCGGGCAGCGACCTGCTGCGCTTGAGTGCATCGGTGGAGAGACAGGGCTATCGTAGTCCACCGGATCAATACAATATGAATATTGTCATGCATACAGCTTCCCCGGAAGCTGCCTGCGACACGCTAGTCATCAAGGCGAGCGGTGCTTTCCAGGGCGGGCTGGCTCAAGACTTTGCCGGGGACGATGAGATCTTGATGGTCGTCCAGCGCAGCACATTCTTGGTTGATTGCTTCGCACGCGAAATAAATATATACTTCGCATGCGAAGCACACGGATGCCTGCGGCGTCCATCCTCATCCCACCTGGAAATCGACCATGACCGCGGAAATTCATACCGACCTGAGCGACGGCATTCTGACCATTACGCTTGCCCGGCCTGACAAGAAGAATGCCCTGACCAACGAGATGTACGGCGTGCTGGCCGACACGATCGAGGCGGCGCAACTGGACCCCAGCATCCGCGTTGTGCTGTTGCAGGGCGATGGAGACAGTTTCACGGCCGGCAACGATGTTGGGGAATTTGCTGCAATCGCGGCCGGGAAGGGGCCAGCGAAACGACACGTGCATCGCTTTCTGCACGCGCTGGCGAATGCGACGAAACCCGTAGTTGCCGCGGTCAACGGCAAGGCGGTCGGCGTCGGCACCACCATGTTGCTCCATTGTGACTACATCGTGCTCGCGGAGGATGCGCAACTCATCACGCCTTTCGTCAACCTCGCCCTCGTTCCCGAGGCGGCGTCGAGTTATCTGCTGCCCTTGCGCATCGGACATGCCCGGGCCTTCGAGATGTTCGCGCTGGGCGAGCCGCTCGATGCGAAGAACGCCGTTGCATGGGGCATTGCCAACAAAGTGTGCGCCAATGATCAGCTGCGGGCAGAAGCGCAGCGGATGGCCAGCCGGATTGCCGAAAAGCCGGCTGGCTCGCTGAACGCAATGAAGAAGCTGATGCGCGACGCGCAAAGGCTGGTCGCGCAGATGGCGAGCGAAAGCGCTCAGTTCGAGGAGCGGCTCGGCAGCGCTGAAGCAAGGGAAGCCTTCTCGGCCTTTGCCGAGAAGCGCAAGCCGGACTTCACCCGACTCGACCGGAAGTAAGCGGGAGAACGGCCCTGCGGTCCAGGGCTATGCTTCGCCGTTGTCAGTGGCCGGGAACTTTGTCTGCAGGCTCGTCAGCCACCGTGCGACGATGTCTATCTCGGCCTCGGTGAAGCCTTTGGTCAGTTTGGCGTTCAATGCCTTCATGCTGACTTTCGAATGCTGGCGCGCGGCGCGTCCGGCTTCGGTCAACCAAAGCCGCGACACGCGGCGATCAGACTCATCCGGCCGGCGCTCGATCAGCCCTGCCCTTTCGGTCCGGTCGGCAAGACCACTCATTCCCGGTGCCCCAAGATCCAGGGCCGCAGCGGCCTCGCTCATCAGCGCGCCGTCGTTGCCTCCCAGGAAGAACAGTAGCCCTGACTGGGCTGCGGTCACGCCGCCGCCGGCCACGCGCGCTTGCGACCATCGCTGCAGGCGCCGCTGGCCAACATTCAACAGATAGACAAGGCGATGTTCCATACCGTGATCCACTAGGACTTCGAGATTAGTTCGTACGCGAATATACCACGCTCTCGCAAGCCAACTGACTGTCTTGCTCACTGTGCTCCGCGCGCTCATCTGGGAAGCAGCACTCGCAAGGCCGAGCCTCTCCCGCAACCTCGGGACTGCAAAATCGATGAAGGCCCGGAGCTTGAGCGGAATCTGGCCCTGGTCCGCGTACATCAGGTGGACCGGCACGGGTTGCGGTTCGAAGGCCTCAAGCAGCCTCACGAGCGTGCCGGATTTCAGCGCCGCATAAGCCGCCACCCCGGGGAAGGCAACGGTATAGCCGGCGAACGTCGAGGTAAAGATCACCGAGCCGCCGCCATGTTTGAGCATCTGCGAGATCTTCGCGGAGCGCGCCACGCGCATCCTGAACGAGGTTGAGGCAGCAGTCACCGACGTAGCAGAGCGGCGCGGCAGCCTGGCCGGGACGCTGCGCATTTCCGCGCCAGTCACATTCGGCCGTATGCACCTGGGGCCGGCACTCTATCCCTTCGTGGCTCAGCACCCGGAATTGGAAAATGGGCATCCCGGCCACCCTGGAAGAGCTGAAGCAGCACCGCGGCATCTACTATGCCAATCGCGGCGCCGCCGACTGGCGCCTGCAAGGCTCCAGCGGCATCGAGATCGTCCGTGCCCACATCGCGCTGCGCGTCAACAACGGCGACATGATGCGTGACGCCGCCGAAGCCGGCGTAGGTATCGCGCTGCTGCCTACCTTTATCGTTGGCGAGGCCATCCGGCGCGGCGCGCTGGCAGTGATCGAGATCGGCTTGCAGGCGGAGCAGGAAGCCATCTACATTGCCCATCCTGAAGGGCGGCGCGTGTCGGCGCGGTTGCGCGCGTTTGCGGAATGCGTGCGGGCGGCGATCGGGAGTCCGCCGTATTGGGACGAGTGGGCAGCCAGCTCGGAGCAAGGCTAAGGTCGAGCGACTGCATACCCCCATTACTGCACTTCGCGGTCGGCGCTGGCACGACTGCGTGAGTATGCGCCAGGCATAGCCTGGACTACAGCATGGCCGAATGCAGATGGTGCGGATCATCAAGCGTATCCGCGACGATCTGCAGCGACTCCTCGATTTCGTCCCGGTCGCCGGGTCCGCCAAGGCAAAGCCGGATCGCATCGGGCGGGTTGCCATCCGTAGAGAAGGCCGCGCTCGACACGGCGCCAATACCGCGTGAACGCAGGTGCAAAGCCAGTTCAGACGGGCGCCAGGCATTGCCGGCGCCCAGATGCAGCCAGAAGTGGAAACCGTCCGGATCGGCGGCGTACGTGCGGCCGGCCAGCACGCGCGTGGCAATGGCCTGGCGTGCGGCATTTTCCTGCCGGACTGCGGCAAGCATCTCATCGGCTGTGCCGTCCTTGATCCAGGTCGTGGCCAGCAAATTGGTAAACGGGCTGGCCATCACGGTGGTGGCGCGCAACGTGCCTGCCAGGCGCTGGCTTTGCCTGGCTGAGGGCGCATGGACGAACGCTGTGCGCAAGCCGGCGCCGAAGCATTTCGACAGGCCGGTCATGTAGTAGGTCAGTTCCGGGGCAAGCGCTGCAAAGGTGTCCGGGGTGCGCCGGGGCAGCATGCCATAGGCATCGTCCTCGATGATCGGCACGTTATAGCGTAGCGCGATATCGGCGAGGATCTCGCGGCGTCCCTGGGGCATCGTGCGCGTGCTCGGGTTCTGGATGGTGGGGTTGCAATAGAGCGCTGCGGGCTTGTGCGCCTTGCAGAAGTTCTCGAAGGCGCTGCCGATCATTCCATCCTCGTCGCCTGGCAGTGCCTGCAGCTGGACCCCGAGTTGCGCAGCAATGGCCTTGATCCCAGGATAGGCCAGTGCCTCAACGCATAGCGTCTGTCCGCCGCGCGCCAGTTGTGACAGCAGGGCAACCAGCGCGCTGTGGATGCCCGGGCAGATGAGCAGCGTTTCACTGGCTGCCGTCGGTACGAGCCGCCGCAGCCAGCCCGTCACGGCCGCACGGTCGGCCGGCGTGCCGCCGAAATCCTGGTAGCGCAGCAGCGTGTACGGATCCGTCCCGGCGAGCAGTGCCGCCGACGATTCACGCAGCCGCGTTGCCAGCGTGGGTGGCTCCGGCGGCATGTTCATCGTCATTTCGGCGCTGGTGCCGGCGCGCAGCGGCACAGCCGGCGCACGGCCGCGCACATAGGTGCCGCTGCCGGCCTTGGCATCGATCAGCCCGCGCTTGCGCGCCTCGCCATAGGCACGCGCGACGGTGGTGTAGTTCAGGTCCAGCGCCTCGGCCAGGTCGCGCAAGCCGGGTAGCCGGTCGCGAGCCTGCAGGCGCCCGTCGGCAAGCGCCTCCTCGATCAGGTCGGGAATGGTCAGGTAGGCGGGCTTGGGGCTGTCTGCAATGCGCTTTGCCCAATGACTGGTCAGGCCGGACAAGATTCTCTCCAAACGGGGCTGCGCCATCGCGGCGCCGCGCAAATGAATGCATGGTGCGTGCCAGTTTGATTGCATCTGAATGGCTGCATGATGGTGCACAGGCCAGCTGGCCGCACCATCTGAATGCGCTGTGCAGCGGCGCGCGACGCGATTCTGGTGCAACTGTCAGGCGCTCTTCGCGTTGCGATAAAGGCATGTGGGTCATGCGATCAATGATGCGATCGATCGCGTGGCGGCTGGATGATCGGCCATTGATCGGAGGGGTGAATCCGCTTGATGGCATATCGGTTGCAAAACCCGGACGTCGGCGGCAGCGCCGGCCCGGTGTGGCAAATGGCGCCGCACCGGCTTATCCGAACCGCAAACCACCACTGGAGCACAGCATGCCCGCAGTCAACAAACCTGCCCATCAGGATGGCGATTTCCTGGTCGATTTCGAAGAGAAGGTATTCGAGGACGTCAAGGCAGAACCCGGAGAGAAGGCGCTGGTGACCTTCCATACCGTGGCCTTCGAGGGATCGATCGGTTTCGTCAACTTGCTGCAGGCCACGCGGCTGCAGCGCAAGGGGTTTGACACCAGCATCCTGCTGTACGGCCCGGGCGTGACCCTTGGCCTGCAGCGCGGCTTTCCGCGCCTGGGCGATGAAGCCTTTGCCGGCCACCTGAATTTCAACAAGCAACTGCGCAAGTTCATGGACGAGGGCGGCAAGGTCTATGCCTGCCGTTTCGCGCTGCAGGCCCTCTATGGCCATGGCGAAGCGTCGCTCATCGAGGGCATCCGCCCGATCAATCCGCTTGACGTGCTGGACCTGAAGCTGCTCCACCGCAAGGAGAACGCACTGATCATCGACACCTGGACCGTCTGATCCAGCGCAGGGGTATCGCCATGTCACAGAAACGCATTGTCCGCGCCGCGGCGGTCCAGATCTCGCCGGACCTGGAAAGCGGGGAGGGAACCCTGGCCAAGGTGCTCGAAGCCATCGACAAGGCCGCGCGCGAGGGCGTGCAGCTGATCGTCTTCCCGGAGACGTTCGTGCCGTACTACCCGTACTTCTCGTTCGTGCGCCCGCCGGTGCAATCCGGAAGCGATCATCTGCGCCTGTACGAGCAGGCCGTGACGATACCCGGCCCCGTGACGCTGGCCGTCGCCGAACAGGCGCGGCAGCATGGCATGGTGGTCGTGCTCGGCGTCAACGAGCGCGACCACGGCAGCCTGTACAACACGCAGCTGATCTTCGACACGGAGGGGCGGCTTGCCGTCAAGCGGCGCAAGCTGACGCCGACCTTCCATGAACGCATGATCTGGGGGCAGGGCGATGCGGCAGGCCTCAAGGTGGCGCAGACCGCCATCGGCCGGGTCGGCGCGCTTGCGTGCTGGGAGCACTACAACCCGCTCGCGCGCTACGCGCTGATGACCCAGCATGAAGAGATCCATTGCAGCCAGTTTCCCGGCTCGCTGGTCGGACCCATCTTTGCCGACCAGATCGAGGCAACGATCCGCCATCACGCGCTGGAAGCCGGCTGCTTCGTGGTCAATGCGACAGGGTGGCTGACAGACGAGCAGGTCGCCTCCGTGACGACCGATCCCGCGCTGCAGAAGGCGCTGCGCGGTGGCTGCAACACGGCGATCATCTCGCCGGAGGGGCAGCACCTCGCGCCGCCGCTGCGCGAAGGCGAAGGGATGGTGATCGCTGACCTCGACATGGGCCTCATCACCAAGCGCAAGCGCATGATGGACTCGGTGGGCCACTATGCGCGCCCCGAACTGCTCAGCCTCGCCATCAACGACCGGCCGGCGGCCACGGTGTCGGTCATGGGCGAATTTCCTCTTCCCACTTATCGGAGCCCCGATCATGCAAGCCAGCGAGACGATGTCGGCCTCGAGCCGGCAGTTGATGACTGAGCTGCAGTCCGTAGGACTGCGGCTGGAAGATCCGAGCGCGGGCGCCGCCAGCCGACGCGGCGGCGCGGGGCCATCCGACCACAAGGCGGTGACCATCGATGGCGTGACCATCATGGTGCCCGTGCATACCAGCACCGCGTGGAACTCGCCCTTCGTCGCCTCGGCGCCGGATGGCAGCGGGCGAAGCGCACTGAAGCGGGGCGCCATTCCGATCGCCGACATCAGCTTCCCGAAAGCGCCCCGCTTCTACGGCCTGCAGACGCTGGACGGCATTCCGTACGCGCAGATCGCGACGCTGCATGGCGCCGATGTGCTGGCCACGACCGTGCTGCAGACCTGCATCCGCTACGAGAGCCGGCGTAAGACCTGCAAGTTCTGCGCGATCGGGCAGTCGCTGGCAGCCGGCCGCACCATCGCCAGGAAGACCCCGGAGCAGCTTGCCGAGGTCGCCCGCGCCGCGGTGCTGCTCGATCATGTCAAGCACATGGTGCTCACGACCGGCACGCCGCCGACACCCGATCGCGGCGCCGGCATCCTCTGCGACAGTGCGTTTGCGATCCGGGCGGCGGTCGACCTGCCGATCCAGGGGCAGTGCGAACCGCCGGATGACGACCGCTGGTTTGCGCGCATGCGCGCCGCGGGGATCGACAGCCTCGGCATGCACCTCGAGGTGGTCACGCCTGCCGTGCGCGAACGGATCATGCCCGGCAAGGCATCCGTGCCGCTATCGCGCTATATGGACGCGTTCGCGGCGGCCGTAGGCGTGTTCGGGCGCGGACAGGTGAGTACCTATATCCTCGCCGGACTTGGCGACACGGCCGAGTCCATTCTCGCCATCTCGCGCCGGCTGGTGGACATGGGCGTGTATCCCTTCGTGGTGCCGTTCGTGCCGATCTCCGGAACCCCGCTGGAAGACCACCCCGCACCGACGCCGGCGTTCATGCGCGAAATCCTGGCGCCGCTGGGCGCAATGGTAGCGGCGGCCGGCATGCGCTCGGCCGACATCAAGGCCGGCTGCGGCAAGTGCGGCGCGTGCTCGTCGCTGTCCGCGTACGAAGGGGTGCCGTCATGAGCCGCGATCTTTGCGTCGAGGTCCCGGCGATCCCGGTGTACCGGATCCGCTGGGCGGATACGCGCCGCGAAAAGGATGCGGCCTATGCATTGCGCCGCGCCGTGTTCTGTGAAGAGCAGCAGCTCTTTGCCGGTGACGACCGTGATGCCATCGACGACGTGGCGCAGTTGCTGGTGGCGCTCAGGGCCGATCCGGACCTGCCGGGCGAGCCAGGCGAGGTTGTCGGCACCGTGCGTATCCACGAAAGCGAGCCTGGCGCCTGGTATGGCTCGCGCCTGGCGGTGGCGGCACCGTATCGTCGCCAAGGGCGCATCGGCGCGACCCTGATCCGCCTGGCCGTGAGCAGCGCCCATGCGCTAGGCTGCCGGCGCTTCCTGGCCCATGTACAGAGCCAGAATGTGCCGCTGTTTCGCCGCCTGCACTGGACCACGCTGCAGGAGGAAGTGCTGTTGGGCCGGTGCCATCACCTGATGGAGGCAGACCTGAATTACTACCCGCCTTGCCACACGCCTCTGTCCGGACTGGTCATCGAGGAGAGGAGGGCACCATGAACGCGGCGGAACTGGCGAAGGTCTTGCGGGCTGGTCGCGGCTTCGGCCACAAGACCGATATCGCGGGCATGCTGTCGGTGTTCAGGCATGCGCTGCCGGCCGGGCAGGGCGCGGACGACCGAGGCATCGCACTGGGGGATGACTGTGCCGCGATTCCGGACGGTGACGGACACCTGCTGTTCGCGGTCGAGGGCATGGTCGGCGAGTTCCTGCGCACCATGCCCTGGTTCGCTGGCTATAGCGCAGTGATGGTGAACGTCAGCGATGTCTATGCAATGGGCGGCCGGCCGCTGGCGGTGGTCGATGCGATCTGGAGCGATGGCATCGACGGCGCGGCCGAAGTCATCCGGGGCATGGCTGCCGCATCGGCCGCCTATGGCGTGCCGGTCGTCGGCGGGCATAGCAATGCCAGGAGTGATGGCGCGCAACTGGCCGTGGCCATTCTGGGCCGGGCGCGCCGGCTGCTGTCGAGCTTCGCGGCGCGTCCCGGCCAGCACCTGCTGATGGCCGTGGACCTGCGAGGTGCCTTCGAGGAACCTTATCCCTACTGGAACGCGTCCACTGGCGCGCCGGCCGAACGGCTGCGCGCCGATCTGGAGATCCTTCCCGCGCTGGCCGAGGCCGGATTGTGCGCGGCCGCCAAGGACATCAGCATGGCGGGCATCGCGGGCACGGCATTGATGTTGATGGAGTGCTCGCGCGTCGGCGGACGGATCGACCTCGACGCCGTGCCAATGCCACCGGATGTGCCGTTGCTCCGTTGGCTGAGCGCTTTCCCAAGCTATGGGTTCCTGCTCGCCGTGGACGAAGGCCATGTTGCGGAAGTCACGGCGCGTTTCGAGGCGCGCGACATCACGTGCGCGTCCATCGGCCAATTCGACGGCACCACGCGCGTGTCGATCGCCCACGGGGGCGAGTCGGCCTTGCTGTGGGACTTTGCCAGGGCCGCCTTCATCCTGCCTGAACAGACAGCGGGTTTCGAAGAGCCGGAACCCGTCACGCCGGGAGCGTAAGCCATGCCTGTTACCCATTTCCGGATCCGCTGGCCGGACCAGAGCGAAGCGGTTTGCTATTCGCCGTCATCGGTGGTGATGGCGCATCTCGACGCGGGCCGCACCTATCCGCTCGCGGAGTTTGTCCACCTGACCCGCGCGGCCCTGGTCGAGGCGTCCGAGCGCGTGCGCACGAAGTATGGCTACGCGTGCTCATCCGCCATGGACCAGTTGCAGGCCATTGAAGCGGTCGCCGCAAGATTCCACGACCAGCCGGATGCCACCGTGCAGGTGATCGGCTTCGGTCATTAGCCAGCATTGACGGCTGCCACCGCGGCCGGACCCTAATCGCATCAAGGAAACCACGCCATGACACGCAACAGCATCGATACCCCCATTAAAACCCCCATTAACGCGGAACCCCGTCATCTTCCGGTGATCGTGGTAGGCGGCGGCCAGGCCGGCCTGTCCGTCAGCTACTACCTGAAGCAGGCCGGGATCGAACACCTGGTGCTGGAAAAGCACACGCTCACCCATACCTGGCGCACACAGCGGTGGGACGCCTTCTGCCTGGTCACGCCGAACTGGCAATGCGCGCTGCCGGGGCATCCGTACCGCGGGGACGATCCGCACGGCTTCATGAGGAAGGATGAGATCATCGCGTACCTGGACGGGTTCATCCAGTCCGTCGCGGCACCGGTGCTCGAACATACCGCGGTGCTGAGCGTCAAGCCGAGGCCGCAGGGCGGGTACCTCGTCACGACCAGCCGCGGCGTCTTCAGCGCCGACCAGGTGGTCGTTGCTTCCGGCGGCTACCACACGCCGATCGTGCCGCGCATGGCCGAGCGCCTGCCCGCTTCGATCCGCCAGATCCAGTCGGCCGATTACCGCAACCCGCAAGACCTGCCGGAAGGCGCTGTGCTGGTAGTGGGGTCCGGGCAGTCGGGCGCCCAGATTGCCGAAGACCTGCATCTGGCCGGCCGCGAGGTCGTTCTGGCGGTCGGGGAAGCGCCCCGCTGCGCGCGCTTCTATCGCGGCCGCGATGTGGTCGACTGGCTCGCCGACATGAAGTACTACGACCTGCCCGTCACCGAGCATCCGCTGCGCGAAGGCGTGCGCGACAACACCAATCACTATGTGACCGGCCGCGACGGCGGCCGCGATATCGACCTGCGCAAGTTTGCCACCGAGGGCATGCAGTTGTACGGGGTGCTGGAGGACTACCGCGACGGGCAGCTGCATTTTGCGCCGGACCTGCGCCAGAGCCTTGACGATGCCGATGCGACCTACAATCGCATCAACGCAAGCATCGACAAGTTTATTGCCGAGCGCGGCATCGACGCGCCCCCCGCGAGTATCTATGCGCCGGTATGGACGCCAGAGGCGGAACGCACCATACTCGATCCCCGTGCGGCGGGGATCAGCACCATCATCTGGAGCATCGGGTTCCGACCCGACTTCAGCTGGCTGGAGGTCCCGGTCTTCAACGGCCGTGGCTATCCGGGCCACGAGCGTGGCGTGACTGCGCATGCCGGCCTGTATTTCGTTGGCCTGCCGTGGCTGCACACGTGGGGGTCGGGGCGCTTCTCGGGCGTCGCACGCGATGCCGAGTACCTGGCCCGGCTGATCGCCGCATACGGGCCCGGCGCCGCACTGGCAGCGTGAAATGGAGACCGTCCGCTCGGATCATATCGCCGGTATGCCGCAACTGGCCTACACCGGCCTGTCGGAAAACTGGTTGCTGAAGACCTGCGGCGACCTGCACTGGCGCCAGTTGGCCGCGGGCTGCGGCCTGGCAGTACCGGACTTTCGTGACGGCGAGGGCAATCCTGTCTATGCGGCCTTCACCGCCGTACGCGTACGCGATGCAGCGCTGGAGAGGATCGGCGAGCACGGCACCTTCACACTGGACTCGGCCGGGTTGCCGGCAGGCGGCGTGAAGCGCCTCAGCCAGCATGCCGTGGCGTCGCTGGACGGCACGCGCTGCGCGACCGTCACCATGCTGTCGACCTTTATCCGGCGCACGCGCGAGCGGGACAATCGCTCGGTCGTACGCGCGATGCCGTCCGTGGCAACTGGCTGGAACAACGCGGCAACCACGAGCGAGGCGGCGGCGCTATCACAGCTCGCACGGCGCTTTCGCAGTGGGGATTGGGGTACGCATCTCGGGTTGCGCCAGCAGCAGGATGGCGTCAACCATGTCGTCGACTTCCTGCCATGTCCCTACAACGACTTCAACGGCGCCGACCTGATGTACTTCGCCAGCTTCCAGGCGATGGTGGACCGCGCGGAGTGGCAATGGCGCAGCCATGCGGAACCGCCAACCTTGGCCGCGCGGGACCTGTTCTTCCATGGTAACGTCAATGTCGGCGAGGCACTGGAGCTGACCTTCGCGGCCCTGCGCGAAGACGAGTCGGGACTGGCGCACTGGTGCGAGGTCCGGCGCGCTGCGGATGGCGAGAAGATCGCGGATATCGTGACCCGCAAGCGCTGGAGGCAGCGATGAGCCAGGAGTGGAATGAGCCGCGCTTCGGCGTGGACCTGAAACCCGTCTACGGCCAGGAGGACGTTGTCGGCCTGAGCCACCTCGGCGGCATGCCTGGCGAGGCGCCATTCGTACGCGGGCCTTACCCGACCATGTACCGGCAACGCCCGTGGACCATCCGGCAGTACGCCGGGTATGGTGACGCCGCGACGTCGAACCTGGCGTATCGCGAGGCCCTGAGGCAAGGGGCGCAGGGCCTGTCGGTTGCGTTCGACCTGCCAACCCATCGCGGCTACGATTCGGACGATCCGGAGGTGGCGGCCGACGTCGGCATGGCTGGGGTGGCGATCGACTCGGTCGACGACATGCGGCGCCTGTTTGACGGCATACCGCTGGATCGGGTTTCCGTGTCGATGACCATGAGCGGTGCGATACTGCCCGTTCTGGCGGCATTCCTGGTCGTGGCCGAGGAAGCGGGAATTCCCTTCGAATGGCTGCGTGGCACCATCCAGAACGACATCCTGAAGGAGTTCATGGTCCGCAATACCTGGATCCATGCCCCGGAGCCGTCGCTGCGCATTGCGGCAGATGTGGTCGAATGGCTCGCCAGGCATGCGCCGAAATTCCACGGCATGTCGATTTCCGGCTACCACTTCCAGGAAGCCGGGGCGGATCCGGCGCTGGAACTTGCCCTGACCTTGGCCAACGCGCGGACCTATGTCGATGCGCTGCGCGCCCGGGGTCTCGATGTCGATGCCTTCTGCGGTGGGCTGAGCTTCTTCTTCGGCGTCGGCAAGCAGTTCTACAAGGAGATTGCCAAGCTGCGCGCCGCCCGGCTCTTGTGGCACGACATCGTCCGTGCACGAGGCGGCACCACTGCCCAGGCCGCGGCGATGCGCATGCACTGCCAGACATCGGGCTGGACGTTGGCGGCGCAGGCACCGCACAACAATATTGCCCGCACCACGATCGAGGGCCTGGCCGCAATCTTTGGCGGCACGCAGTCGCTGCACACAAACGGCTTTGACGAGGCTCTGGCGCTGCCCAGCGTCGAAGCCTCGCGTATCGCGCGTGACACGCAGTTGATCCTGCAGCACGAATTCAGTCTTTGCGACGTGGCGGATCCGTGGGCCGGGTCCTACCTAATCGAGTCATTGACGGGGCGCATGGCCGATACCGTCCGCTCGATCCTCGCAGAGATCGATGCGCATGGGGGCGTGCTCAAGGCGCTGGAATCAGGCTGGGTGCAGCACCGCATTCACCGCAATGCCCTACGGACACAGGCGCGGATCGATGCGGGAGAGGAGGTCGTGGTGGGGGTCAATCGTTTCCAGGCCGACGAAGAAGCACTACCAGCGTGCCTGGAGATCGACGGAGGCCGCGTTCGCGCCGAGCAGGCAACTCGACTGGCGGCATTGCGGGCAAGGCGGGACGAGCACACAGTCAAACAGGCGCTGGGCGCACTGGCGGAAGCTGCGCGACGGGGCGGCAGGAACTTGCTGGACTGCGCCATTGACGCCATGCGCTGCCGGGCGACGGTCGGCGAATGCACGCGCGCCTTGCTTGATGTCTGGCCGCGCTACGCAGCGCAACCGGGCTACGACAAGGCGCACTACGGCGCTACCCGTGAAGGGAGTCCGAACTGGGCGGCGGCTTGCGACCGGGTCAGGCAGCTGAGCGCGATACTTGGACGCGCGCCGCGAATCCTGGTGGCAAAGCTCGGGCAGGATGGGCACGATCGCGGCGCGAAGGCTGTCGCCGCCGCCCTGAGCGATGCCGGGTTCCTGGTCCGGCTTACGCCATTGTTCCAGTCGGCCGAGGCCATTGCGGCGCAAGCGTGCGATGGCGACTTCGATGCCATCGGCATCTCGACGCTCGGCGGTGCACATCTTGCCCAGGTTTCCATGTTGTTCAAGGCCCTTCGCCAGCGCGGGGATACTGTGCCGGTGTTTGTTGGCGGGATTATTCCGGCGCCGCACAGGCACACCTTGCAGCTGGCAGGCGTCCGTGGCATCTATGGTCCAGGGACGCCACTGGAGCGAATCGTCACAGAGATCGTGATGGTGCTGACCGCGCAACACGATAGACAGCGTGCGGTCGCAGCGGAGCACCGGTGACCACAGCGGCTTACTGAGCAGGCCGGAAGCTGTGCCGGTAGGCAACGAGCGGTGAACTCGCCCGTTCTCGAGGGGCTAGCTGGCTGCTGAAGTCGAGGGTCGCCCGGTCAGCAATCTCCACGATGCATGTTGCAGTTTGCGCGGCAGGTGGCAGGTCAAGCCTCAACCATTCCCAAGAACTGCTGCAGTTCGTGCGTCTGTGGCCGGCCGAACACTTCATTGGGCGCGCCGGTTTCGTGGACCTTGCCCTGATGCATGAAGACTACGCGGTCGCACACCTCGCGCGCGAAGCGCATTTCGTGCGTCACCATCAGCAGGGTCATGCCATCGGCCGCGAGACTGCGCACAACCTGCAGTACCTCGTTAACAAGTTCTGGATCCAGCGCGGAGGTGATTTCGTCGCATAGCAGCGCGGTTGGCTGCATGGCAAGCGCGCGAGCGATGGCGACACGTTGCTGCTGACCGCCAGACAGTTGGTCCGGGTACGCATCGAACTTGGCAGAAAGCCCGACCCGTGCCAGGTTCAGTTCGGCCAGTTCACGGGCCTCGGCCTGCGACGCGCCCTTGACGATCATGGGCGACAGCATCACGTTGCGCCCGGCGCTGAGGTGCGGAAACAGATTGAACTGCTGGAAAATCATGCCTACCTTGAGCCGCAGCGCGCGTAATTGCAGTTCGCTGTCGGCCAGGTGAGCACCGGCCACCGTGATGGCGCCCGAATCGATGCTTTCCAACCCGTTGATGCAACGTAGCAGCGTGCTCTTGCCCGAGCCACTCCTGCCGATAATGGCGATGACTTCGCCAGGTTCGACGGAGAGCGAAACGCCCTTCAGCACCTCGTTGCTGCCAAACGACTTGCGAACCTGATCAATGGCGATAAGCGGCATGGAATTTCCTCTCCAGCATCTTGCTGTATTGCGAAAGCGGCCAGCACAGCGCGAAGTACATCAGCGCCACGGCGGCATATACGGTAAAGGGTTGGAATGTGGCGTTCACAATCATCGTGCCCGCCTTGGACAGCTCGGTGAAGCCGATGATCGACGCTAGCGCCGTGCCCTTGATGACCTGGACACCAAAGCCAACGGTCGGTGCCACGGCAATCCGCAAGGCCTGTGGCAGGATCACGTAACGCATCTGCTGCACGTAGTCCATGGCCAGGCTGCCTGAGGCTTCCCACTGGCCGCGCGGTATGGCTTCCACGCAGCCGCGCCAGATTTCGGCCAGGAAGGCCGACGTCCACAGCGTTAACGCAAGCCCGGCGGCCAGCCACGCTGGCACCTCGATGCCAAACAGTGCAAGTCCGAAGAAAGCGAGGAATAGCTGCATCAGGAGCGGCGTATCCTGGAAAAGCTCGATATACGCCTGCGCCAGGCGTCTTGCTACCGGGCGCTTGCCGGTACGCATCAACAGCACGAGGAGGCCAACGAGGCCACCGCCCACAAACGCAACCAATGACAGCAGCACCGTCCAGCGTGCTGCCAACAGCAGGTTGCGGACGATATCCCACAACGTGAACTCGATCATCCCGCCCTCCGCGCAAAAAGCTGCCGGCCAACGCCGCGCAGCAATTGCCGCAGCACGAGGGCAAGAAGAAGATAGATCGCTGCGCTCACGAGATAGACCTCAAAAGCGCGGAAGTTTCGCCCTTGGATGAAATTGGCCGCATACGTCAGGTCTTGCGCTGCGATCTGCGAACAGACAGCCGATCCGAGCATCACGATCACAATCTGGCTCGACAGCGCTGGCCAGATCTTCTGCAATGCCGGGCGCAGCACGACGTGCCGGAACACCTGGAATGGTGACATGGCCAGGCTCGCGCCGGCTTCGAACTGCCCGCGCGGGGTGGCAGCCAGGCCGGCGCGCACGATCTCGGTACCGTAGGCGCCCAAGTTGATAACCATGGCCAGCGATGCCGCCACCATTTCGGGCAGATGCACGCCAAGGCTGGGCAGCCCGAAGAAGATGAAGAACAGCTGGATCAGGAACGGCGTGTTCCGGATCAGCTCCACATAGGTGCTGACCACGGGGCGAAGCCAGGCGGGTCCCTGGGTCTTGGCCCAGGCACCCGCCAACGCCACGGCCACGCCAAGCACACCGCCTGTCAGCGTGAGCTGCGCCGTGACCGCGATGCCCTTGAGCAGCACGTCGGTGTAATCCAGCACCGACACGAAATCGAACGCGTAAGCCATGCTTCTACCTCGGCGGTGCGTATCAGAGCTGCGCCGGCAGCGGACGCAGCAGCCACTTGATCGACAGCGTGTTCAGTGAGCCGTCCTTCTTGGCTTCGGCCAGGATGGCGTTGACCTTGTCCTGCAGCGCCTTCTCACCCTTGTTCATTCCGATGAAGCACGGCGAATTCTTGATCAGGAACTTGGTTTCGGGCGCCTTGGGCGGATGCTTGGCGATCAGCGTCGAGGCCACCACGTTGCCGGTGGCAATCAGTTGCACCTGCCCCGACAGAAAGGCCGAGATCGTGGCGTTGTTGTCTTCATAGCGCTTGATGTTCGCGCTGGCCGGAGCGATCTTGCTCAGTTCCAGGTCTTCCACGGCACCGCGCGTGACGCCAACAGTCTTGCCCGCCAGATCGGCCGCGCTTTTTACGGCAAGATCCGCCGGCCCGAACACGCCATTGAAGAACGGCGCATAGGCATCGGAGAAGTCGAGCACCTTTTCGCGCTCGGGATTCTTGCCCATGCTCGAGATCACCAGGTCTACCTTGCGCGTCTGCAGATACGGCACTCGGTTGGTGCTGGTCACTGGTACCAACTGCAGCTTTACACCCATCTTTTTGGCCATCAGCGCTGCCACGTCGATATCGAGGCCCTGAGGAGCCATATCGGCCCCTACCGAGCCAAACGGCGGGAAATCCTGTGGCACGGCCACGCGCAGTACGCCGGCCTTGGTGACATCGGCGAGTGTGTCGGCCTGCGCCGGCAGCACGGCCGCATATAAGCCGGCCAGCAGTGCACACATCAGGCCGCGGCGGGACAACTTGGATTTGGACAGGGCATGGAACATCGCGTGTTTCCTCAGGTTCGGGATGGGAATGGTTGATCCGCGAAAATCTCCGCGGCGGGTGATGCGGAATGCGGAACGCGTGCCGGACTTACCGGTGCCAGCGCCTGGCGAAGGTGTGAGAGCGGGTCGGCGGGGCCAACGGCATCAAGACTCGTATGCACTGCGCTAAGGTGTTCGGCCATCAGGCGCGCGGCTAACACGCCATCGCCTTCCCCAAGCGCGTTGACGATACCTTCGTGCTGGCGGCACGAGCGACCAGCATCGGCTGCGGACTGATTTCGACTGGCGACCAGTGTCGTGCGCGCGGTCAGGTCGCGCAGCGTATCCACTAACAGGCCATACCCCAATGATGCGCACAGGCAAACGTGAAAATCGCCCAGCAGGAAACTGCGCATGCTGGCGTCGTCGCCTTGGAGCGCGGCCTTTTCGCGTGCGATATGAACTTTGAGCGAATGAATGGCCTGCGCATGCGCCGGCCGATCCGGGCTGACTTCACGTAGCAACCCGGTTTCGATAATGCGGCGGGCGTCGAACGCTGAGCGGATGTCGTCAGTGCCGGGTTCCACCAGAAACCAGCCGCGTCGCGCGCTGACGGTTACCATGCCCCGCGCCGCCAGCCGCGACAATGCTTCACGCACCAGCGTGCGGCTCACGCCGAACAATGTGGCAAGTTCCTGCTCGCCCAGGCGGGAGCCGGGGAGCAGCTTCTGGCCAAGCATTGCCTCGGTGATGCGATTGGCGATGTCAGCAGGGGAGTTTTCGGTCGTTGCGTTCACGGCAACCACATGAGCAAGTGGTATGCCATACTTGTATGCAAGATTTGTCGCCAAAAAGGGGCGGGAACGCTATCGACAGTGGCAACTGCGCTGAGCGACTCCCCGAAACGGGGCATGTCGCGCTGCGATGGTGCGCGATGCGGGGCTTAATGAGGCTGCTCGCGTCTTGATTGTTGAGGTACATGGTTCGTGCGAGCCATGCACAGCTGTGTAAGACCGATCACATTGCCCAAAGGCTTTGATTTCTCGACGATGACAAGACGCTGATGACAGCGATGCCCGACTGATTGCTGCATCATGCCCACGCCGTGCAAATTTGCAGGCGAGAACTAGCAGCCGAACTGCTGTAGGCCGGGGGGCAATTTTACTTTGGCGATTCTTGGGAAAGTGGGTCACTTTTAAGCCGGCGTTGGCCATTTGGATGACCCTTTATGACTCCCGGGCTCGCTGGTTACTGGAGAGAAAGCCCGCACCCGGAGGTCGAAATTCGGGAGTTCTGTTGATTCTTATCAACTTGGTGGCATACACGCGGCATATGGTCCATATTAGATTGTCTTCCTTAGATATGAGGAGCCTTCCCATGGTCCACCTTCGCCACGTTCCCATACTCTTGGCATCCGCCACCCTCGTGTGGGCGCCTGTCGCCTTCTCGGCTTCACCGTCGACGGAGGCTCAGCATGAGCAGCACCACCCTGCGGACCCGCCTAAGAAAGCGGCACCAGCAGTTGCACCGCCTGTAGCGCCCCAAGCCAAGGGAAATACTGACCTCGACGCTCAGATTGCACATTTGCGCGCAATCCGTGAGCGGCTGTCGCGGGCCAAATCACCAGAAGAGGTCCAGGCACTGATGGCCGAACGCAACAAGGTTATGCAAGACGCCGCGGCCATTATGCACAAGGACATGATGGGAATGGGAATGGCCGGCGCAGGCGGGATGCCTGCGCCCAAGGGTAAGGGCAGCGCAGCGCCTGCCCAAATGCAGATGTGTCAGGACATGATGGGCCAGCACATGGCCTTCATGCAGGAAATGATGCAGATGATGATGGACAACAAAGGCATGATGGGCGGCGGCATGGGGTCTGGGATGGGCCCTGGCATGATGAGCAAGTAACTTGCTGCCACTCCACCGCCTTGCCAATCAACTTGCAGTGGGCCTCATGCTCCACCCGAAGCTGCGCGCGACATTCGGTGTACATTCCCCTCTGATGGCTGGCGCCAGTAGCTCGCTGAAGCTCGTTGAGATGCGCGGATTGGCTTGCTTTGTAGCCGCCATGGCGATGCTTACGGCCTGTTCGAAAGAACGCCACATGTTGTCTGCTGTGCCTTCTTCCCGAGCGGTCCTGACGTCGTTGGCAATGCCTGCTACGAGTGATAGCCATGGCTGGAATCGCTCGGACCAGGCGTAAACGTCGCAATGCCTCTATCGCCTCTAGGCTTTGCAAGATGGCACGATGTTCGTGGCGCGCCACGCTCGCGGATACAGAGCGCCATGCCGACTTCGGAATCACGCTTGAAGCCTCCGATGCCAGGTCCGTGATCAGCTCGCGGGTCAATGACAATAACCCATGGCAGAAAGTCAGCCGGCAATGGGCGCGGCCACGCTGTCCGATACGGGCGGCGATGGGGCGCGTATGCCGGGTAGCTTCGTGCGCTTGAGTAACAGAGCGTTAATTGCCACCAAGGCGGAGCTACCCGACATGGATAGCGCTGCAATCTCAGGACTTAAGGTGAAGGGGTAGAGCAGACCGGCTGCCAAGGGGAACGCCACCAGGTTGTAGGCTACCGCCCACCAGAGATTCTGGTGCATCTTTCGCAGGGTGGCACGCGACAACTCAATTGCCCCCACCACGTCAAACGGGTCACTCTTCATCAGCACAATGTCAGCGCTTTCCATCGCCACATCCGTGCCGGCGCCAATGGCAAAGCCTACGTCCGCCTGCGTCAGCGCAGGCGCGTCGTTGATGCCGTCGCCTACCATGCCAACCTTATTGCCTTGTGCCTGCAGTTCTTTGACCTTTTCGGCTTTTTGCCCAGGCAACACGTCTGCGAGGACCAGCTCGATTCCCAGGCCTACAGCGATACGTTCCGCCGTGGCCTTGTTGTCCCCGGTCAGCATCGCCACCTGCACGCCTCGCTCTCGCAGCTTCTTGACTGCCGCTGCCGAAGTCGGTCGGGGGGCGTCGGCGATGGCAATCAGGCCAATCAGTTTGCCACCGTGTGCAACATGAATGACCGTTCGCCCCGCGCCTTGCATCATGTCGGCCTTCTCCGTCAGGCCGGTCATATCCACGCGTTGTGATGCCATCAGCTTGCGATTACCAAGCAGCGCCGGCCTCCCGTCGACATCCGCTTGGGCTCCCATACCGTCGATATTTGTAAAGCCGGTGGCGCTTGGCCTCGTCAATGCCCCAGCGCGTTTGAGGATGGCTTGGGCCAGTGGGTGTTCTGAAGCCTGCTCGACGGCGGCGGCAAGACCAAGCATCGCGTCTTCGCTCACGCCCTGCGGAGCGAAAATCTCCACGACTTCAGGTTCCCCCATGGTCAGGGTGCCCGTCTTGTCGAACACGACGACATTCAACTTGGTGGCTTCCTCCAAAGCCGAAGCGTTCTTGAACAAAATCCCGTTCATCGCGCCGAGGCCTGTACCAACCATCACCGCCATCGGAGTCGCGAGTCCAAGCGCATCGGGACAGGCAATCACGAAGACGGTAATGGTGAGCGTCAAGGCGAACAGCAGGGGCTGGCCCAACCACCAATACCAACTGACGAATGTGAGGATGCCAATCCCCAGGGCGGCAAGCACCAACCACTGGGATGCGCGGTCCGCGAGCAATTGCGCTGGCGCTTTCGAGTTCTGAGCCTCTTGCACCAGCTTGACGATTTGCGCCAGTGCGCTGTCACTTCCAACCTTGGTCGCCCGATAGTGAAAGCTGCCACTCTTGTTGATTGTCGCGCCGATGATACTGTCTCCCGGCCCCTTCCTCACGGGAAGCGACTCGCCAGTCAGCATCGATTCGTCTACTTGGGAACTGCCATCGGTGACCTCGCCATCAGCGGGAATCTTGTTGCCAGGACGGATGATGACGATGTCACCCAGCTTGACGTCGGCAGTTGGTATTTCCACCTCGCGGCCATCACGCAGTACCATCGCCTTGGGCGGAGCCAGGTTCATCAGCGAGCGAATCGCGTCTGACGCGCCAGCGCGAGCGCGCATCTCCAGCCAGTGTCCCAGCAGGATGAATACCAGCAACACGGCCGACGCCTCGTAAAACTGCTCTCCAGGAAAGAAGAAGGTTGCTCCGACGCTGAACAGATAGCCCGTACCGACAGAGAGGACAACCAGCGTGGCCATGTTGAGCGTGCCGTCCTGGAGGGAGCGCCACGCGGATACGAAGAAGGGCCAACTGGGATATAGGATGGCCGCGCTCGCTAACAAGAACAGCCACTGGTTCATGCCCAGACCGAACGGCGGAGCCGGCATGGGAATTTGCATTCCCATCGGCGCGTAGAGAAAGATGGGAATCGTGAACACCAGGCAAATCCAGAAGCGGTTTCGCATGTCGCGAACCATCGCCGCCATGTCCATGCCGGCGCCGTGTCCCATGTCATGGGCCATCTGGCCATGTGTCGCGTGGGCCTGCGCTTTCGCTGCGTGGGAATGGTCCTCGTGTCTGCCGAGCGCTGCCAGCCGGGCTGCTGTACTCGCTTGCCCGCTATCAACTCCGGTCGAAACTGCTGGTGGGTCTTCCGGGATGCAAATGTGCCGTGGCACCAGTTCGCCATGGCAATGATGGCCGCACTCATCCAGCCTTGCCTTGATTTCACTTAGGCTAGTTACAGCGTCGTCGTACTCGACAGTCGTGCTGCCCGAGACACAGTTGACCGCTGCCTTGACGACACCGGGCAATCTGGTGAGGCGCTTCTCCACCCCGTGAGCGCTAAGAACGGAAAGCAGGCCTCCAACTTCAATGATGCTGGTCTTCATCTCACCCATCCTCGCAGTTCGCAGGTCTTGCCGAGCTACCTTTACTTCGCAATCGCCCCGCTCAGCAGATGTTCCTCAGCATAAGGAAACACAACTTCCGGATTAGGGCGAATCAGCTCATCGTCCTTGTCCGCATAGTGCAGGCGCGTCAGCAAATCCTTGATGACGCTGAGGCGCGCGACCCGCTTGTCGTCGGCGCGTACCACATTCCATGGCACGATGTCGCTGGTCCGAGCAAAAATCTCGTTGCGAGCCTTGCTGTACTTCTTCCAAAGTGACACCGCCTGCTCGTCAATGGGGCTGACTTTCCACTGCTTTAGCGGGTCTCGGCGGCGCTCTTCGATGCGCTTTTTCTGTTCGCCCTTGCTGATGTCCAGGTAGTACTTGATAAGACGAATCCCTGAGCGCACAAGCATCCCTTCGAACTCTGGGACGCTTGCCATGAACTCCTCAACCTCGGCGTCGGTGCAGAAGCCCATCACGCGTTCCACGCCCGCTCGGTTGTACCAACTCCGATTGAAAAGCGTGAACTCGCCGGCGGCCGGGAGTTCGGCCGTATAGCGCCGGAAGTACCATGAGCCTCGGTCACGGTCAGAAGGCTTTCCAAGCGCGACGACGCGGGTTTCACGCGGGCTGAGATGTTCGACAATGCGCTTGATGGTGCCGTCCTTCCCAGCGGCGTCCCTGCCTTCAAATATCACCAGAATCCGGTCGCTGCAGGAAATGAAGTGCTTCTGTAGCTTGACCAGTTCGATTTGAAGCAGGTGGAGATTCTCCTCATAGTCCTCATGGGAGATGGCGCTTACCTCGGACGTAACGCTCTTCCTACTTGCCTTCATTTTCATGGTTCACCTTCCGCGAATCGTGCCCATCGGGCTTGGCTGGGTGGGGCTTCCCAGGCGTGAGCGGGGTAACTTTCTCGGAGAGGAGCAGCTCCAGGGCAGGTCGGTCGACAACCTCCTGTTCGAGCAGCAGCTTTGCCAGCGCGTCCAGCTTGTGCCGGTGTGCCAGCAGTGTCTGCTTCACCCGCTGGCTTGCGTCACCCAGAATCTTCCGGACTTCCGCGTCAATGATTTGCGCGGTATTCTCGCTGTATTCCTTGCGTTCCCGAGGCATCAGTCCTGCCCCATTAAGGAGTGGGTTCGGCAAGTCCTCGTACGTGGCAAGACCGAGCTGCTCGCTCATGCCGAACTGCGTAATCATCCGGCGAGCCATGTCTGTTGCGCGTTGCAGGTCATTCTGTGCGCCTGTCGAAACGTCGCCGAAGACAAGTTGCTCGGCCATGCGCCCGCCGAGCAGCACATCGAGCCGCTCAAGCAGTTCACTCTGCTTTAGCAGATAGCGGTCCTCTGTGGGTGTCTGCTGGGTATAGCCGAGCGCGGCCACGCCACGTGGAATGATGGAAACCTTCGATACCCGGTCGGCACGGGGCCGCAACTCCGCCACGATGGCGTGACCTGCCTCGTGGTAGGCGATGGTTTCCTTTTCCTGCGCATTCATCACGCGATTCTTTTTTTCCAGGCCGCCAATGATGCGGTCTAACGCCTCGTCGAAGTCGGCCATGTCGACCGCGTCCTTGCCCTTGCGTGCCGCCAGCAGGGCGGCCTCATTGACGAGATTGGCAAGGTCAGCTCCCGCGAATCCCGGGGTTCTGGCAGCTAGCTTGGTCAGCTCCACCCCCGGTGCCAGTGTGACATTTTTGCTATGCACCTTCAGGATTTGCTCCCGGCCCTTCAGGTCCGGGCGGTCCAGAGCGATGTGACGGTCAAATCGGCCCGGGCGAAGTAGCGCAGGGTCGAGAATCTCCGGGCGGTTGGTCGCGGCCATGATGATGACGCCTTTGTTGGTATCAAAGCCGTCCATCTGGACCAGCAACTGATTCAGTGTCTGTTCGCGTTCGTCGTTTCCGGACATCGCGTTGAGCGCACGGGTCTTGCCGAGCGCATCGAGTTCGTCAATAAAGATGATGCAAGGCGCCTTAGTCTCGGCCTGGTTGAAGAGGTCGCGAACGCGCGCAGCCCCAACACCTACAAACATCTCAACGAACTCCGAGCCACTCATGCTGAAGAATGGAACGCCAGCCTCGCCAGCGACAGCCTTCGCCAGCAGCGTCTTGCCAGTTCCCGGCGCACCGAGAAGCAACACGCCTTTGGGAATCTTGCCGCCCAGGCGCCGGTAGCGCTGCGGGTCCTTCAGGAAGTTGACGATTTCGGCGAGCTCTTCCTTAGCCTCGTCGATGCCGGCGACGTCAGCAAACGTCACGCCGGTTTCTTTTTGCATGTAGACCTTGGCCTTGCTCTTGCCAATCTCCATCATGCCGCTGGCGGCTCCGCCTACCCGCTTGATGAGGAAGCTCCAGACGGCAAAGAAGAGCAATGCAGGGACCACCCAGGACAGCAGCATGCCAATCCATTTGTTATCGGCCTGCCCGACAAAGCGAACTTTTGCAGTTTCGAGCTCTTGCACCAGAACGGGGTCGTTGACGCGGACTGTCGAGAAGGCGTGGTCTCCTTTCCCCTGCTGCAGCATCTCGTCGACCTGTTGCTTGGGAAGCAGACTCTCAACGCCATCGGTGTTAAGCGTTCCCGTGATGATGCCTTCCCCGAGGGTGACGTTCTTGAGCTTGCCGGCCTTCAATAGGACCTTGAAGTCACTGTACGGCAGCGTTTGGACGTGAGAAGGAGTGAAGAAGCTCTGAAGGACGAGTATCGCCGTGACCGCCGCGAGTATGTACCAAAGGGAAAATTGTTGACGCGGTTCCATGAGGGCCTTTCAACATGTCGGGTAAGAGCAAGAAGAATCGGCGGTCGCTTCTGTTTGCAGCCGGCCGCCGGTTGGGACGTGGTGCTAGACCTTGCAGTCATAGAGCCTGCGTCCCAGGGTCATTTCTCTCCGCGTAGGCTGTTGTGCAACCATGCAAAGAATGCACCGGCAGCAAAGAACCACACTGCAAACACAAAGGCCGGGTAGATGACGGACCACCAGGACAACTGTTCGCCAGTCTGCAGGCGTCGGAAATCGAGTCCGTGAAAGAGCACGTTCATGAAGTTCATGAAAGACTCAGGGAGTGCCAGCCAGACCAACGTGCATAAGGCATAGAACAGCACGACTGTCGCAGATAGCGTCACACCAGTTTTGAAGGGTTTCATGGCAGCCTCCACGTGTGGGGAAGAAAACGACTGCATTCAACGAGGGCGAGTCCGGGGGGCATCGCCTCCCGGGATATGCGGGATGAACGCTGGCGTTTTTCGGCGGTATTCCTCATATTCCTGCCCGAATTCCGCCAGTGCGTCCTGCTCCTCTGCCTTAGCAAGGCGAACGTACATCCAGGCCAGGATGGGGAACATCACCAACGTGAGAAAGACCGCCGAGTCAATAACACCAGCGACCAAAGGCCGTAGCCGCTTTGCGCGTTGTGCTCCATCATCGCTCTCCCTTTTTGCCTGTGTCACTGGAGTCCTCGTGCCCTCCGTGACCGTGGCCATGGCCGTGATGCATGAAGAGATGCATCAACGGACATGCCGCCAGGAGCAGGAACGGCAGGAACTGAATGACGTGGGCCCGGTGCTCCGTCCAGAGGAAGTAGCCAATCACCAACAGAAAGCCAATCGTGACAAGCTTGGAGCGGGAAATCTTTCGCTCTGGATCCTCCGGGTGCTCGTGACTCCTGTGGTCGTGATTCATACCGTCCTCCAACGAAGAAAAGCCCCGGATTGTCTCTTAGCAGTAGCCGTGGACATCAATGACTGCCTCGGGCCTTACGCTCACGCTCCACGGCCTGCTGAATATCGCGCTCGCACTGACGGGAAAGCCGCCAGCTAACCCACACCACGACGATTGGGCAGGAAAGCAAAAGGATTGCGAGCAGAACGGTGAGTATTGAAATGCCAAACCGATACAAAACAGCAAAGGCTAGCAGCGTCGCAATGACGGCGCATACCCATGCGACGGCGTGCTTCATGCTGCCTCCGTACTGGCCTGGCCGAGCCTCACACGCTTAAGCAGCGCGGAGTTGGCCACGACGCTCAATGAGGACAGCGCCATGGCTGCCGCCGCAATAATGGGGTTCAACAGTCCGAAGGCTGCGACCGGGATGCCAATAGTGTTGTAGATGAACGCCCAGAAGAGGTTCTGCTTAATTTTGCGCATCGTGGCGCGCGACAGTTGGATGGACGCCACGACGTCACGAACGTCGTCGCGAATGAGGATGATGCTTCCCGTCTCCTTGGCGACGTCCGAGCCAGAGCCGATTGCAATGCCGATGTCGGCTGCCGCAAGGGCGGGGGCGTCGTTCACACCGTCACCTACCATCGCCACGACTTCGCCCTGTTTCTGCAGTGTCTGAATGGTCTCGACCTTGTCTTCCGGCATGACTTCGGCAATCACGTGGTCGATGCCAACCTGCCGGCCAATGGCCTCCGCCGTCCGACGGTTGTCTCCACTTAGCAGCACGACCTTGGTGTTGCGAGCCTTCAGGGCTGCGACAGCCTCGGCTGCCTCAGGCTTCACCGTGTCGGCCACTGCGACTACACCAAGCAGCGTATTACCGGCACCGACCAGCATGGCGGTCTTCCCGTCTGCCTCGAGCCTTTGAAGCACCGACTCAGCGTTACCAGTTGGAATTCCCTGGCTCCCAAACAGACGCCGATTCCCGAGCCAGGCCTGTTGGCCTTCGACTTGTCCCCGAATGCCCATGCCAGACAGGGCAGTAATGGCGGTGGCCTTGGGAATGGCAAGGCCGCGATGTTCTGCCGCACGCACGATGGCTTCGCCCAGAGGATGCTCAGACCCACTTTCGACGGCTGCCGCAAGGGTCAACAGGGTTGATTCCTCGTGATTCGAGAACGAGATGACATCGGTGACGGTCGGCTCTCCGCGCGTAATCGTACCGGTCTTGTCAAAGACCACCGCCGTCAGCTTCTCGGCGCGCTCCAGCACTTCACCACCGCGTATCAGGATGCCGTTGTCGGCCCCCTTGCCCACGCCAACCATCAGTGCGGCAGGCGTCGCCACACCGAGTGCGCATGGGCAAGAGATAATCAGGACGGCCACAAACGCAAGCAGCCCGTGCGGGAAATGGCCCGCCACGGTCCACCCCACCAGGGCCAGCAGGGCAATGGACACAACCGCCGGCACGAAGTAGCCGGTGACCTGGTCGGCCAGCCGTTGAATCTGCGCGGTGCTGGCCTGGGCGTCCTCGACCATCTTGATAATCTGTGCGAGCGCGGTATCGGCTCCGATTTTCGTGGCTTGGAGAGTGAAGGCGCCGCTGCGGTTGAGCGTGCCGCCAATGACTGCGGCGCCAGGCTTTTTCTCCACAGGCATCGACTCGCCGGTCAGCATGGACTCATCGACGCTGGACTCGCCCTCAACGACCTTGCCGTCCGTCGGAATCTTTTCACCCGGGCGTACGATGACCGCTTCGCCCACCATGATACTCTCCGCCGGAATTTCCACTTCTTTCCCATCACGCAGTACATGCGCGACGGCGGGACGTAAGTCGAGCAGGCGTCGAACGGCGGCGGAGGACTTCTTCTTGATGATTTCCTCCATGTACTTGCCCAGCAGCACGAAGGCGATAATCACCGCCGAGACTTCAAAATAGACATCCCGCTCTGCGACCTTCACCGGCAGCCAGGAGGGGAAGAACAGCACCACTACGCTATAGAAATACGCCACGGACGTCCCCAGGGCAATGAGGAAGTCCATGTTGATATTGCGTGTTCTGATGGCGTTCCACGCACCCTTGTAGAAGCTCCAGCCGCCAATGAACTGCACGGGCGTGACGAGCAGGAACAGCCACATCCCCCATGTGAGCCAGGGCAAGCCCGGAATGGGCGCCCAGGTGAGCAAGGTCGCGCCTGCCGCCAACGCCAGGAAGGCACCTGCCCGCAGCACCGCCAGCGCGAGGACACCCGTAAGGGCAATCGTCACGCGCGTCTTCATGGCTTTCAGTTCGCTCTCTGGCGACTCGAAAGTCCGCAGACAGCTTTCGCTGCAGAAATAGTACTTGCGATTGCCGCGTTCGGTGGACAGGGCTGTGGCCTTGTCGACCATCATCCCGCAGATGGGGTCCTTTGCGAGTTGCTTGGCACCGCCGGTGCCGGGTGGGATGGTGGCCGTGGCGGGCGGCGAAATGCTAGCGCCCGCCGGGGTATCCTCGGCTGACGGCGGAGGAATGTATTGGGCCGGGTTGGCGAGGAACGCCTGGTGGCAGCGGCGGGAGCAGAACCAATAGCGCTTGTGGTCGGCCTCCACACTAGCGGCCGCTTCCCCGGGAGAAACTTCCATGCCACAAACAGGGTCGCGCACGTATTGCTGGCGAGCAGCTTCCAGGCGACTTGTCGGTTGGGGCGCGCGCCCACCCGTAACGGTGGATTCTTCTCCAACTGTAGGGGTTGTAGGGGTAGCGGACCTGGTCGACATGCCATCCTCCTGGGGGCGATTGGCGGCTGCAAGGCAGGATTTGCCTTAATAGTCTCGTCCTTCGGGGAACTTGCTTATTGATGTCAATCAAGGAATGCGAATTGCCCGCGCCTTCGCGAACGATGGCGATGCTCGAAAATGGTGCCTTAGTGTATGGATACCGGCAGGCGAGAAGGCCTTAGATCACAGGAATCGTCCCTGTCGCCAACTCCTAGCAATCGAATCGGTCGCAGTAGCTGTCCGCCACCGAATTTCGGCGCACTCATGCCGCCAACGAGGAGTGCCTTGTCGAGTTGAAGTGTTGGATAGCGCCGTACGCCTCAAGGTACGCGCGGCACAGGGCCTGGGCCGCAGCCTCGACGGCGCTGTCGCAAAGGCTGTCTGGGTGTCCGATGCCTTTGTGCTCGCACATCTCGGTCTGTTCAATCCACCACGAAGGTGTAGTTGAGACGGAAATCGCAATGTTCTCGGCCGCCGGCATAACCTACCCCAATAGGCACCAGATAGAGTCATTTTATGTAGCCGGACCAAGTGCGCGGACGCGCGGTCGGCCCACTGCTAGTCGCTGTTGAGGCAAATCAAGCAATCGGTCTGCCGCACAACCTAGGATGAGTGATGAAAACCCCATTTTCGATAGGGCAGGCTGTATCCTGCACGCTCACGGTTCGAATTGTTGGCTCGGCAGGCGACGGCAGCGAAAGAACGGGGGTGTCTCGTGCGCAAGATAGGGTTGGTACTGGCGGCAATGCTCCTGATTGGTCTGGCAGGCTGCGGCTACAACACAATTCAGTCGCAGGATGAACAGGTCAAGGCAAGCTGGTCGGAGGTTGTGAACCAGTACCAACGCCGGGCCGACTTAGTGCCGAATCTGGTGAACACCGTGAAAGGCTACGCCAGCCATGAGCGCGAGGTCCTGACAGCGGTGACAGAGGCCCGAGCACGCGTTGGCACCATCCAGGTCACGCCCGAGACCCTGAACGACTCGAAGGCATTCGCCCAATTCCAGGCCGCGCAGCAGCAGTTGTCGGGGACCTTGTCCAGGCTTTTGGCAGTTTCCGAGAACTATCCGCAATTGAAGGCCGACGCTGGCTTCAGGGATTTGCGGTCCCAACTCGAGGGTACCGAGAATCGGATTGCCGTCGCGCGAAACCGGTATATCCAGTCCGTTCAAGCGTACAACGTGACCGTGCGTTCGTTGCCTTCAAATCTGACGGCAATGGTTTTGGGCTACAAGGAGAAGCCCAACTTCACGGTGGCAAACGAAACGGCGATAGCCAAGCCACCACAAGTTGGCTTTGGTGCGGGTCCTGCCAGTGCCCCTGGAGGTGTCAAGTGAAATGGCTTTTGGCTGCCAAAGGCCTGTTCCTGGTCTTTCTGGCTTGTGTGTCTCTGGGCGCGGCGGCGGAAGTTGCCATTCCCGGCCTGACGGCGCGGGTGACCGACCTGACCGGCGCGCTGACAAGCGAACAACGGGCGGCCCTCGAACAAAGGCTGCAAGCCTTCGAGAGCGAGACGGGAAGTCAGATAGGGGTGCTGATGGTCCCCACCACGCAACCCGAGGACATTGCACAATACTCCATTCGCGTGGTCGAGCAATGGAAGCTCGGGCGGAAGGGAACGGATGACGGAGCACTGCTCATCATCGCCAAGGATGACCGGACAGTCCGCATCGAGGTTGGCTATGGCCTGGAAGGCGTACTCACCGACGCCATGAGCAAGCGCATCATCAGCGATGACATCGTTCCCCGCTTCAAGCAGGGGGACTTCTATGGCGGCGTCACGGCTGGCGTCGAGCGCATCATTAGTGTTATCAACGGCGAGCCGTTGCCACCACCGAGGCGAACAAGAGGCGAGCGCGGCGATGGCTCGGTGCGGCAGTTTCTGCCAGTCATCCTGGTGCTGACGCTCGTGGTGGGCGGAGTGCTGCGCTCCCTCCTGGGCCGAGGTCCAGGCGCCGTTGCCACCGGAGGCGTGGTCGGCATTATCGGATGGGTACTGTCCGGAGCAATCGCTGTCGGCGTACTTGCTGGCGCAATCGCGCTCTTCTTTACGATGTTTGGTGGCTCCCACATGGGCTTGCGGGGTATCGGCGGTCGTGGCGGCTTTGGAGGCGGCTCTGGACGAGGTGGATTTGGTGGCGGCGGTGGTGGCTTTGGCGGCGGCGGCGCCTCGGGGAAATGGTAATGGCGAATCTCCAGCCCATGGCGCGACATCTGCTGATGACGCACTGGCGAGTCAGGCGAACCTTCCCGCGCGAAACCCTACTCGCAATCGAGCAGGCCATTGCGACCGGTGAGTCTACGCATATTGGTCAGCTTCGATTCGCTGTAGAGGGAGCGCTGAGCCTTGCAGCGCTAAGCAAGGGTCTCACGGCACGTGAGCGTGCCATCGAGGTCTTTTCGCAACTGCATGTTTGGGATACGGAACACAACAATGGCGTCTTGATTTACCTGTTGCTGGCAGACCGCAGCGTTGAGATTGTTGCTGACCGTGGAATCCATGGGCGGGTGCGGCAAGGAGAGTGGGACACCATTTGCCGAGAGATGGAGGACGCCTTTCGCCGGAATGAATTCCGGCTGGGAGTGCTTCGAGGCATAACGGCCGTTGGAACCCTTCTGGCAACACACTTTCCTGCTGGTGTTGGCGGCACGGACGAATTACTCAATACGCCAGTAATTCTGTAGGTCGCGATAGTCCGCTCGAAGTTCTCAGAGGAGAACAGACTTGACGCCACTCGGAATACCCCACGAGGCCAAGGGCTTGGCGGCAGCACTGACGGTCGGTCTTCTGATTGGCTTGGAGCGTGGATGGCATGAGCGCGACCTGCCAGAAGGAGGGCGTGTCGCGGGCCTGCGCACATTTGCCTTGACGGGGCTCTTGGGCGGAGTCCTTGGCAACCTGTTTCCGGAATTTGGCGCGTGGCCGTTGCTCGGGGGACTATTGGGCATTTCGATGCTGCTCGCGGTGTCGTATACACATATCGCCAAATCGTCCGGCAACCTTAGCGCAACGAGTGCTGTGGCGATGTTGTTGACGTTAGTGCTAGGCGCCTACGCAGCACGCGGTTCCATCGCTCTGTCTCTTGGGGCAGCCGTGATTGCGGCGGTGCTCTTGGATATGAAGCCGACATTGCATGGCTGGCTTCGTTTGATTGAGCATCGCGAATTAACGGCGGCGCTGCAACTTCTGGTGCTCTCCGTCGTCATTCTGCCTAATCTCCCGAGCATCGGGCTGGGGCCCTACAAGGCATTGAACCCGTTCCAACTATGGTGGGCGGTGATACTGATTGCCAGCCTGTCCATGGTCGGACATGTGGCGATGCGCCTCACTGGCTCACAGCGGGGCATTCTATTGACCGGCTTGCTGGGCGGCCTTGCGTCTTCGACAGCGGCAACATTAACGCTGGCACGCTTTGCGAGACAGCAACCTTCACTGGAGCGTGCATGCGCGGCCGGGGCCGTCGGGGCATGCGGTGTGATGTTCTTTCGGATGGTTGTCCTGCTCGGCGTTATCCAGCCCACGCTTCTCGTCACGTTTGGCGCCGCCCTTGTTGTAACAGGCATCGTCCTGCTCGGGATTAGCTTGTTGCTCTGGCGGCGCCTACCTGGAACCACCTCGGACGACGTCGAAATTGCTCCCATGGCGCCATTCGACCTGGGTTCAGCGCTCGGATTCGGGGTCTTCCTAGCGGTCATGGCAATCCTGGTTCCTGCTGCCAAGGATTGGTGGGGCGCAGCTGGCATCTATGCCGTCTCGGTGGTGTCAGGCCTGGCAGACGTTGATGCCATCGTGATTTCTCTGGCGAGAATCCACGTCGCTGGCGGACTGGGAACCGGTACGGTTGTTGTTGCCATGAGCGCGGCCGTCTTGGCGAACTTGGTCACCAAGGCGTTGATTGCCTGGGTTACAGGCGGCACCATCGTAGGCAAAACAGTAGGTAAAGCATACGCGGTAGCCATGGCAGTTGGCGCCGCGACACTGGCACTGACTATGCTGCCTCAAATCGGAGAAATCTGAGCCGTCCCCCAAGAAATCCGCAAACCATCTCGGGAAGGTACGAACTGTGGCTCACACGCAGACGTGTCGCTAGCGCACAGGGTTGCTTCGGCTGGCGGCTGCTAAGCTTCCCCGAGTAACCTAGCTAGAGTTTAAGGCTTCCCTGGACAATGTAGGCGGCTCCTTACACCAGACCGCCACAAAGGTTCGTGTCCAGGCCGAGAACACCGCTTTGCACGCGAACAGCTGTTTTTTCATGCTGAACACTGCCTGCTCCAGCGCGGCGATACGCCGCTCGGTGAACTCGAGCTCATAGGCCAGTCGGGCGCGCTCACCCGTCGCGGTAGGTTCCAGCGCTGCCGCCTGCGCCGCGCTTCAAGCTGGCCCACCTGGCTGGCCACCTGTTCCGCCCTGGCCGTCGCCTTAAGCAAGCGCGACGCGCGCTTCGGCCAGCGTGGCATCGCGGGCAGCGAGCCGCACACCTCGGTCAGTTCGGCGCGCAGCAGCGGCGCCGGGGCCGACGGCCTTGTCTGTGTCGGCGGGGGGCATGCGCCTCCCGCTTGAGGCGCGCCACCACGTCGAGTTGCACCGCGACCGCAGCCTGCCACAGGGCGCGCATCGACTCGGCGACTTCGCCGGGACGTCGGGATGCTGACTTTCTCATGGCCCGCGCTCAGCTTTTTTTGCACCGAAACCACGCGACGGAAGCACGCAGCGGTAAGCGGTGCCGCCGGCGGCACACGCGCTTGGGTTGATATGAATCAAGTGTTCAATTTGGTGCTGCCCTTGAATACAAGCAGGCATCGTCGCTGTGGAGATCCTTTCCATAAGACAAGAGATCATCAAGGAGGTGATCAATGGCTCCCGCTTTCAGATTTACCGTGGTCGCTCTAGCGTTCTGTGCTGCCCTACCTGTCGCCCTGGCACAGGGCCCCGGTCCGGCAGGCGGCACGGCGCCCGGTATGGGCCCAGGCCCGGGTACGGGTATGGGTCCCGCTGCGGGTGCGAGCGGGCCTTCTGTCATGCACATGGGACCGGGGGGGCGGCAGCATGGGCACTATGCTGGCATGGACATGCTGACTCCGGACGAACGCGCCGACTTTTGCAGGCGGATGCACGCCAGCCAGACGCCTGCGGAACGCCAACAGATCGGCACTCAGATGCGTGAGCTGATGCACGCCCGCGCGCAAGAACGCGGTGTGTCGCTGTCCGGCCACCACAGCGCGGTCATGGATTGCCAGCCACACGCAACGGCACCGGTCCGGGCCGCCCCCACGGCCAGTGGCACTGCGGCGAGCACGGACGGCGTACCACCGGTCCGCCGTGCGGGCGATATCGACTACCAGACCGGCGGCGTCGGCGTGGACGAGGTGGCGGCGATGAGGCGCACCGCCTCGGAATTCAATCTGAGGCTGACCTTTACTGGACATGCGGGCGAGGCTTTGGCCGGCGTGAACACGAGCATACTCAGCGCTAAGGGGCAGGAAGTTTTCGCCGCCGTATCGGACGGGCCTCTTCTGTATGTGAAGATGCCCCCCGGCACATACCGGGTTGTTGTGACCGCCAACGGCGTCGAAAGGAAGGCTTCGGTGACGGTTCCCAAGCGTGGTGGGGTTACCCGTTCGTTCAACTGGCCATCGTAAGCACTGCCACGCCTGCGCGCGGAATCCCAGCGTGACCACTGGTTGTGAGACAACCTCAAAGCCCACTGTTGTCTTCGATGCTGAGGGCGGGCGGGCTACAGCTACGTACCCATGACTCGGCACACTCCCACGGCGGGGAAGGCGCAACTAAGCAGTGTGCTGGGTCGAAATTTATGGTGAACTGATATGAGGATCATCTGGAACTTGGGACCCAAACGAGCGCATCTCGCCCCCGAATCCAGCGACGATGATTCGCAAAATCGGCGGAATTTTTCGCTGGTTCTGGGCGGCCCTCTTTATCAGCTTTTGCTGCGAGCCCATTTGTCCGACGATGCGTTGCTCCTCGTGCGTCAACGCATTGTGACCATTTCACTTTTTGCTTGGCTTCCGCTCCTTTTGCTTTCCGCCTTGGAAGGCAGCTTGTTGAGCAAGGACCTGACGGTTCCGTTCCTGACGGATATAGAGGTTCACCTCCGCTTTCTTGTGGCTGTGCCTTTGCTGATTGCCGCAGAACTCGTAGTGCATCAACGCCTCCGTGGTATCGCCCAGGCGTACCTGGATCGGAATCTGGTTCCCGAGGCCGCGATGGATCAGTTTAATGCCGCTATTAACGCGGCACTCCGGCTGCGCAATTCGGTCGTTGGCGAGGCGCTGTTGGTAGCGATCGTATATGGCGTCGGCGTCCTCGTCATCTGGCGTCACTACACTGCTCTCCAGGCGACAACATGGTATGCGACCGATGCCGACGGCCACTCCAAACTCTCACTGGCTGGCATCTGGTACGGATACGTAAGCTTGCCGATTTTCCAGTTCCTGCTAATTCGCTGGTATTTTCGCCTGTTCATCTGGATGCGGTTTCTGTGGCAGACATCGAGAATCAAGCTGAGTCTCATTCCGACACACCCGGATTGCGTTGGTGGCTTGGGTTTTCTTGCCAATACAGCTCATGCCTTCTCCCTTCTTTTGGCTGCGCACGGCGTAATGCTGGCCGCAAATCTCGCTAATCGCATTCTCTTTCTCGACGCCGCCTTGCCGGATTTCAAGATGGAAATTGGCGTGATGGTAATGTTTCTGCTGGCTGTCGTTTTCGGACCGCTGCTGGTATTTTCTCCTCAACTCGCCCAGGCCAAGCGGAGAGGCCTGAACGAATATGGAACGCTGGCGGAACGATATGTGCGCGAGTTCGATGCAAAATGGTTGCGCGGTGGCGTATCGGCCGACGAGCCCCTGGTTGGGAGCGGCGACATTCAGTCGCTTGCTGATCTCGGCAATAGTTTCGAAGTGGTGCGCGGCATGCGCCTTGCGCCCATCACGAGAGATGCCATCCTGCAACTTGCGGCGGCTGTACTGATTCCGGTTGCGCCGTTGGCATTAACCATCATGCCCCTTGAGGATTTGCTGAAGCACTTATTCGGACTCCTGTTCTAGAGCTCCGGCCTCGCTTAGAGGATTCGATGATCGTCTTCAGCCTTCACTCGAGTGGGGGATGGGCCTCTACGTGAATGACGATTTTTGTCCGGGAGACTTCATCACGGTTAATGGGAAGCCCGTGCGTTCGTGCATCACTTCCATCTCGGAAGTCGAGGGAAAGAAGATTCGAACGATCGAAGGCCTCGGGCAGAGCAATATTACGTGGTGACATAAAACAATCAGATCTGCAGGCCACCCTTTTGCCTCGGAGGCAATTTCATCCGCGAAGTCTTCCTGAATTTCGTCCTGAGTAATAAGCGGGTCGAATATCTGACGCCGGAACGGTTGAGCCACTGGAGCACCGGAAAAGTGCGCTATCAACTCACGAGCCGAGTTATCTTGAGAGCTATCGTCATTCAAATTCCGTGCTCTGGGAAGGTGAATGTCATGCTGCGAGCCGCACGCCGGACGGTGATGAATTGCTTCTTAACGGTGTCTTGGTAGGCCATGGCCAGGAGATATTTGCCTGGTGGCATCTTCATGTAGAGAAGTGGACCTTCCGTTTCAAGTCGCAAAAGCCGCTCGTTTCTCTCGTTTAGGACCACGACCTTAACGTCTGAAAGCGAGGCGCCAGTCGACTCCTGTTGAAAGCGGATTCTCACGTTAAAGATTGGCGCCAGTTCCCGCATGCGGTCGACTTCTTCCGTCCCGATTCCCCCCGAAATATAGACAATTCCGGTTGACTCTCGCATGTCGGGAAGTTCCGGAAGAGTCAGGTTGTCCGCACTGGCCAAGTTCAGAACGGTTACAGGCAACGCCAGTAGCATCACCCTTCGAATCCAGCTCGCCGGCATGTTCTTCCTCCGATAAGTCCTTTTGCTGTCCATCCTCCAACCTTGGTCGTTGCGAGTCCAACCTTATGAAGCAAATGCCGAGGGATAGCCATTATGGCAGCGCGTTCTTGGCAAGAAGGACATGGAAGGCGGAAAAAGCCTTGCCGTTGACTCGCGTCCATTGAACGATAGACGACATGTGCGATGACGGGTTGACACACCTCAAGCGCAACTGTTCATCGCAGAACGCGGTCACAAGAATAGGACGATGGGTTCGAGCGGCGGTAGCCTAGTCCAGCAATTGTGCGCCAGGAAATGCGTTCTATCGAGGTTGCCCGTCTACAGAAAGCTGACACTTCACCGGAAGCGACTTCGACACGCGCACTGGTCCAGGTCATATTCGAATCTTTAAACTCTTCGCATCATTGATGCAAATCAATCCGAAAGAACTCGTCATACATAGTCTTGCAATTATCCGGCCTCTGACAAGAACCCACTGCTAACGACGCATGCCATGACTAATGTCGTACTTCCCTGCGATGGATCTGATTACAGCGTCGCGGCAGCGAGAGCGCTCTTGGCCTCAGGACTTTTCCAGCGGCCGCTGAATGTGCACTTGGTGCACGTGCTTCCTGAGATCACAGGGCGACCAAGGGCCTACCTTACAAGGGAACAAATGGAACAATGGGCAAGCGCAGCAGCTCAGGATGCCTTTACCTCGATCTTGCCGTTGCTTCAGGCAGATCACTGCGCAGTGACCGAACACCATTGCATTGGCGAGCCGGCGAACGAGATTGTTGCCGTGGCTCGGAACTGCCGTGCCGATGTGATCGTGATGGGGACGCACGGACATGGCGCCTTCTTGTCGGCCGTTATGGGATCCATCGCAGTAAGAGTGGTGGCTGCGGCACACGTACCCGTCGTGCTCGTCCCTCGCCGTTCAAGCCTTTAAGCGCGGACCCTCCCAGAGAAGCGCGTATGGCATGGCCGGGATATCACTCATATGAATGCCGCCGCAAACCACAGTTCCGCCCTTATCGAGGCTGCGCCGCGCTCGCGGCACCAGCGCGGTCCCCGGCAAGCAGAAGGCAGCGATACATGGCTGTCTCCTTGGGGGAAGGGTTCCGATAGATTCCGGTACAACGCCTTGCACTAAGCGTAGACGCAGACAGTCGCACCAGATTGCGCTACCACAAGGGCAATGCGCAAGGTTCAGCGGTCCGTTTTCCAATTGAAGCCACGAAAGCGCTTTCGGCATCATTGATTTGAGTCAAGTCGATGCCCGTGGGCCTGCCTAAACTGCCCTTGAATCGCTGTTCAGAAGGAACCGATCATGGCCTGCGATAGCATCGTGGTACACGTGGACAATAGCCGGCAAGCAACGCAGCGGCTGGAACTGGCCGTGCGCCTCGCCGCGATCAATGCGTGTCCGTTGATCGGCCTGTACGTGGGCTTTGTCCCCGAACCGGCGTGGTTCTACCGGATGGAGAACGCGCAGCGTTATTTCGAAGAGGAGATGGCCAGGCGCGCGAAGATCCGCGAGGAGGTGCGAGGCCATTTCCTGGCCAGGACGCAGGGATTTCCCGTGCAGGCCGAATGGCGCTTGACGGAGCGCGATTCTGTGGCGTCGGCGTTACGCGAGGCGCGCGAGGCGGGGCTAGTCGTTGCCGGGCAGTATGACATCGATAACGCCGACGGCGTAGTCGGCAGGCAGTTGTTGGAGGCGCTGCTGCTGGAGAGCGGGCGACCTACACTCGTGGTGCCGTCAGCCGGCACATTCCACACGCTGGGCACCCGCGTGGTAGTCGCCTGGAACGGCAGCCGGGAAGCGACTCGCGCGCTACACGATGCGGTACCGTTGATCGCCGGCGCGCAGGCGCGTATCGTCTGCGCGCATACAGCAGCCAAGGAGACCAGGCTCGACGCGACGCCGGTCGCACATGCGGCCCGCGTCCTGGAGCGCCACGGCGTGGCTGTCGAGATTGAACATGGGCCCGGCGGCGCGGACATGACGATTGGCGAACTGCTCCTGACTCGTGCTTCCGACTTTGGTGCTGACCTGATCGTGATGGGCGCCTATGGGCATGGCCGGATGCGGGAACTGGTCCTCGGCGGCGTTACCCGGACGCTGCTCGAATCCATGACGGTGCCGGTCCTGTTCTCGCACTGAGCGAGCGTAGCGCCATCCCCGCAGCTTGCAAAGGACGTGACTTATGCACCTCCAGTTTCTCGGCGCGACCGACACCGTCACCGGGTCCAAGTATGTCCTCGACACCGGTCATCATCGCGTCATGGTTGATTGTGGCCTGTTCCAGGGGTACAAGACGCTACGGTTGCGTAACTGGGATCCGCTTCCCGTCGATCCTGCTACGCTTGATGCCGTCGTACTCACACACGCCCACATTGACCACAGTGGCTACCTGCCGCTGCTTGTTCGCAACGGCTTCCAGGGTAAGGTCTACTGCACCATGGGCACGGCGCAATTGTGCTGCATCCTGCTGCCAGACAGTGCGCATCTGGCAGAAGAGGATGCCGGCTACGCCAATCGCAAAGGCTATTCGCGCCACCACCCTGCAATGCCGCTATACACAGGCGCAGACGCCGCGCGCGCCTTGCGGCGGCTACAGCCAATTCCTTACGGCAAGCGATTTCCGGTGGTGCCCGGCGTAGAGGCAGAATTCAGCCGGGCGGGACATATCATCGGCTCGGCCATCGTCACGCTGCACGCGCAGGGCAAGCGCATCGTCTTTTCCGGCGACCTCGGGCGGCAGCACGATATTGTTATGCGCCCACCGGATGTCATCCGGCAGGCGGATATCCTCCTGGTGGAATCTACCTACGGCGATCGGATTCACCCGACTGCCGATCCGATCGATGTGCTGGGCGAGATCGTGAGCAGGACCATCGGGCGGGGTGGCAGCCTGATCATTCCCGCCTTCGCCGTTGGGCGCACCCAGAGTCTGCTCTATTGCCTGCACCGCTTGCAGGAGCAGAAGAGAATTCCGGATGTGCCGGTGTACCTCAACAGCCCCATGGCGATTGATGCGACCAGCATCTTTGCTCTGCATCCGGAAGAGCTTCACATCGATCGTGCCGAATGTGCCGCAGCCTGCAGTCTGGCGACGCCAGTGCAGAGCATGGAGCAATCGATCTGGCTGAACCAGGACCGCAGTCCCAAGATCATCCTTGCCGGCAGCGGCATGGCCACGGGCGGGCGCGTGGTCCACCACCTTGCGACCTACGGACCGGATGCGCGCAACACTATCCTCTTGTCTGGCTTCCAGGCCACCGGCACTCGCGGCGCGGCGCTGGCGGCAGGTCGGCGTGATATCCGCGTACACGGCAAGGATGTCGTCGTGCGGGCGGCAGTGGAGCAGGTGGAAAACCTGTCGGCACACGCCGACGCAGCGGAGCTGATGACCTGGCTCCGCGGTTTTGGACAAGCGCCCAGACAGACGTTCGTCGTGCATGGCGAGCCACAGGCCAGCGATGCGCTGCGGCAGCGAATTGAGCGAGAGTTGCACTGGGAAGTCACTATGCCCGAGTACCGTCAGGCGTATCAACTCAAGTGACCTCAACAGACGCGGTGCCTTCACTACCTGAGGCTACACCATGAATTTCAGAACGATCCTTGTCGACCTGACCGATGGCCCGGCGTGTGCGGCGCGCGTCGAGTGCGCGGCGCAGGTTGCCGCGGCATTCGCCGGCAGCGTGGTGGGCCTTACGGCAACCGGCACGCACCTGGAGCCGTTTCGCGGTGCGGGGGAAGAGGCTGGACGATATGACGCCCTTGCGCGGGGCAAGCTCCAGCACCTGGCTGCGAGGCACCATGAAGCGTTGCGGGAGTGGGTCGGGCGCGTCTCGCCGACGATTCCAACGCGGCATGTTGTCGTCGAGGCTGAAGCCGGCTGGGCGCTGGCTACGCATGGCCGCTTCGCCGATCTTATCTTGCCTGGTCCGCCTTCGGTACATACCGACGTTCCCGCTGGAATGCCAGGCGTTGCCGAGTATGTGATGCTCGAATCCGGGCGGCCCATCCTGCTACTGCCGGGTCTTGCCGGCCCTACCCTGGAAGGTCATGTTGCGATAGCGTGGAATGGGTCTCGGGCGGCGGCCCGGGTGGTCGCGGATGCAATGCCGTGGCTCACCCGTGCCGGCGCGGTGTCTGTCCTTGTAGTTGCGTCGGCGAGCGAAAGTCCCGAGCCGCAGGATCAGGAATCCCATGAGAGCGACGCGAGCCACGAGAGCGGCCAGCGCCTCGTGGCGTGGCTGGCAAGCCACGGCGTCGAGGCCGACCTGCACGTAGCGCATGGTGAGCCGGATGAGCTACTGCCGCGACTTGTCGGCGACGTGCAGGCCGGCCTGCTCGTTGCAGGCGGCTATGGCCACTCGCGGCTGCGCGAGCTCGTACTTGGAGGATCGACCCGCAGCCTCCTGCGCCAGACTGCCTTCCCGGTCTTCATGTCGCACTGAAGCCGAAACTCGAATCCGGCGGGCATTCGCATGTCGCACGAACTGCCAAATGTGGTCCAGCCCACAGCGTCGTGATGTACCGGCCGCTACCCTCTGGCCATGATGCTGTGATTCGCTCCGACAGCATGCGAGGGACATCCACTTTGCATCTTGCTATGTGGCGTTGACTGCATGTGTGTCACGATGGCTTTTGCCTTGCCGACGCAAAATCTATAGTCGATTTGGCACACACATTAACAGCCGGCAATGCCGCGACGGTGCGTCGATACATCGCTGCCGCGTCTGGCGCGGCCGCGTTTGCGCTGGCATTGCAGGCGGGAGACGACGTATGACACGCGTGATGATTGCGGACGACCACGCGGTGGTCCGCGACGGATTGCGGCATATTCTGGAACGTGCCGGCGCGTTCGAGGTTGTGGGCGAGGCCGCCGACGGCTCCCAGGTGCCGAGAATGGTAAGGGACTGTAGGCCGCAGGTGCTGTTGCTGGACCTGTCGATGCCGGGACGCAGCGGTCTTGAGCTCATCAGGCTGTTGCGCGCTGAAGAGCCGGCGCTGCGTATCCTGGTCTTGACCATGCACGCCGAGGAGCAATACATCGTGCGTGCCTTCCAGGCAGGCGCGGCAGGCTACCTGACCAAGGAGAGCGCCGCGACCGAATTGGTCGTGGCCATCGAGCAGGTCGCCCGCGGCGGCACTTACGTCAGCCAGGGCATGGCAGCCAAGCTGGCGAGTGGCATCAAGGACCAGACCGACGACCTGCCTCATCTTCGGCTATCGGACCGCGAACTGGAAGTGTATCGGCGGCTCGTGATGGGCGAGCCCATCACGGCCATTGCCTCGGCGCTGTGCGTCAGCGCGAAGACGGTCAGCACATACAAGATGCGCCTGATGGAGAAAATGCAGATGCCCAACGAGGCCATGCTGCTGCGCTACGCGATGCGGAACCATTTGTTCGATGAAGACGCGGATCTGTAGCAGGATGCCGGCCAAGGGCATCGCGATCAGGCACCGACCGCCAGGCGGCCCAGCGTTGAACCTATCGCATCCAGTTCCAAGGTTCGGTCGAAGCAATAGTCGCCACCTGCCTCCAGGCAAGCACGCCGAAGCGGTTGCGCCAGGGCGTCGACCAGCACCAGGAGAATGCAGTCAGGCAATGCAGAGCGGATCGCCCTGACGTCGTGCAGCGAGCGTGTGCTGGCGGTACGCAAGCCGATGACCACGATGTCGGGCTGGTAGTGCGAGAGGCAAGCCAGCTCGCTGCTGGCATTCGCGCCCGCCGCAATCACGCGGATACCTGCAATGCGCGCGAACATGCTCAACTGCCGACAGCGGAGCGAATTCGACGGCTCGACGAGATACAGCGTCGGGATGTGGGTTCGACTGGAATTTGGCATGAGGCCAGTGTCCGCCCTATCCTGGCCGCGGCAAATAGGTAACGGCTGAAGATGGAGTCAGGGCCGGGGAAGGTCGTGTCAGCGTTTCCCGACAAGGACCGCGGCACACTAGCGTGGAACCGCAGCAGAGAGGAAAGTCATGCAAGAAGCAGGCTTCGTGCCTTGCTGATTGATACACATCAACCGTATCAAGGTGAAACTCCCTACGCTGGAGGGAACGACCATGAGGGGTGGCTTAAGGTCGGCGCTTTCGCGCCAGATCGCTGGCAAGCGTCCGGCTGGAGCACTTCTCGCGGATGATCGGCCTGGCAGTCGGTGGCGCTGTCGCATTGTTGATGCTCGTTGGACTGCTGCGCGACATGGGGTGGCGTGAGCTGTTCTCCCCGGACTGAGCAACACCCTACGCATTGCGCCGGTATCTGGCGCGGCCTGGCTTGGACTACTGGGACTTGCTTCGACGCTGCTGGTGGTGATGGAGTTGGACAAATGGCGGGCCCGGAAGCGTCGGACGCCCATACGAGTGCCAGCCGCCACGGAATCGTTGCCGCCTCAGCCATGCGCACACGAAACCCTCGGGGCAGGCGCTATGGAGCGGGTGGGAACCGTAGAGCGAACAGCGCTTCCTGGACGCCAGAACATTTGAACCGGAAACTGAGATGCCGTGGACCTATGATCGCTTTCCGGCTGCGATGAAGCGCTTAGCCCCGCCAGTGCGCGGCAAGGCGGTCGAGATTGCCAATGCCCTGCTGGCAAGTGGCCATGACGAGGGTATGGCCATCCGCGTCGCGATTTCCGCGGCACGGCGATGGGCTCGCCGACACCCGGATTGCTCCGGGGACATGTATCCCTCGGTGCCCAAGCATGGTAGCCGCCTATGAGGGACTGCCGAAGTCGCCGCGCGTGCCCATGCGGATACCCATGCTGGCCCGGTCGTAGCATGACGCCGCGCTCGCCGGCACGCGTCAGGACCTGGTCCTGGGCACGCCGCATGATTGCTCTTGGTGGCTCCTGCGCAGACGTGGCGCTGCGCAGCCTTGCGCAGATGTCGGCACGCTCGGCACCGGTAAGCAGATCGCGCTGGCTCCATGGCTACCAGCGTAGGCGAACCGGCCGTGAGGCAGTTGCGATGCCTCAATGCTTTGCCACTCAGCCACCCTCCGTCAGGGGAAGATACAGGCTGATGCCTTCGAGGCCTGGCGCAGCTTTGACGGTGAAACCGCAGGTGCGCGCCAGCCCAAGCATGGCAGCGTTGTGGGGCAACGTAGTGCCCACCAGCGCGCCGATGCCTCTTGCACGCGCATAGCGCACCATCTTTTCAAGCAACAGTTTTCCCAGCCCTTGTCCGTGGCAATCCGAGCGCACGGCGATGCCGAATTCCGCCTGGACATTGTCTGGGTCCGCAACCGCGCGCACCTCCCCGAGCATCTCGCACCGACCCGAAGCATCGGTGATCGTCGCGATAAAGACCATTTCGCGCGCGTAGTCGATCTGCGTGAGCCGAGCGAGTCGATCGTGGTCGGGCTCGCGGAACGCACAGAAGTAACGTGCGTGGATATCCTCCGGCGTGAGCTCACGGAAATAGGCCTGGTAAGCTGCCTCGTCTGCCGGCCGCACAGGCCGTATCAGGTAATTGTGTCCATTACACATAATGCGCTCCTCCAGCGCCTCCGGATAGGGCTGGATGGACAGCCGCGGTCCTCCTCGGGACGGCACGGCCACGGCGATGCGTGCGTCAAGCGCGATCACGCCATGGGGGCTTGCCAGCAGGGGATTGACGTCGAGTTCAGTAATCTCGGGGATGTCGCACACCATGCGGGACATTTGCACCAGTACATGGAGGAGGCGCTCCTGGTCGATGCCCGGATGTCCCCGCCAGCCGTGCAGCAGGCGGCCGACGCGGGTACGCGATACCAGGTCCTGCGCGAGCAATGCATCGAGCGGCGGCAGCGCGATGGCGGTGTCCCCGATATGCTCGGTGTTGACGCCGCCGTGGCCAAACAGCAGGACCGGTCCGAACACGGCATCCGTCGTAGCACCGGCGATCAGTTCGAAGCTGTCACTGAAGCTGACCATAGGCTGGACGGCGAATCCATCCAGCCGCGCATCCGGGGAATCCTGCCGGATGCGCGCGAGCATGGCGTTGCCGGCGCTTCGCACGGCGGCAGCGTCAGCCAGCCCCAGCGCCACGCCACCGGCGGAGGACTTGTGTGTGATGTCGCCGGAAAGGATCTTCAGCGCAACGGGATAGCCCATCCGTGCAGCCTGCCGCACCGCGTCGTCGACGTTCTGTGCCGTGCAGGTCGGGACAACGGGGATGCCGTAGGCCGCCAACGCATCCTTTGCTTCGGGTTCTGTCAACATCCGTCTGCCGCTGCGCAGCGCGTCCGCGACAATCGCCTGCGCCGCTGCCTTGTCGATTGGGGTCGATGTGTCCTCGGCCGGCGGCGTGCGCATCAACAGTTGCTGATTGTCGCGGTACTGGCAGGCCTGCAGGAATGCGCGTACCGCTTGTTCCGGCGTCTCGAAGGTCGGCAGGCCGGCATGCTGGCACAAGTGGCGCGCGTGTCGTACCGACTCCCCGCCGAGCCACGCGGTCAGGAGGGGCTTGCCGCCAGGCGGCGCACTGACAAGCGCGGCGGCAATCTTCGTGGCGGGAACGATGGCCGTTGGGGCGTGGATGATCAGCACGGCATCGACCTCCGGGGCGTCGCACAGGATGGCGTACGCTTTCTCGTAACGATCGACGGGTGCGTCGCCGATGATGTCGACCGGATTGGCGCGCGGCCATGTGACCGGAAGCACGTCGTCCAGCCTGGTCAAGGTCCGGTCCGACAGGCTGGCAAGGGTTCCTCCTCCGTCCGCGATGGCGTCAGTCGCCATCACACCGGCGCCGCCACCGTTGGTCAGGATGGCCAGCCGCGGGCCACGCAGGCCGTGCAGCCGGGCCAGCATCTCGACCGCGTCGAACAGCGACTCGGTATTATCGATCCGCAACATGCCGGCTCGCCGGATGGCGGCATCATAGACCCCGTCGGCGCCGGCCAGCGCGCCGGTATGAGAAGCGGCAGCGCGTGCTGACTGCGCCGAGCGCCCGCCCTTGATAATCAGTACCGGCTTGCTGCGCGCCGCAGCGCGCGCCGCCGACATGAACTTCGCGCCATGCCGGATCGCCTCGACATAGAGCAGGATGGCGCGCGTCGCACCGTCGCTGGCCAGGTAGTCGAGCACATCGGCTACGTCCACATCAGCACTGTCACCGAGAGAGATGAAGTGAGAAAAGCCGATCTGGCGCGATCGTGCCCAGTCCAGTACCGCCGTCGCCAGTGCGCCGGACTGCGTAGCGAATGCCAGGTTGCCAGGGATGGCAGTGCCGGGGGCGAAGTTCGCATTGAGGCCGATGCCCGAAGCAATCAATCCTACGCAGTTTGGTCCCAGGATCCTAAGCAGATGGGGCCGCGCCGCTTCTAGAACGGCCTGACGCATGGTGCCGGCGGCGCTGTCCGAGGGGCCCTCGAAGCCGGCACTCAGCACGATGGCCGCGCGCGTGCCCGCGATACCAAGTTCGGCGATGAGCCTGGGTATCGTGGCAGCGGGCGTACAGAGCACCGCAAGGTCGGGCGGCGCGGGCAGGGCCTCGACAGACGCGTAGCAGTGCCTGCCGGCAAGCGTGGTGTACTTGGGATTGACCAGGTACACAGGGCCGGCAAAGCTGCCGGCGGTCAGGTTGGCCAGTACAGTGGCTCCAACGCTGAGTGGCCGCATTGTCGCGCCGATCAAAGCCACCGAGCGGGGACGAAACAGCGCATCGAGGTTACGGATTGTCATGGCGGGTGATCATCCAGGGGCGCATGTCGAACTTGGTTTTAGCCCGGTGCTGGCGCTGAAGTGGCGGCTTCCGTCTCCATATCGCCGCCTTGCCGTTTACAAATTGACCCGGATGTTGTTCTGCACTGCACTGACCCCTGGCGCGGCCCACGCTGCCTCCAGCGCGGCCTCGCGTTCCGCCCAGGTTCGCAGGCTGCCGCTAAGCGTCACCACGCCATCCTTGACACTGACCGCGACATGGGTTGCGTCATCCGTCGCCTGGCGCTCAATGGCTCTCGCGATCCTGTCCTTCACGTCCTGAGGCAAGATCGACGGCTGGACCACGATAGCGTTCGTCACACCCACCACGCCATAGAGGCCGGCCACCACGCGTTCTGCCGCCAGGCGTTGGTAGTGCCAGTCAACCGTGCCGGTCAAGATGACAGAGCCGTCCTCGACCATCACGTTGATGCGATCCGCCGGCAGCACCGAGGTCCAGGCCAGGATGTTGCTGGCGGCTCTGGCAATGTCAGCGTCGGTGCGCCGGACTTCGTTGGGCAAGCGCACATCGATCTCGACGGCAATCCCCTTGACGCCCCGGACGCGCCTGACGGCTTCCTCGGCGGCATACTTGGCGGCATGGCTGCCGAGATGCCCGGTCAGCGTGACCACGCCGTCGCTGACCTGAACGCCGACCTCGGCGGCCTCTACGGCCGGATCCCAGGACAGCTCTTCCATGACTTGCTCCTTGAGCTGGATATCGCCTTTCATATTGCTTCATCCTTGTTTTTCGCCGTGCGCCTGCCGCCTGGAGGTCGGTCAGGGCCTGGTTTCGATGTGGTCAATCACTGCCGAGATGCCGGGGCGGACCACACCGCCCCGTCAGCCGCGCGGCGCTCCGCTGGCGACTGAATCTGATGGTCCGTTTTCATCATGGTCCGCAAGACACGGGCGCCGCAAGCGGCGCCTTTTGGTCAAGTCATGGCGTATGCCGCACTAGGCGTGCAACGCTGATTGGATGCTGTCTGAACATTCCCGTTGTTGCTCGTTGCGAATGAGCGAAGCGATCATGCCCCAGTCGGCGGCCAACGCGCCGAGCAGATCATCGAGCGAGATCACGCCGCTCACTGCTTCGCCGTCGAGCACGGCCAGGCGCCTGACGCCGTGCGACAGCATCAGCTCGATTGCCTCTGCAACGGCGGCGTCCCGGGAGATGGCGACCAGGCCGCGTGTCATCACGTCAATCACCTCGGTGCGGCACGGATCCGCACCACTGGCCGTTGCATCGATGACCATGTCCCGGTCGGTGACCATGCCAATCGCTCGCGTACCGGACGGGGAGTTCTCCGTGACGATCAGCGCACCCACATGCCGGTCCCGCATCTGCACCGCAGCTTCCTGCAGCGTGCAAGACAGTGGCACGTGAACGGCCTTGGCCGAGCAAATATCCTGAACCCGCATGGCTCTCTCCTGATTTCGCGTCGGTTCAGCGGATCGTCACGCGCTGCTGCGGCGACGCGTCCTTCTTGGGCAGCACGACACGCAGCACGCCGTCCTGGAAGCTGGCATCGATCTTATCTGTATCGATGTTGCCGTCCAGTGTGAAGGCTCGCTGCATGGAACCGCTGTAGCGCTCCTGCCGGATCACCCGATCTCCTTCCTTGACCTCGGAGGCCTTCTCCAGCTTGGCGGTGATCATGACCGTGCCGCGATCCACACTGACGCTGATATCTTCCTTCTTCACCCCCGGCAAGTCGGCGGTGATGGCATAGCTCACATCAGATTCAGTTACGTCGACCTTGAAGGGCAGTTCCGAGTCGGGGCCAAGCCGAAGGTTGCGAAACACGCCTTGCAGCATGTCGCCAAGCGGTTCGATCGAGAACGGGTCATAGCGCCGGATGTTGCTCATCGTAGTCTCCTGAAGAAGCGGCCGCGGTGCGGGCCGGGTGCTTTCACTTTGGCAAGCGGGGGGCGCTTCGATTTGTTTTGCATCAAGTCGGACCCGGTTTGCCGCCGTACTCGTGCGCAAATGCCAACGCGATTGCCTTCGCCCTGTAAAGCTCCGGAAATGCGGTCAGGCCCCTGTCAGGGAAGCCTGACAGCATGGCCCCCAATTCTGACAAGCAACTCAGGGAAGCCTTCTAGGAGGGGAAACGGTGGCCGCCCATACTTCCTGTCAGAAGAGGGGAGCGCACGCAGACGCAGCCATCGCCATATGGGAGCAGGGGTCGGGACGAAGGTGGTCATCGGGCTGGAGACAACTATGTATGAAATGCTTGGCAAGGCCGATCCGGCTAGCGATGCGGCCGAAACGTTTGCCTCGTTCGAGCCGGCGCGGCCCGTGGCGGCGTCCCGGCCTGCCGCAACAAACGCCGGGGCGCGCTGCGCCAACTGCATGATGCGGCATATCTGCATGGCCGCAAGCCTAGAAGCGGATGACGTAGAGCGGCTTGACCGTGTGATGCAGGGTTGGCGTACGATCCGGCAGGGCGAAAGGCTGTTCCGCGCCGGCGATCCGTTCCGCAGCCTGTACGCAGTGCGGGCCGGCTCCTTCAAGACCATGGTGACGCCGGAGCGTGGCAAGGAACAAATCTCAGGCTTTTACATGGCCGGCGACGCTATCGGCATGGATGGCATTTGCGAGGAGACTCACACTTCCGATGCCATTGCCCTGGAGGACAGCGTGGTCTGTGTAATCCCCTATCACCTGCTTGAAGCCCTTTGCCGGGAGATCAAGCCTTTGCAGCGGCAGCTTCACAGAATGCTTAGTGCCGAAATTGTCAGGGAAGCGAGCCAGATGATGCTGTTGGGCAACATGTCCGCCGAGCAGCGCGTTGCTAACTTCTTGCTGAGCATTTCTGCCCGGCATCGTGAGCGCGGCTATTCGGCGACGTCGTTTGTCCTGCGCATGACCCGCGAGGACATTGGCAGCTACCTCGGGGTTACGCTTGAAACGGTCAGCCGGACGCTTTCCAAGTTCCAGCAGGAAGGCCTTTTAGCCGTGCGCGGCAAGTCCGTCGAGCTGCTGAACCTCGATGCGCTGGACGCGCGCTAGCCTCAGCATCGAGCCAGCTGTGAGATGAATGCGCCTGCTGCGCGCTCCGCTGTGCCGGTCCCGCAAGCTAATGCAGCGGGCGGTGACCCGCAGCGCGAGGTCGGGACACTGCTGTTCAGGCCCCTCGACATCGATACCTGGCAGGAACATGTCATCTACATGCATCCGGATTGCGCGGTCTGCAGGGCGGAGGGATTCTCTGCCCACACGCGTGTGCATGTACAGATCGGCGATAATGCGCTGATCGCTACTCTGACGCTGTTGGGTGCGCCATTGCTCGCCGCGGGCGAGGCAAGCCTGTCGCTCAGCGCGTCACGGATACTGAAGGCCCGCGCCGGCGATGTCGTCCGTGTCACCCATGCGCCGGCTCTGGAGTCAGTGCGATCACTGCGCGCGAAGATCTATGGTTCGCACCTGGATGGCGCGCAGCTTGACGGCATCATCGACGATATCAGTGCCGGCAGGTATGCCGATGTGCATATCGCGGCTTTCCTCGCCGCATGCGCCAACGAGCGGATGACCTTGCGCGAGACCGTCGACCTGACGCGCGCCATGGTGAAATTCGGACAGCGGCTGCACTGGGACCGCGATGTGGTTGCGGACAAGCACTGTGTCGGCGGACTGCCCGGAAACCGCACCACGCCCATTGTCGTCGCCATCGCGGCGGCGGCGGGCTTGCTGATGCCGAAGACGTCTTCGCGAGCGATCACCTCGCCAGCTGGCACTGCCGATGTCATGGAGGCACTCACATGCGTGACCCTCGATGCGACGGAAATGCGGCGCGTGGTCGAGCAGGTCGGGGCGGCGATAGTCTGGGGCGGGGCGCTCAGCCTCAGTCCTGCAGACGACGTGTTGATTCGCGTCGAGCGAGCGCTCGACATCGACAGCGACGCGCAGCTGGTCGCCTCGATCCTGTCAAAGAAGGTTGCAGCGGGGTCGACTCATGTGCTGATCGATGTGCCGGTCGGAAAGACCGCGAAGATCCGCGAGGACGGCAAGCTAGCGCGCCTGCACACCGCCATGACGAAGGTCGCCGAGGCGTTTGGACTGAACCTCAGGATCGTGCCAACCGACGGGTCGCAGCCCGTTGGACGCGGCGTGGGGCCCGCCCTGGAGGCGCTCGACGTGCTGGCGGTCCTGCAGTGCCAGCCCGAGGCCCCCGCCGCGCTGCGCGAGCGCTCATTGTTGCTGGCAGGCGAACTCCTTGAGTTTTGTGGTGGGGTGCCGGCCGGGCAGGGCCTGCTACGGGCAGGCCATTTGCTGGAGAACGGTAGTGCGTGGGGGCGTTTCCAGGCAATTTGTGAAGCGCAAGGCGGACTTCGACGGCCAGGGCAAGCAGTATTCCGCCGCGACCTGGTCGCGAGCCGTAGTGGCGTGGTGACGGCGATCGACAACCGGCATGTATCACGCGTGGCCAAGCTTGCTGGCGCACCACGTCGTCAGGTAGCCGGCCTGGAACTGCATGTCCGGGTCGGCGAAGCAGTAGACGCCGGCGCGCCGCTCTGCACGCTGCATGCTCAGGCGTTGGGAGAACTAGACTACGCTTTCAGCTATGCGCTGGCGCACGTGCCGTTTCTCATCGAGTAGCTTCGCCGCCAACGCTTAGTCAACAGGGATCCATCTTGCCAGCAGATGCCGCGCGGCGAACGCTGCGGCGGCATAACCAAGCAGGATCACGCCAAGCAGCGGCCAGTAGGCCCAGGGAAGTGGCTGCATGCCAAGGGCGGTTGCCAACGGCGAGTAGGGTAGCCAGGCGCCGACAATGCAGACGGCGATCGTGGTGACCAGCAGTGTCTGGCTCGGGAGGCTCTTGATGAAAGGCAGCTGGCGCGTACGGATGATGTGGACAATCAGCGTTTGCGAGAGCAAGGACAGGAAAGCGAGCAGGATCAACATGACATTGACTGGGCTCAGCAGCCGGCGTACCAGGCTGACGAGCCAGTGCGGAGCGGTGGGAGCGGCAATACGATTGGGGCCGCATTCGGCCAGCCGCGCAGTGGCGTCGGGCTCGGTAAGCCCGGCGAGGTCCGACCCGAGGGACTCGAGGACATCGATGACCTGGTGCGTCGCGGCCCGGGCAATCGCGGCGGACGCGGCGTCGGACTTCGGTGGGACACCTTGACTATCTGGTCGGGGGATGGCGTGGTCGGGGCCGGAGGCCTCGCTGCAGCCGTGCCGGTTCACTTTCATCTCAATATTGCGCCCGACCGCGCTGCAGGCTAATCCGCCTGAGGCGCCCGCACCAGCAGCACAGGCACCTTTGCGTCGCGTACCAGGCCCTCCGCTACGCTGCCCATGACAAGGCGGCGCACACCGCGCCGGCCATGGGTGCCGACCACCACTAATTCCGCATGGGTGCGCTGCGCTTCGGCGTGGATGGCAGAGGCGATGTCGCCGGCAACAAGGATGTCGTTGACTAAGTGTGTGCTGCACACGAGGCCGTTGCCGCGGGCTCGTGCCTCGGCCTCGGAGAGCAATGCAGTTCCAGCATTGACCAGGGCAGGGCGGAGATCGGCCATCGTGGAGAAGCCAACGTCGTACATCAGATAGCCGTTGTCGACGACGTGGACGATTTCAAGTCTGGCCTTGCACAGCGACGCGAGACGGATCGCCTCTTCAAGGGCCCGGTTGCCACAGTTGCTACCATCAATCGCAACGAGGATGGTCTGGTACATGGGAATCTCTCCTGGCAGAGTTATCCGGCGGCTTCAGAGATAGGTTCCGCGGATGGTGTCAGCTTAGGTACGCCTGACCACAGGAAGTTGATGTGCATCAGACTATTGCTGAGCCGGATTAGACGCCGACGCGTGGCTTCGTTGACAGGCATCAACTCGGTTCGCCCGCCGAGCGCTAACTTGGGTGCCATGCTCGGGTTCATATCAGAGCATGTCATTGCGGGAACGGTTCGGCCGATGCTGCTGGTGCGCGATCGGCCCAATAGTGATGCACCCCGACCGTCGGAACCCGTCCTGACCGGCATGCGACGATGGAAATCCAATGGGAGGCAGGCAAATGCAGACTTCAAAAGGTGTGGGCATCGCGATTTCATCACTGTTGGTTGCGTTGATAGCAGCGGGTTGCGCGATGCCGACGGAACTAGCGGAAGACCGCGTGCAGATCATGGAGCAGCGGGGTATCCCCTACGCTTGCGCCAGGGACGACGAAGCCGGCAGGCAGGCCATGAGGGATGTTGCCGCCCGCTTCAATGTCCGCCTTAGCATGATCGATGCGGCGAGCGCCAAGCCGCTAAGCGGGGCTACCGTGGTCGTGGCCAGCGCCGAGGGCAAGCCGGTGCTGCGCGTTGTCGCCGGTGGTCCGCTGTTATACATGCGCCTCAAGCAAGGCGCGTACCGGCTCACGGTGGGGTACCAAGGCCGCGACCAGGTGCGCGACATCGTCGTGGCGGACCAATCGCAGGACATAACGTTCCGTTTCCAGGTGAATACGCTGGAAGAGGACTGGCTACTCTGCTCCAGCCAGGTTTGTCTGTGTCGTTGAAGAGAATTATCCCTGCGCAGATAACCGTCGCACTCACAGCGCAGGCCCGCCGTCACGCGCCTGACGCAGACCGTCCCGTGCAATCAGCGCTGCCAAGTAGCTGCGGCGTCAAGCCTGGTTCGGAGACAGCCAAATGGGACGTTCCAAAGCGTGGGGAGGCACGGCGTCGGCTGTGGCCAATGCCTGCGCGAAGGCATCGATCTCGGCCGCAGCCGCGCCACTGAGCACGTCGCGCTCAAGCAGCACCAGCCCTGGCGCGGTCAACCGAAAGGACGTGCTCATTGGCAGAGAACACGCAGCAGGGGCCTTGATGTGCATCAATTGCGAGAGTGTGGGCTGTCCTACGCTGAAGTCAACCCCCGGCTGGACACGAGGGCCAATGCCTGAAACTCCCGGAGTCGCCGCCATGTATCACCGCATCCTTGTCGCCATGGATGGAGGCCCAGCGTCGGAGCTGGCGCTGGAGCAGGCCATGGTCATTGCCCGCGCCGCCGACGCCGAAGTAGAAGTCGTCTACGTCGTCGACGACCGCAGTCCGTTCATGGATGTGACGGGCCTGGATCCGGTGAGACTGGTGGAGGATCTCACGACCGCGGGCGAAAGCGTACTTGCCGCTGCGCGCAGCCGGCTGGCGGCGGGCCACATCCGCTATGCCACCCGGCTGCTCGGCAAGCCGATGCTTCAAGGCGACATTGCCGTCACAATCGCCACCGAAGCCAACAGCTGGGGCGCCGACCTGATCGTCATGGGCACACATGGTCGCCGGGGCGTGCGCCGCCTGGTCATGGGCAGCGTTGCGCGCGGGGTCGTCGCCGAGGCACTCGCGCCTGTCCTGCTTATCCGTGCCCAAGACGCCTAGCCTGACTGCAATCTCGGAGGGGATTTACCCGACTCAGCCATGCATACGATCGACTTCACCGGCGATGTGCCGGAATATTGCCCGAGCGGGCCCAGCTTGCAGTGCCCCGTGAAGGTAGACGGAGTACCGGCAACCTATGAGATTACCGCCGAGGCGCTTGAAGACCATTTTGGCGCGCGGTCGTACCGCAGCGAAGACCTGGTACCAGCATTCCTCCGCAACCGCCAAGACATAGAACGGGTGGCTGGGGCTCTGTTCGAGATGACTGGGGCAAAGCATATCGTGCTGCACAGCGGTCATTTCCGCTTTGCGGTCTGATCAAGGCGTTGCCATGACATTGCGCATTTCAAGCCCTTGTACGGCCTTCCGCCTTGGACGGTGCATCCTTGCAGCCACCGCGCTGGTTGCGTTTTGCGCGGCCTGTACGTCGATCCCGGATCTTTGGCGGCCACCGAAACCGCGCGCAGCGGCGCCTGCGCCAAGCCGTCCCGCACCGGCACGCGAGCTTTTCTGCCACGGCACCACCCTAGTCATGGTGCAGGTCGATGCCAAAGCCGCCGGCGAGCTCGCAGTCTACGATGCCGGCCGCATAGGCAAAGAGCCATTCCCGGGCCTGTTGCGGGCTGGCGGGTGGGCTGGGCCAGTCTGGCGTGAAACGAATGCCGAGACCACCGTCGGGCGCGGTGAGATCCACGCGACCGCAAGGCTTGCCAGGTTCGATGCGGTCTGGCACGCATAGAACAATGTGAAATCCTTTGTACGATCGCCTTGTTTCAGTCACATGGATCCTCCAGGAGAAGCGGACGCCAGCAGGGGCTGGGTCCTGTAGACCCTTAGGAGACAATCATAATCGTGGGATCGGAGCAAGACGCCAGCGTGCTGGTTGCCCTCCGCTGATTGCGAGCGGCGTCTGGCGCCTTCTGTCACGGCCTTGTCAGATGGAGACAATTATGGACTACGCTACGATCCTGGTTCACCTGGACGCCAGCCAACGCGTGTATCAGCGTCTGCACCTTGCTACGCAACTGGCAGTGCAGTTCCAGTCGAGGCTGGTGGGCTTGCTCGCGGTTGGCAAGCCTGATCCCACCTCCGTTCGCTATCTCGTCGATGGCGACCGCTATCTCGCTTCGTACAATGAATGGCAGCACCAGGTAGGCGAAAGGGCACGTCATGCTCTAATGGATGCCACCGACGAGGCGGTCATCACAACGCAATGGCTCGCACCCGACTGGGCCACGGCGGCGACCGTCCAGGCAGAGGCGCATCTGGCCGACCTCGTTATCCTCGGACAGCATGACCCGAGCGACGAAGAAGCGTACGCCGAACCAGCCTTTGTCGAATCCATCGTCCTGGAATGCGGGCGCCCGGTTCTGGTCGTACCTTACGCGGGGTGGTTCTCCAGCACCGGCAAGACTATCCTGGTGGCGTGGAACGGCAGCCGAGAGGCCGCCCGCGCTCTCCACGACGCGTTGCCACTTCTCAAGCGTGCCGAAACCGTCGACGTGGTGTCATGGACGCCGTCGAGCGCGCTAAAGGGACCGTGGCTGTCACCGCCGCAGTATGCGGTGGAGTGGCTGGCCCGTCATGGCGTGAACGCGCAACTGCGCAGCTATCCGGACGAGGATGGGAATGACATCGGGCAACGACTGCTTTCGCACGCCGCCGACCGGAATGCCGACCTAATTGTCATGGGCGCGTACGGCCATAGCCGGGTCCGTGAACTGGCGCTGGGTGGCGTCACCAAAACGCTGCTTCAGTCGATGACAGTGCCGGTTCTAATGTCGCATTGACAACATGCCTATAGAAGAAGCGAACGCTACGGAAAGCCTGTCGCAATCGACGGCGAAAGCGGCAGTCTCGTTACGCACGATGTCTCAAGCGTTCTGGAGTGATTTCCTGTGCCGCCGTCCGCTATTTCCGGCGGCCGACGGCATGTTTCCTTTCGACCCGCTTCTTCGCTCGCGGTATATCGAAGTGCAAGGCCGTACGTACACTGCCTGGCGAGCACGTGCCGTAGCGGCCGGCTTCAGTGCCTCGGACTTCTTCGATGCCTGCATTCGTGTGCGAGCGGCGATGTATTAATCTGGATCGTCTTGCCGCGATGGGCTACGCTTCGCCAATCCTGGATGGTCCCAGCTTCACGCACGCAACGAGCGTCCGAGCGTGCCGCGAGCGGCGTCGCGGTTCCTGAATGCGCTATCAAGATCAGGCGCGCCCGCCTTGGATTCTTCCGCGACCGGCCCCTCCAGTGTTTCCCTCACCGCTGCGATATGGTCTCCCGCGGCCCTAACGGCTTCCTCCAACTGCCGCTCACTGCAACGCAGTTCGCGGCACCAGTATTGCACTTCAAGCGGATCCATCATGTTGACGCGCCCGGGATCCAGAGGTCCGAGTTCGCTCGTTTCATCGATCATACTTAGCTCCTATGCTTCTTTTTTCGGCGGACGAGGATGTCAGGGCGGCAAAGTGCATCAGGCATATCCGTTCGCAAAGCGAAGCAAAGCCTCCCGCGCCACCATGAGCGGCAACGCGAAGAGGCAGGAGAACCCGAAGCCAAAGTGCCATGAACAGGCCTGTCTTTGCCGACGTCGTTCGGTTAAGCGGGCAAGGGCTTCTAACGTAAGTCGTACTCGCGCATCATTTCAGCTGTCACCGCTTTCACAGTCGTAAGGCAACTCGCCGGCACTGCGGGAAAGGCATCGATGATCCAGTTACAGCCGCCATTGGTCGCCGCGTCGACATGCCGTGGCAACGGGATGCTGCAATCGCGGAAAGCCTCACCAAGGTCAGTGTTTTCCTGCACGCGTCGTGAAATTTCATCGCGGATCTGCTCCGCGCTGCCGAGGTGTTTGATCATGGCAGAGTCTCCTTGATTTCGGATGCCCTTGATTTGATGTGGGAACGCCGTGCTCACGCGACTGCACTGGCGTGGGAGGCCGGACGGCTGATCGTCTGGGACAGAATCGGTTCCTCGTCTTCGTTCGCGACATATGCTCTGCCAATTGGCGCCGGTTAAGCCAGCCACGCAATACGGCGGCTAGCGCCGCTGAAGCACAATAGAGGTAAATATGCGCCATGGCGCCCGCCGTGGCAGCAGCGAAAGACTCGCATAGGGTTTCAGTTCTTCCATGGATGGCTCACATTCATTCCGATGTAGGGGGCAGTGCCCAGTGCCCGACGCCTCTATGGATCAATCTAGATGTTGCGGCCGGGCCGGGGTTGCGCTACATCAATTCGGGCACAGTGTCGCAGTTGCTGGGCCTCGTACTGCTGAGACGACTTTTGAATCCCTCTGGCAGGTTGATGCGGATCAACGCCATTACCAGTCTGGGCACTACCTTGATCTGTATGACAGAACAGAACTCGAGTAGCCAATGTACCGCCGCATACTACACTTCGTCCGGTGCTACTGGTGCCAGAGGCAGAGGGGCTTGACTTGCGGTAGCTTGCTCCCACAAGGCGGCAATCTACGCAATGGTGCGATGGCTGAATGGGTGGCGGTAATGATAAATGGCGCTGGCAAGCTGCGCGTCGTGACAATTTCTCTGTTGGCCGCAGCGCTCACGGGGTGTGCCTTCTATGATAATCGATGGGACGCCGGCATGCCCACGATGGCGCGGCACGAGGTCGTATACGCGTCCGGGGGGAACGACGAGGCCGATGTGAAGGCCATGCTGGCCATTGCCGACCGGTTCAATGTACGGCTGACCATTGTGGACGCCGCGCGCGGCGAGCCGCTACACGGTACTGCCGTCTTTCTGGTGGGCAGGAGCGGAGGTTCGGCATTGCATGTTATGGAAGCGGGACCGATGTTCTATCTGCAGCTTCCAGCGGGAGATTATCGGCTTGCCATCGGCTATCAAGATTGGCTTCAGCTGACGGATATCGTGGTGGACGGACAGCCGCTCGATCTAACGTTTCGCTTGCCAGCAGACACGCCGGCAGAAAACTGGCTGTTCTGCCGCTTGGCAAACGGAAACCACGCAGCTGCGGCGGTCCTTTGAGCTTGTGCACGGCGCAACGATGGCCAGTCGCCCCCGGGGAACACACCCACGTCATCCGCGCGCATCTTCGCGTAGTGTGTGGAACAGCTCGTCTTCCTGCGCGCAGTGCAGACGCAATACCGCCTCGAGCCCGTAGAGCAACCGCTGGCACTCCCTGGTCCGGCTGTCGTCAGGTCCCTCCGGCGGCAGATCGTCCGCCATCCGTTGGAGGACATGAATCAGTCGGAAGAGTTCGCGATGCATGCCGCTCATCGCTGCCAGAGGGTCATCCCCTCCTATGAGTCTCGCCAGTTGCGGGTAAAGTTCGGCGTCATCGCGCTGTTCGTGGGGCAGGAGCGTCGTGCAGAGGGCAGTGCACAGACGGCGCAATTCGGTGGCGGCCGACGGTCCGGGCAGATCGGGCAACCTGTCCGCAAGTCCGCGAATATCCTCCATCAGAGGACCGAGCGCCATATGCTCTCGGTCCAGGCTTGCGGCCTTGGCAGCGGGCAACCCTTGTTGCTCTACCGGCTCGCCGGCGCGGAGCGCTCGCAGCGCGTTGGCGATGACCAACACATCGATGATCTCCTGCAACACTGCGCCCGCCAGCGGCGGAAGATAGCCGAGCGCAGCCGCCGCCATCGCGACAAAAGACAGGGCCATGCCGGCCAAGGCGCTTTGAGCGGCAAGTGTGCGCGAGTGCCGGGCAATGCGTATCGCATCTGCCAGCCGGTCCAGGCGGTCGACGAGCAGTACGACGTCCGCGGCTTCCGAAGACGCCGCAGTGCCCCGCGCCCCCATGGCGACGCCGACATCCGCTGCCGCCAGCGCCGGCGCATCATTGACGCCGTCTCCCACCATCACGACGATGCCATCATGGCGCGCCGCTTCGATCTTCGCCAGTTTCTCGGCGGGGCTGACGCCTGCATGGACTTCCGTGACACCGAGAATCGCGCCAACCGTCTCCGCGACGTCGCGCCTGTCTCCCGTCAGCATGGCCAGGCGGCGAATGCCGGCCTTGCGCAGCAAGCGCAGCGCGCGGGGTGTCTCCATCCGTATCTGGTCTTCGAACTGCAGTGCTCCGACCAGTACGCCGTCGACCGTCGCGAGCGAGACTGATGCGCCTTCATAGGCCGCGCGCTGCAGCGCGGCCTTGCACCAAGGCGGCCAGCTTTCTGATCCGCCGGCGAATGCAGGCACGCCTACTGCAACGGCATGCCGGCCGACGCGCCCCGAAACGCCAGCACCGGCGGTCTCAGCCACCTCCGACGGCAGATCCAGAGGCAGTCCCCGATCGCGTGCCGCAGTCGCAATCGCTTCCGCGGCGGCATGGCCAGAAGCCTGCGCCAGCGAGCCGGCAAGGCGCAGCAAGTCCGCTGCCACCCAGCCGGGTGCGCAATCGACGCCAGCCAGCCGCGTCTTGCCCCGCGTAAGCGTCCCGGTCTTGTCGAAGAACAGCATGCTGGCCTGTGCCAGTCGCTCCAGCGCACCACCACCCTTTACCAGCACGCCGTGCCGGGCACAACGCGACATGCCGGCAACAATTGCCACTGGCACCGCCAATATCAGCGGACACGGTGTAGCGACCACCAGCACTGCCAGCGCCCGGCGGAGATCTCCGCTGGCGTACCAGGCGATCCCGGCAACCAGCAGGGTGACTGGCACGAACCACAGAGCGTAACGGTCAGCCAGCCGAGCCGCGGGCGGGCGTTCAGCGCGGGCGGTTTGCACCAGCCTGGCAATCCCGGCGAAGGTGCTGTCCGATGCGGTCGTGGCCGCCACCATCTCAAATGGAGCGCCGGCATTCAGCACACTGCTGCGCGCGGTCTCACCAGGTTCACGTCTTACCGGCAGCGATTCTCCGGTCAGTGCAGATTCGTCCAGCAGCGCCTGTCCCACCAGCGCGCCATCGACCGGCACCAATTCTCCCTGTCGGACCAGGAGGCGATCGCCCGGTCGGACGGCCTCCAGCGAGACGGTACGCCATTCACCATCCTCGAACCGGTTGGCAAACTGCGGGGCACGACTGAGCAGAGCGCTCATCTCACGCTGGGAACGCGCCTGCGCATAAGCCTCCAGTGCCTTGCCGCTTTCAATCATCAAGGCGAGCACGGCGGCGGCGAGAAACTCGCCAAGCATAAGCGCCAGCCCGATCGCCAGGAGCGCGAGGATATCGACACCAGCTTGCTTGCGCCGCAGTGATCGCACCATGGCAACCAGCAAGGCTGCCGTGGTGGCCAATGCGCCCACTGCCCAGGACATGCCCGCGGCGCCATCATGGCCGAAGGCGAGCAGCAGCATGCCGCCACTCAGTGTGCCAACTGCGACTGGCAGCAGACCGAGGTCAATGTCGCGATATCCAGTACGCATACGGCATTGAGGGCCCTGGTGGAGCGCCCGAGCGCCTGCTGCGGGCTTGTGGCGTTGCCATTCGCCTGATGACCCATCACTCTGGGTCGCCAATCATGGCGCAGCAATGGCGAGCGGCGGAGAGTGATCATTATGCGCCCGGTCGGTCATCTCCTGGGAAGTGCCAACCGACGCGGAATCTAGTGTGTGGATTGGTGCAGTCCGGTTGGTGCGCCGCTGTTGATGTATGTCAAGTACCAGTCCTCCTGCGGATATACGTTAAGAAGGAGTGCAGTCGGCAATGCATAGGCGGCGGTTATCGAAATCGACTCAGGGCAACCGGAGCTGGACAAAGCTCGACATGCCCATGCTGAAGCGGAGGGTGAAATGGCAAATGTTGTCCTTGCAACAGACGGCTCAGTCTACAGTGATGCCGCTGCGGAATGGCTCGCGAAGGGGAGACTATTCAGGGAAGACCTCCACGTGCACGTGGTGCACTGTATGCCAGACGTTTCCGGTGAGGTAAAGTCCTACATCGGCAAGGGCGACCTTGAGGCCTGGCATACCGAGGAAAGCGCGCGCGTTATGAAATCCGTGATCGACATCCTGCAAAATGCGGGCGTGCCGACGGTATGGCAGGGCCTGGTTGGCTTTGCTCCCGAGCGTATTGTCGCGTACGCGAGGTCTATCAATGCCTTGGCCATCGTCATGGGGACGCACGGGCGCGGCGCATTCCTTGATGCGATCGTGGGCTCGGTTGCGAGCCGCGTCATCGCACACACGCCATGCCCTGTGGTACTGGTCAAGCCTGAAGCCCGCCCAGCATAGGCAACATGGACGCCGGCATGCGCGCGGCTGCTGACCGATCTGGCACGAAAGGTCGCAGACTGCTGTTTCGCTTAAAGAGCGCAACTCATGGCTGCCACCGCGCTGGTGGTGAGCTGCGGCGTTGCTGTATTGATTGGCATGCAGGGCGCCTGGCATTCGCTGATGCGGGCGCAGGAACGCTACTACACCGCACACCGGTTTGCCGATGTGTTCGCGAGCGTCAAGCGGGCGCCACTGCTGGTCGCCGACCAGATCCGGGCGCTACCAGGTGAGGCGTCGAGACGTGCCCTGCTCTCCATGACTGGGATTGCTCTGGCCGTGGGCCTCATGATCGTTGGCAGGTTCGGTTTGGACGGGGTGGGCGAGATACTCGCATTGCAGTTCGGGAGAGTCCAGCACGACGACGTGGCGCTCGTCTTTGCCGACACGCAGCCGGACAGCGCAGTCTTCGATATGGCGGCGTTTCCCGGCGTCCTGCGCGCCGAGGGCTTCCGGGTGGCGCCGGTCTGGCTACGTCATGGCCACAGGACCAAGCGCGCGGAAGTCACCGGCCTCGACGCCGGGTCAGAACTGCGTGAGGTGGTGGGCTATACATCGGGACGCCGGGAGATCCGTACCGACGGCCTGGTCATTTCCGCGAGACTGGCATCGTTGCTGCAGCTGCAGGTTGGTGACCACGTTGAAGTGGCATTTCTGGAAGGACGCCGTGCTTCCCAATGAGCTTCCACTGATTCGGTATCCGTCCAACGACCTAGCGGAAGGGCAGCGTGTGGTCGCTCGGGACGCTCGTTAGAAACGGCGCTTGCAAAACGCTTTACGACGTTGCGCGGGGGCACCATGAACCAGCTTGCTATAGCCAATGACTGACATCTTGACGATTTCACCAAATCCGCAGGTGGATGTCGCGACTGCTGTCGACCGCATGAACGACACCTGCAAGCTAAGGTGTAGTGATGCGAGAAGAGATCCTGGTGGCGGAGGCATCAATGTTGCCCGGGTAATTCACCGTCTCGGCGGCGACTGCCTTGCGGTGTTTCTTGCCGGGGGAGCTACCGGCCAGTTGTTGCAGCAGTTGCTGGAGGCTGAGCACGTGCCAGCGGTCTGCCTCGGGATTGCCGGTGATACTCGCGAAAACTTCTCCGTCAGCGAGTCCTCGACCGGTCGCCAGTTCCGCTTCATTTTGCCAGGACCATTTGTTGCAAAGAACGAATGGGAGAGGTGCATCGCGTACATCCAGGCCCTCCCGACGCCGCCGCGTTACCTCGTCATGAGCGGCAGCCTGCCCTCCGGCGTTCCTGCGGACTTCTACGCGATACTCGCACGCGAAGCTCGCGCGCGCGGCATTCGGATCATCGTCGATACCTCTGGGCCCGCACTCGTTTCCGTACTGGAGGAGGGCGTCACTCTCGTGAAACCGAGCCTGGCGGAACTCAGGGAATTGACCGGCTTGCCGTTGCTGCACGAGTGCGAATGGCGCGATGCCGCCTGCGGGATTGTCGAGCGCGGCCAGGCCGAAATGGTTGTTCTCACTCTCGGCCCGCTCGGCGCGCTGTTGGTCACTCGGGATGTTACGTTACGTGCACAAGCGCTTCCTGCGCTTGTAAGCAGCGCGATCGGGGCAGGGGACAGTTTCGTCGGGGCAATGGTTTGGGCCCTCAACCGTAACACTTCAGTCTCCGAGGCTTTCCATTATGGATTGGCGGCGGCTTCAGCAACGTTGGTCAGCAAAGGAACCGGGCTTTGCCGGCAGCCAGATGTTCATCGCCTATACCAACAACATTTCCAGGCTTAGACGTTCCTTGCTAACAACCGCCGCCAAGAAATATGTCGCGCAGGACACATTCTGTGGTTGCGATTGGTAATAGGCAAGCTATATTGGTGTGCAGAATAGCCCTAAAAGGCACCGTATCGATCGGATTCTGCCCCGCATGACTAGCCCTTTCGCCCCCGAGGGCAAGCCTCTGTCGCTAAAAGGATTGCCTCCTAATGCTATCGACATCGCGATCGGCAGTGGCACAGCCGTGCTATTTGCGGCGCTGTCGTATCTGCTACAAGCCAGAGTCCAGCAGTATTGGGAGGTCTCGTCTGCGCTGTTCGCATCGCTGGGCGCCGGAATCGGATTTGCCGTTGGCCTGTTCCTGATTCACCGGCGGCGATCCCGCTATCTGTCGGGTGGGGAAAGCCGCAACGTGGTGGAAAATGAAGCACGCTTGTCGGCGATCATCCGTTCATCCGTGGAGGCGATTATCACCGTGGACAGCGAACAGCGCGTGGTGCTCTTCAACCCCATGGCGGAAACCCTGTTCGCGTGGCCAGCCGAACTGGCTGTCGGCCGGCCGCTTGGGGACTTCATCCCCGAGCGCTTTCGGGCTGCTCATGAAGAGCATGTGCGCCGATTTGGTATCACGGGAGTGTCGGAGCGGCAAATGGGGCGTCAACGCGCGCTCTTTGCTTTGCGCCGGGATGGCAGCGAGTTCCCGATCGAGGCGTCCATTTCGCAGACGGTTGAGGGCGGGACCAGGCTGTTCACCGTCATGCTGCGAGACATTACCGAACGTGCGCGTGCCGACGAGGCGCTTCGCACGAATTTGCAACGCGTGAAGGAAAGCGAAGCGCGCTTGGCGGGCATCATTCGGTCGTCCATGGAAGCGATCATTAGCGTCGATAGCGACCAGAGGGTCATCCAGTTCAATCCCATGGCAGAGAAACTGTTTGCATGGCCTGCCGGCCAGGCGATCGGTCGTTCGTTGGCCGACTTTATTCCAGAACGCTTCAGGCCCGCTCACGAAGAGCATGTTCGCCGCTTCGGTGTTACCGGTGTTTCGGACCGCGAAATGGGACGCCAGCGTGCGCTATACGCCTTACGGCGTGACGGCAGCGAGTTTCCCATAGAAGCATCAATCTCACAGGTTGCCGATCGAGGTACCAAGCTGTACACAGTGATGCTGCGCGATATCACCGAACGCGTACGAGCCGAGGAGGCAATGCGGCATTCGCGCGAGGAATTGCAGCACCTGTCGGATAGTATCCTCGTCACTCGCGAGGAGGAAAAGCGTCGGATCGCACGCGAATTACACGACGATCTTGGTCAGCGCCTGAGTGCCATGAAAATGGATCTCGCCATGCTTGGCGCCGACCTGAAAGAGGGAAGGAGTATTGAATGCCTGCTGGAGGAGGTTGCGGCCATGAACGTCGTCATCGACGAAACCGTGGCCTCGGTGCGGCGAATAGCAAGCGACTTGCGGCCCGCTTTGCTTGATGAGCTGGGGATGCTGCCGGCTATTGAGTGGCTTGCCAATGACTGCGCCAAACGCTATGGGCTATCCGTGACTGTCGACGGCGCGGATGCCGACGTGTCCGAGCAAGTGGCAATTGCAATGTTCCGTATCGCCCAGGAGGCGTTGAGCAATGTCGTCCGGCATGCCAACGCGACGGCCGTGCATATTCACGTTACGCGTGCTCAAGGGCAATTGGAGTTGCAGGTGCAAGACAATGGTATTGGTTGGGACAAAAAGCCGGCCAACGATGAGCCCCGGAAATCTCTCGGACTGCTCGGTATCCGGGAGCGTGCACGCTTACTCGGCGGCACAGTCTCCGTCGATAGTGCGCCCGGAGAGGGCTTTTGTCTGGAAGTGAAGATTCCCTATGAAAGGAAGGCATTTGAATGAGCCTGCTCCTTGTAGAGAAACGGCCGTTCACATATCAGCAAGCATTTTGCGCTATTGAACGCGAAGGGAACCACATCGGCCATGCGCATGTAGGTGCTCGTGCGTGTTTTTGAAATGGCGAGAACCACGGTCGCCGTGGACGGGTTCAAGCACCTTATGCGGAACCGTAATTGCCACCAGTGTGAGCCAGTGCTATGCGAATCGGCGTACCAAAGGAAATCAAGGATCAGGAGTACCGGGTTGGTCTCACCCCGGCCAGCGTACGCGAACTGGTCAGCCGCGGTCACAAGGTGGTAGTGCAGGCCGGCGCCGGCACCGCAATCGGCCTTACCGATCATTCCTACGTGCTGGCCGGTGCCAAGCTGGCCGGAGATGCAGCGGAGGTATACGGCTCCGCGGAGATGATCGTGAAAGTGAAGGAGCCGCAACCGGGCGAGCGGGCGCTGCTTAGGCCCGGGCAGATCCTGTATGCGTACTTGCATCTGGCGGCGGATCGCGAGCAGACCATGGACTTGCTGAACTCCGGCGCCATCTGCATTGCGTACGAGACCGTGGCGGCGCCGGACGGCAGCCTTCCCTTGCTGGCGCCCATGAGCGAGGTGGCCGGCCGCATGTCCGTGCAGGTGGCTGCCGCCTATCTCGAGAAGCCGCAGGGTGGCATGGGCCTGCTACTAGGCGGCGTGCCGGGGGTTGCGCCGGCCCATGTGGTGGTGATTGGCGCTGGCGTGGTGGGCACCAATGCGATTCATATTGCCGTGGGCATGGGCGCGCGTGTCACAGTACTGGACCGGAACATCGATCGCCTGCGGCATCTGGGGCTTGTCTACGGCAATCGACTAGTCACGCTCTTTTCCAGCGCGGACTCCATCGAGCGCGCGCTCCTCACGGCTGATGCGGTCATTGGTGCGGTCTTGGTGCCCGGCTCCGAAGCACCCAAGCTAGTGACGCGCGCTATGGTTGCCCGCATGAAGGGCAATTCGGTGGTGGTGGACGTGGCGATCGATCAAGGGGGTTGCTTTGAGACATCCCGACCCACCAGCCATACGGCACCAATCTATGTCGTCGATGATGTGCTGCACTATTGCGTGACCAACATGCCGGCGGCCGTTGCCAGGACGTCCACCTTTGCCTTGAACAATGCCACCATCGGCTATGCAATGTCGATTGCCGACAAGGGCTGGTCGCGCGCGCTCGGAGAAGATCCTTGCCTGCGCGCCGGCTTGAATGTCTGTCGCGGCAACGTCACCTATGCGGCAGTCGCGCGTGCGCACGGCTGTGCGTTTGTGCCTGCGGAAGAGGTGCTGGTGTAAGGCACGGTTAGACCGAGTTCTCAGGCCGGCGCCAGGACCCGCGAGAATCGGCTACCGTCTCGCGCTTACCTGGCGCCGCAACAACCCTGCCATGAGCTGGACCCATTTTGCCTTCACAGTTAGGCCGCTTAAGCGACTGTGATTCGAGCCAGGCAGGTGCTGCTCAATGCGGCAATTCAATTTGATCGAGCGCAAACACACCGGAATCTGGTGACTCCCATGGGCCCTCGACTTCTATAGTGTCAGACACGTGCCGGCGACCGGCCCGGCGGCTAGGCGAGGCTGCTGCGGCGTACCAGGCATGACCGATCAAACACTGCCGGAGACAGAGATGCTGAGCCCGCACGAGATAGCAGCCCTGATTGTTCTCGGTGACGCGGAAGGAAACCGTGAGCTGGACCCCGCCGACATTGGTACCCTTGTCGAGCGCCAGCTGGTTCGTCTCGAAGCTGCGACACCGGAGCGCAGGCAGATCCGCGTGACTGGGAAAGGCCGCCAACTCCTCGATGCGATCAGCAGAGGCCGTTGACGGACCGGATTCTTGACCCCGAAGCCCTATTCGATCGGCTTGCGCCGCGCCCGCAGCAACTTCGATGGTCGGACGTTAGCTTGAGCCCGGCTATATCTCGCGCTCAGCACGTCGGTATGGGACGCCGCCACGCCGCCGCCGTCTGTCGCTTGCACGGGGCGAGCAGCTTGCCTGCTACCAGCGTACGCTGACGGCCGTGCGCGCCGATTGCGATGACGCAACCCTAAGCAAGAACGCGGGCGCGCCCTCATCTTCTCGACCAGTCGTCTTCCCAGTCCGTGTCCCTTGCCGTTCTAATGAACGGTGATGCCGAACTCAGCCCGGCCACACGTCTAACCGCCGCTTCAGCTGCATACTAGGCCGTGTGGCTATCCGGGTGCCCGGTGATTGCCCTCCGTACTTGATCGCCATTCAGGCGTCACGGCCTGGCTTCCAGCTGATCGATCACCGCCGAGATGCCCGGCGCAGACCACGCGGCTCCGACGGCAGCGCGACGCTCCGCCAGCGAATCCACGCGGCCGGTCAACGTGGCAGTGCCGTCTTTGACCTTGACGCTGATATGGTGTGCCTCGCGAAGGGCATGGCGGCGTAGTGCCTCCTCGATGCGATTCTCGACATCTGGCGGCGCAGTCCTTTCGTTCATCCGGATGTTGTTGATGATCCCGACCACCCCACGGAGCTGGCCCACTGTGCGTTCAGCCAAATTCTTCTGGTAGCCCCAGTTGACGTTCCCGGACAGCGTGACCCAGCCGCGCTCCACGCGCACCTTGATAGCGTCCGACGGCACGTGGACGTGCCACTCCAATGCGTCGCGTGCCGCGTGGGCAATGGCTTCGTCGGGGAAAGCGCTGGGCGGACTCACGTCAAGCTTGACGACGACGCCGCGCACGCCCGAGACGCGTTCCGTAGCCCGCTCGGCTGCAAGCTTCTCAGCGAAACTGGACAGGTGTCCATTTAGCGTGACGATCCCATCATGGACCTCAACACCGATGGACGCCGCGTCAATTGCGGGATCCCAGTCGAGTTCCTCCTCGACGTCCTTCTGAACCTGGTAATCCGATTTCATTTCTTGCACCTTGATGAGATATGGCGCCGTTACAATAGTACTGCCACAGATTGATTGGGGCGGCCATCGAAGTGTGCGTGGAACGGAGTCGGCACGCCGGGGCGCTGGATCCCGTCGGCAATGGCAGATCGCCACGAGCCCACCCGTCATCCCTTCGGCGACGTCGGTGCGGCACCGGTCCGCACCCGTACCGGTAGTAGCGCTGCGTTGGACATGGTAATGCGCACGGCCTTCGTCGGACAGATATCCTGAACTCGCATCACAATCTCGTTGCCACGCCGGCTTCAGCGGATGGTGACGCGCTGTTGCGGTGAAGCGTCCTTCTTTGGAAGTACGAGCCGAAGCACACCGTTCTGGAAGCTGGCGTCGATCTTGTCCGAATCGATGTTGCCGCCCAGCGTGAAGGCGCGTTGCATGGATCCGCTGTAGCGCTCCTGCCGGATCACGCGATCACCTTCCCGTTCTTCAGACGCCCTCTCGAGCTTGGCCGAGATCATCACAGTGCCGCGGTCTACGGTGACGTTGATGTCTTCCTTCTTCACCCCCGGCAGATCAGCGGCGATGGTGTAGCTGGCGTCGGACTCGGCGACGTCGACCTTGAAGGGCAAGGATGTGTCCGGCGCAATTCGCCAGTTGCGCAACATGCTCTGCAGCACATCGCCAAGCGGTTCGATCGAGAAGGGGTCATAGCGTCTTAGGTTGCTCATCATGATCTCCTGGAATGACGGCGCGGTGCACGCCGGGTGCTTTCTACTTTGGCAAGCGATGGCGGTTTCGATTTGCTCTGCATCAAAGAGCCATGCATTGCCTCCCCAACCCGACCGCGCGATCCGGAAAGCCGAGCGCGCCACTTGTGTAGCGGGACGGGCAGGCAACGCTTCCCGGTACTCAGCGCCCAAGGATTCCGCCGTACCGGGGGCCGATGGTCATCTGCTTACACGACGCCCGCCACGAAGATGGCCAGCAACTCAAGCGGGCGCGGTAGTCGCCCAAGATGGCGGATCAAGCTGCCGCGTCTGGCTCCTGAAGCCTCGCGCGGATCTTGTCGCGAGCCGCGTCGCGCAGCCGCAATACTGCTTGCCAGTCATCGCCTGATGCGAAGACCGCTTCGCTCGCAATGAACGCCAACGATGCATGACTCGGCCACCAGCGCCCGTCCCGCAGCAATGAGCGAGTGCCGAGCAGGGCGATGGGAATAACCGGTGCCCGCGCGCGGGCGGCGCACCGGAACGCCCCCAGTCTAAAAGGCATCAGTCCGGGCTCTCGCCGGAACGTGCCCTCCGGAAAGAAGACGAGGGATTCGCCCCCGATGATTCGCTTCTCCAGCGCACTGGTATCTTCGACCCCACGTGCGGGGTCGAAGCGCTCAACGAAGGCGCAGCCAAGCCTGCCCAGCAGCAGCGCCAGCGGCTGGCTCCGCTGCAGCTCCTGCTTCGCCACAAAGGTGAAGTGGGGAGGCAGCACTGCCGTGAGCAAAATCACATCGGTGTAGCTGGCGTGGTTGGCCACGATGACGACCGGTGCCGACCGGCCGAGCTCGGGCAGGCCTTCGATCTTCGGAGACAACCCCGTCAGCGCGAGGCCGAGCCGGGCGCTGGCTCGCGCGCTCCGCCGGCGCAGTGGGCGCCCCGGCAAAAGCACCACCATCAGACAAGCCGGCAGGGCAAACACAACGCAAACCGTCCATACCCAGGCAGCCCAGAGCCACGCTGAAGCTTGATGCAGGAAGCGCGCGAACTGGATGCTTGCGCCAGAGATGGCAATCCGTAGCAATTGACGCCAGGGCGCGCGCGGCGTGCCATGGATCTCGCCCCGTTCATACAACTCCCGGCAGGCGGCACGGCGCAGCTTTCCGCTGGACGTCTTCAGTACCGTGCGCGGCGGCGCCAGCAGCACTTCGTCGACAGGCATGCCCATCAAATCGACCGCCAGATGGCTGATTTCCGTGCGTATCTGGCTGCGGGCATCGTCGTTCTCTTCAAGGGTCTCGGCCAGAACGACCAGGCGCTCGGTACCGGAGCGCGCATCGGTGGCGGGGAAGACCGCGACACCGCCCTTGCGCACACCGCTTACCCGGCTGATCGCCTCCTCGAGTTCCTGCGGAAACAGGTGCTGGCCGGCGCGAATGATGATGTCCTTGAGGCGCCCTGCCAGATAAAGCTCGCCGGCTGCGATATAGCCCATGTCGCCGGTCTTCAGCCATGGGCCATCGAACAGGGCCGCCGTGGCGTCGGGGTTGCGGAAGTAGCCCGTGGTCGCGGACGGGCCCTGGAACTGGACATGCCCCAGGGAGCGTTCGGGTAACTCGTGGCCGGCTAGATCGGCGATGCGGATCTGATGTCCCGGCAACGGCAGGCCGCTGGAGACCAGCTTGAGCGCCTTGCGCTCCGACCGGTCCGGCGCACGGGCGATACCCTGGCGCGCGAGCGTCTCCCGATCGACCTGGTCGACGCACGGCCCACGTCCTGCCGGCGGGAACGCGAGTCCGACCGAGCACTCGGCGAGGCCGTATACAGGGGTCATGGCGGCGCGATCGAAGCCATACCTGGCAAAGCGTGCGGTAAAGCTGTCAATGGTTTCGGAGCTGACCGGCTCAGCACCGTTGTATGCCAGGCGCCACGAACTTAGGTCCAGGCCGGCAAGATCCTTTTCATCAATCTTGCTCGCGCAGAGCTCGTAGGCGAAGTTCGGCGCCGCGGACAACGTGCCGCGATGCTGGTGAATGGCCCACAGCCAAGAGGCAGGGCGCGTCAGGAAATCAGTGGGCGACAGCAGCACCAGGCGGAATCCGACCTGCAGGCTCCCCATGCAGGCGCCGATCAGGCCCATGTCGTGGTACAGCGGCAGCCACGACACAAAGACATCGGCCGCAGTAACATGCGCGGCACGCTCCATCGCCCGCAAGTTGGCCAGTAGATTGGCATGCGTCAGCACGACCCCTTTTGGGTTGCCCGTGCTGCCGGAAGTGTATTGCAGAAAGGCAATGTCATCCGCTCGCCGGCGCCATGCGTCGCTCGGTGCGTCACCAGCGGCGCTGAGATCGGCAGGCGCCAGGATCTGGCGCAGCGCCGCGCACTGTGGGCGCAGCAGGCGTAGCAGGGGCTTGGCCGGTGGCGCAGTCACGAGGATGGCAGCCTCGGCATTGGCAAGGATCCCGGCGCTGCGCCGCATGTGGTCCTCGATCTGGGAAAGGCGCGCGGGCGGATAAAGCGGGACGGGGATGCAACCCGCATAAAGCGCGCCGAAGAATACGTCGAAGAAGTCGCGTCCGGTCGGCAGCATAAGGGCCACCCGGTCACCTGCAGCCAGGCCCTGCCGCGCCAGGCCAGTGGCTACGGCAAGCGCGCCCGCCCGCATTGACCCGTAGCTAAGGTCGCCGCTCCCCTGGAGGGTGGCGTATAGCTCATCGCCATGCGACGCCGCATGCCAGTCAATCAGATCCATTAGCGTGGCGGCACTGTCTGGCGGCCGGTTGGCTGCTGCCGTCCTGGCCGCACCTTGCACCACGGGAACCGCGGGCATCGTGGCGGGAATGGCCGCTGCTGCCCCATGCGCTGCCAGACTGAGCAGGTCACGAGGTGTATCGGCGGCCATGAGTGCTTCTTCATTGATCCTGCTGCCATATTCGTGCTCGATACGTGTCAGCAGCTCCGCCCGCGCCAAGCTGTCCAGGCCGAAATCGCGCTCGAGCGAATGATCTATCCCCAACGTGCTGACGTCCTGCGCACCGGGCCGCAGCTCAGCCGCCAGCGCGCGTACGATGCCAAGCAGGCGTTGCGCATCGGCAAGCCCCGGTTGGGGGGCACAAGGGATAGTAGGATCGCGCCTGTCATTCATTGCGTCTTCCGCCGGCAACTGCCACCTTGAGGTTGCGGGCGTTTGCCCGGCAGGCTTCCGCAAAACCCGGTGCGTCGAGCAATAGCCTGAACAGGGTATTCATCCCCACGAGCATGTCGGCAAGCGAAGCAGAGCGATGGACGTCGACCTCCGCAGGCGCGCCTGGGGGATAACGTTCCACCCAGATGGGTCTCGGTCCGGGAGACGGCCTGTTCACATAGTAGTCTGGCATGATTGCCCCCGATGCTTTTGGCTTGCCTGCCGGCACACGTACCACCACTGTTCCGCGAAGGGCTTCCCTCCCGTGCCATGTGTGCCGGGCGTGCAGGACACGGCGTTCTCTCGGCTTCGGCCCGAAGCAGGCTCAACGTGCTGCTGCGGCTTCCAGGTAGGAAACGACATCGTCAAGCGTGACGAGCCGGCTGTAGTCGGACTCCGGGATTTCCACTTTCAATGTCTCGTGCAGGGCGAGCAGGAAGCGGAGCCAGTCCATGGAATCAAGATCGACCTCCCTGCGCAGCGGACGATCCGGGCGCAGGGCCTGCGGCTCGATTTCAGGGGCGATCTCGCGCAACGTGGATACGACGATGGCGCGGATACTGGCGTTGTTCATCGGTCAAACTCCTCAGGATGTCGTAGCAGTTCTCGTAGTTCGGTGAGAAAGAGTGCTCCGCGATGACCGTCCGAGACACGATGGTCGGCCGAGAGGGTGGCTGTCAGGGCTGGCATCACTGTCACCGCACCGTCTTCCACCCATGGCTGCTCAATGATGCGACCAAAACCCACCAGCGCCACCTGTGGAGGATAGATGACCCCGAACACCTGTTCCGCGCCCTGATCCCCGAGATTGGTAATGGTAATGGTAGGCTCGGACAATTCGGCACGCCTGAGGGAACCAGCGCGACAGCGCCTGACCAGGTCGGCCAGTTCCTGCATCAGTTGTGCAACTGGCTTGCTGTCGGCATGCAGCAGCGCCGGCGCCACCAGGCCGCCCTGGCGGAGGGATATCGCGATCCCGACGTGCACCGCCGTTGCGGCGCTGAAGGCACCGTTGCGGAAGAATCCATTCAACTCGGGGAAGCGCTTGAGCGCAACTGCGACGGCTTTGATCAGCAAGACCGCTGGGAGGACGCGCTCGCTCATGGATCGGCCAGCATTTTCACGGGTGAGCCAGGCGAGCGCAGTCCGCAACGGAATCGTCTCTGCGACGTAGTAATGAGGAATCTCGCGCTTGGCTCGCGCCATCGCGGCGCCAATTGTCTTGCGGATCTCGGCCGATCGGTCGCCTGGCGTGGCGGAGGGCTTGTGCGCCGCTTGCTCGACATCGGCCAGCGTTACCGCGGCTCCCGGCCCGGTGCCGGTGAGGGCTGCGACGTCGATCCCCTGTTCCAGTGCGAGCTTGCGCGCTGCCGGGGACACCATGCGTCGACCCGGAGTGCCGCTCGCCTGCTCTGCCCCAGATGCGCGCTGCAGGGCGCCTGGTGTTTCGCCAGGTTCAAGGAGGGTCGCCATCAACGTGCCGACGGGAATCTTGTCTCCCCGCGAAACCAGAAGCTCGGCGACGACACCGTCGTGCCACGTTTCCACCTCGATCGCAGCCTTGCTGGTGTCGACCACGGCGATGATCTGCCCCTTCTTCACGGTGTCGCCGGGCTGCACGGCCCATTCGAGCAGCGTACCCTCGTCCATGTCTGCGCCCAGCGAGGGGAGGCGGAATTCGATCATGTTGTCCTCGCCGGAACGATGCGCCGGTTGCGGGCGCTGGAAGTGAGGGCTGCCGGCTTGCTCATGCGATCAGCTGGCTGGCGGCGGTTGCAATCTTGTCCGCCTGGGGCAGGGCGGCCTCTTCCATATGCCTGGCATAAGGAATCGGTACCTCCGCAGAACAGACCCGCGCGACAGGTGCGTCGAGTTCATAGAAAACCTGCTCGACGATGCGCGCCATCAGCTCCGCGGCGAGGCTGACGCTGCGCCAGCCCTCGTCGACGATCACCGCACGACGGCATTTTGCGACGGAGGCCATGATGGTCGCATCGTCCAGCGGACGCAGGACGCGCAAATCGACCACCTCGGCATCGATTCCCTGGGCCGAAAGCGAATCGGCGGCTTGCATCGCCTTGGGCAGGCCACCACCATACGCGATCAGGGTCACGTCCTTGCCGGCCCGCCTGACCCGTGCCGAGTGGATATCCACGACGGACGCTTCCGGAATCTCGCTTTCCACGTTGTACAGGCCTGCATGCTCGAAGATCAGCACCGGGTCGGGATCGGCCAATGCCGGCGCCAGCATGCGGCGTGCGTCCTCGACAGTGGCGGGCGCCAGGATCCTGAGGCCGGGTATGCTGGCATACCAGCCCTCGAAGCTGTGAGAGTGCTGGGCCGCGACCTGGCGGCCAGCCCCGGTGGCCATCCGGATCACCAGCGGTACGGAGAACTGCCCACCAGACATATGGCGGTACAGGGCTGCGGTATTAACGATCTGGTCGAGTGCGAGCAGGCTGAAATTGACGGTCATCACCTCGACGATGGGGCGCATGTCGCCCAGGGCCGCGCCGATGCCGGCGCCGGTGAAGCCGAGTTCCGAAAGAGGTGTATCGCGGATGCGTTCCGGGCCGAACTCGGCCAGCAGCCCCTTGGAGACCGCATAACTGCCGCCGTAGCGGCCGACGTCCTCGCCCATCAGGAAGACGCGGGGGTCCTTGGCAAGCGCCTCGCGCAGGGCTTCGCGCACGGCCTCCCGGTAGCTGAGGCGCAAGCTCATGGGGTACCTCCTGCCGGTGAGTAAACATCCTTCAGCAGATCCTCGACAGGCTCCAGGGTGCCCGCCTCGGCAAAGGCCTCGGCCCTCGCAACCTCCGCACCAGCGTCGGTGTCCAGCAAGAGAAACTCGTCTTCCGTCAGCTTGCCTTCCGCCTTCAGCCGCGCGGTGAACGTATGAATGGGACCGCGTGTCTTCCACGCCTCGACCTCGGCCGCCTGGCGGTACAGATCCGGGTCGTACATGGAGTGAGCGCGGAAGCGATAGGTGCGCAGTTCAAGGAACACCGGCCCCGTGCCGCCCCGGACGCTGGCCACGGCATTCCGGGCAGCTTCGCAGACGGCGACCACGTCCATTCCGTCGGCCGCGAAAGCCCGCATGTTGTAGGACGCTGCCTTGGCGCAGAGGTCTGTCTGGGACTCATGACGCTCAAGAGCCGTCCCCATCGCATAGAGATTGTTTTCGCAGCAGAACAAAAGCGGGAGCTTCCACAATGCGGCCAGGTTCATCGATTCATGGAACGCGCCTTCGGCGACCGCTCCGTCGCCGAAGAAGCAGGCGGTGACACGCTGGCTGCCCTGCATTTGTCCGGCGAGCGCAAGGCCGACCGCCAGCGGGAGACCTGCGCCCACGATGGCATTGCCCCCGAAGAGCCGGGCAGCGCGGCTAAACAGGTGCATCGAGCCGCCGCGGCCTCGCGCACAGCCCTCCTGCTTGCCGTACATTTCGGCCATCAGCACGCGCATGTCCATGCCGCGAACCAGCGCATGCCCGTGCTCCCGATAGGTGGCGACCACATTGTCGTCGGGGGCGAGCGCATGGAGAACACCAACGCATACGGCTTCCTCGCCAATGTACAGATGCAGGAAGCCGCGTATCTTGCCCTCGCCGTAGCGCTGCGCGCATGTCTCCTCAAGACGGCGAATACGTACCATGTCGCGCAGCAGCGTAAGCGCGAAGGCCTTGTCATAGGGCACCGGTCCGGAAGGTGGCGGCGGGGCGGGATGCTCGATGTCCATCATGATCCGGTCTCAAGCGTGGAGGTGTCCCCCTCCGGCAGGCCAAGTTCCCGTGCCTTCAGCAATCGGCGCATGATCTTGCCACTGCGTGTTCGTGGCAATTCCGCAAGGAAGGCGATGTCCTTGGGGGCCACCGACGCGCCGAGGCGGCTCCTGCCATGACCAAGAAGCTCCAGGCGCAGCGCTTCAGAAGGTTCAAAGCCTTTGTTGAGCGATACGAATGCCTTCACCACTTCTCCCGCAACCGGATCCGGCTTGCCGATGACGCCGGCTTCGGCGACGGCCGGATGCTCCATCAGCGCACTTTCGACCTCGAAGGGGCCGATCAGGTGTCCGGACGACTTGATGACGTCGTCAGTGCGGCCGACGAACCAGTAGTAGCCGTCGGTATCGCGGCGAGCCAGGTCGCCGGTCAGATACCATTCGTGTGCGAAGCACTTGCGGTAGCGCGCTTCCTCGTTGAGATAAGCCCGGAACATTGACGGCCAACCGCTTCTGAGTGCAAGCTCGCCCTCGGTTCCGGGGCTATCGATCAGTTCGGCGCGCCCGTCTTCGTTACGCCGCACGATGGCAGCATCCACGCCGGGAAGCGGCCGGCCCATCGAGCCAGGCTTGATATCAAAGGCTGGCGTATTGGCGATCATGATGCCCCCCGTCTCCGTTTGCCACCAGTTGTCGTGAATCGGCAGGCCCAGCACGTTCTTGCCCCACCAGACGGCCTCTGGGTTCAGGGGCTCGCCGACACTGGCGATAAACCGCAGTCGCCGGAAAGCACGCACTCTGGCTGCTTCGGTTCCCGCCTTCATCAGCATGCGGATCGCGGTCGGCGCCGTATACCAGACCGTGACGCCTTCGTCGTGAAGGATTCCATACCAGCGCTGCGCGTCGAATTCTTCGAGGTCCACAATAGACGTTATGCCATGCAGCAATGGGGCGATGGCACCGTAGGATGTGCCGGTCACCCAACCCGGATCGGCGGTGCACCAATAGATGTCGTCCGCATGAAGATCGAGCGCATACCTGCCGGTTGCCCAGTGGGTGAGCGCGGCGCCATGGACGTGCACGGCCCCCTTTGGCGTGCCGGTCGTGCCGCTGGTGAAATGCAACAGCGCCATGTCTTCGGACGTGGTAGGCGTGATCTGGCACGCGTCGGTCGCGCTGCGCATCATTGCAGCCAGGTCAAGCGTCCCCGGTATCGCGGTGGAGCCGCCGTCTTCCGCGACCAGCAGGATGTGTTTGAGGCTCGGCATGCGGTCGCGCCATGCGGCGACCTTGCGCATGAAGAGTTGGTCGGTGGTGACCAGCACCGAGCCCTTGCCGAGGTTCAGTCGCGTGGCGATCGGCTCGGGCCCGAATGCCGAGAACAGCGGCGACACCACGCAGCCGTTCTTCAGGCCGCCGAGCAGGGCCGTATAAAGCTCCGGAATGCGTCCAGCGAGAATGAAGATCCGGTCTCCCTTGCCCACGCCGAGTTCGCGCAGTACGTTGCAGAAGCGATTGGTGAGACTGGCCAGCTGTGCGTAGGTGACGGCGCGCGCTGCCGGTCCGCCCCGTGAAAGAAAGCGGAATGCGACCTTGTCACCCGCACCACTTTCCACATGGCGATCCACCGCCTGCCACGCGATATTCAACCCGCCATCGGGTTGGGCGCCGAGGGTCCTGCGGATGGCGTCCCAGGAAAATCCATGACGCTCCGCCTCATAGTCGGAAAAATTTGGCGCAACACGCAGATCCGCTGCGGTCTTGTGGATGATTGTGGATAGATCCATTCTGGCGCTTGGTCTCCTTGGGACCACTATAGGGGCGGGGGCAGGCGACGAGAAGCGGGGCGGCCAGCGCTGCCCGGCCGTCCGTTACCTGAGCGGGCAAGGGCAAGTCCTGCCCGCTTTAGCGAAGACATCGGACTCATGGCCTGGCAGCAGGGAATGTTCTTCGGTTCTCCCGCCATATCACTTCCATCCTTCACCTTTCTGACGCTCATACATACGAGATCCTTGTCCTCGCATGCTCGGCGGCAGCAACGTGACGCTTGACCGCGATAAAGCTATCGGGACTCACCGACATCGAATCGATGCCGCTTTCGACAAGGAATCCAGCGAACTCCGGGTGGTCGCTAGGCGCCTGGCCGCACAAGCCGACTTCGGCCCCGGCCTTGTGCGCCTCGGCGATGACGCTGCGGATCATCCATTTGACGGCGTCGTCCTGCTCGTCGAACAACGCCGCGAGTTCTGATGAGTCGCGATCCACGCCGAGCGTGAGCTGAGTCAGGTCGTTGCTGCCGATCGAAAAGCCATCGAAGCGCTTGGCGAACTCGCCCGCCAGGATCACGTTCGACGGGATCTCGCACATGACATATACGTTCAGGCCGGCTTCGCCGCGCACGAGGCCGTTCTCCGCCATGACCTCCAGTACGCGGTCCGCCTCTTTCGCCGAGCGGCAGAACGGAATCATGACGATCACATTAGTGAACCCCATCTCCCTGCGCAGGCGGCAAATCGCCTGGCATTCCAGCGCGAAGCCCTCTCGATAGCGAGGCGAGTAGTATCGTGACGCGCCACGGAATCCAAGCATCGGGTTCTCCTCCCGCGGCTCGAATTCCGCGCCGCCGATCAGATGCGCGTACTCGTTTGTCTTGAAGTCGCTCATGCGGACCACTACAGGACGGGGATACTGCAGAGCGGCAATTCGCCCCAGTCCGCGCGCGAGCCGGTCCACGAAGTACTCCGTCTTGCTTTCGTATCCGGCTGTCAAGCCGGCAATCGTCTGCCTGGCCGCATCGTCCTTTAGCGTGTCGTAGCGGACCAGCGCCATTGGATGGATCTTGATGTGATTACCGATCACGAACTCCATTCGCGCCAGCCCGACGCCATCGGCCGGGATCCGCCACCAGCGGAGCGCTGCTGCGGGGTTGGCCAGGTTCAGCATGACCCTGGTATGCGTTGCCGGGATACTGCCAAAGTCGATTTCGTCGACTTCATAGTCGGCAGTGCCTTCGTAGACGAAACCCTCGCGGCCTTCCGCGCAGGAGACGGTGACCTCTTGCTCGTCGTGTAGCAGATGGGTCGCACTGCCCGTACCGACGATTGCCGGAAGCCCCAGTTCGCGGCTGACGATGGCCGCGTGCGAGGTCCGCCCGCCAAGGTCGGTGACGATGGCAGCCGCACGCCGCATGACGGGCACCCAGTCGGGGTCCGTAGATTGGGTCACGAGGATGGCGCCGTCGACGAAGCGTCCCATTTCCCTTGGGCTATCGATGACGCAGACCGCGCCTGCCGCGACGGCTTCCCCGATGCTCACGCCCGATGCCAGCTTGCGGCCGGCCTTCTTGATGCGATAGCGCTTCACAGCGCTAGCCTCGCGTCGCGACTGGACGGTTTCCGGCCTGGCCTGGACGATGAACAACTCTCCGGTCTCGCCGTCCTTCGCCCATTCGATGTCCATGGGTTGGCCATAGTGGTCTTCGATTGCGCGAGCCCAGCGCGACAAGGTGAGAATCTCCTCGTCTCCCAACACGAACGACGTGCGCTCTGCCTTCGAGGTCGGGACACATTTGGTCGGAGCGCGGCTATCGCTCGTGTAGACCATCTTGCGGCTCTTGTCGCCGAGCTTCTTCCCGATGATCGGCGTGAGCGACGGGTCGGACAGAAGTGGCTTGAACACCTCGTATTCGTCTGGTTCGACGGTGCCCTGCACGACACTCTCGCCCAGACCCCAGGCGGCGTTGATCAGGACGACCTTGTCGAAGCCGGTTTCGGTGTCTATCGAAAACATCACTCCGGCGCTGCTCAGGTCGGATCGCACCATGCGTTGGACGCCGACCGATAAAGCAACCTTCAGATGGTCGAAGCCCTTCGCCTGCCTGTAGCTGATCGCGCGGTCGGTGAAAAGTGAGGCGTAGCAGCGCCGGCAAGCGTCAAGGAGCGCGCGATCACCCCGGATATTGAGGAAGGTTTCCTGTTGTCCGGCGAAACTCGCATCCGGCAAGTCCTCGGCGGTCGCACTCGAGCGGACTGCGACGTCCATGTTGACCCGTCCGGTCCTTTGGTTCAGCTCTTCATAAGCCACACGGATCGCCTCTGCCGTCTCTCTGGGCCATTCGCCTCGGAGAATGAGCTGACGAATGGCGGCCCCGGCCTCGGCGAGGGAAACCTTGCCTTCAGCAAGTTCGCCGAGCGTCCTGGACACCGGCTCGCGCAGGCTATTCGCATGGATAAAGCGCCAGTATGCATCCGCCGTGACTGCGAACCCGGGTGGAACCTTGACCCCTCCGGGCGCGAGGTTCGCCACCATCTCGCCCAGCGACGCGTTCTTGCCACCGACGCGAGGAACATCGGCCCGCCTTAGTTCTTCGAACCAGACAACCTGCGCATGTTCGTTGGACATGTGCTACTCCTTCTCGGCGGATTTATGCCGACGCCTAAGCAAGGCCAAGGTTCCGCTTGGTACGGATAACGTCCGGGAAGCTTCCAAGGGTGCTGAACAGCGCTCGCGAGCGACTGACGCATTCACACTAGTGGTCAAACGACGCCGTGAGTTGATCCAACGCAAGCCCCCACAAGGCAGCTTAACGGCAGGCGGACGCGATGCCGCTGCTGCTGTCGCATTGAATCGCGGCGAAGCGCCGTCTACCACTTGCCCACCGCGCCTGGCCGCATGAAGACGGGTGGGCCTGCGCATGTCGTTGCCCCGGTCCGAATTCCCAGCCCACCGGCGGGAGGGACTTTAGGGATTTGTTGACTGGCATCAACCTTCATATCGTTGCGACCGCTACTTTGGAAAGAACCATAGCCGCAGCCGAGGTCGCCGTGTACCGCCGAATTCTTCTAGCCATCGATGGTAGCCGCTCATCCTTAAATGCCCTGGAGCAGGCAGTGTCCATGGCGCTGGTCACTCATGCCGAAGTCAGCGCCATGTTTGTCGTTGACGACAGCGACCTGCTTCTCGAGGTCAGTTCGGGCGACCGGCCGTGGCTGATGGCCGACATTATTGCCTACGGCAAGCAGGTGTTGGCTCGCGCCGGCGAGCGGCTGAGTGCCGCCGGCGTGCGCTGGAGCAGCAGGTTGGCCGAGACGCCAGGCACCCCTGCGAAGATTGCCGAGGCGATCGTCAAGGAAGCGGATCACTGGAGCGCGGACCTGATCGTAATGGGCACTCACGGCCATCGTGGCGTGCGGCGCATGGTGCTGGGCTCGGTCTCGGAGCACGTCGTCAGCAAGTCGGTTCGCCCCATACTGCTTGTCCGCGCCGAGGAGGCGTAGGCAGGCACAGACTTTGGAGGGCAGTACGCCAGAGACTATGCATAAGATCGACTTTGCCGGCGAGATGCCGGATTATTGTCCGACCGGCCCAAGCCTGCAGTGCGCCGCGAAAGTAGACGGCTCGCCGGCAACCTATGAGATCACAGCCGAGGCGCTTGAAGATCATTTCGGCGCGCGGTCGTACCGCAGTGAAGATTTGCTACCGGCATTCATGAGCAACCGCCAGGACATTGAACGCGTCGCGGGAGCGCTGTTCGAGATGACAGGTGCGCGGCACATCGTGTTGCACAGCGGCCATTTTCGCTTTGCCGTGTGAGGCGAGCTCGGGCGCTAAATGGCCGGCCTTTCTACCAGGTAACTTTTCCGCGCGTGCATTCGCGTAAGTGCGGCGATGTATCGGCCGTACAGCCCTTGATGACCGTGTCCGCTTGGAGGGCGTTGACACCTCCCCGACGCGTCAGATACAGCCCGTCAAAGACAGGTACGGCAGGTTGCTGGCCAACGGTATATGGCCCTCAAATGGGCGAGAAGATGGAAGCTCTCGCTCGGCGACGGCGTTTGTTCACATGCGTGAATTCGAGTAGAGGGCCTGGTGAATGGCATTACTGGCAAGGGGGAATGGCAGTAGCAACGCCGTTGCCGGTCTCCATTCCCACCTTGCGCTCAGCGCGCAGGGCAGCCTGCCGCCCTCGCCCGGTGTTGACCCTGCACAGCAGGCCCAGCCCGACGACGAAGTAGCTGCCGGTGACCAGCAGCGCCTGTCGGTGATCGCCGCCCGTCAGCCAGGTTGCCATGCCATAGGTCAGCGGCCCGGCGATCGAGGCCAGCTTGACCGCCAGGCCCCACAGCCCGAAGAACTCGGCCGCGCGCGAGGGCGGGGCCAGCAGCCCCACCATGGCCCGTCCGGCGGACTGGGCGGCGCCCAGGCACAGGCCGGCCACATTGGCGGCAAGCCAGAACAGCGGCGCGTCGCGCGCGGCGCGCGCCAGCAGGATGGTCAGGATCCAGCCCAGCAGCGTCAGGGCAATGGCGCGCACGTGCCCGATCCGGTCCTGCACATGGCCGAACAGCAAGGAGCCAGCCGCTGCCGTCAGGTTGACCACCAGCACCAGGGTCAGCGTCTGCTGCGTGCTGAAACCCATGGCCTGGTTGGCGTAGATGGCGGTCAGCGTGATCACCGCCTGGATACCGGCCTGGTAGAACAGGGTGCACAGCAGGAAGCGGCGCAGGTCCCGGAACTGCCGCAGCTGGCTCAGGCGTTGCCATACTCGGGCCCAGGCTACGCCGATGGCCTGCTCGCCAGCCGGTGCGGCCACAGCGATCTGCGGCGCGCCGCGGTCGCCCAGCAGCAGGAAGGTCGGCAGGCTCGCCAGGGCAAAGATGGCCGCCGTGATCAGCATGGTGACGGGCACGAACTGGCTGGCGACGTGGCCCCGGGCGGTCGCCCAGTTGACATAGAGCAGACATAGGCCCAACGTGACCAGGCCACCGATATAGCCAAGACTCCACCCCCAGCCCGATACCCGACCCAAGGCGCGCGGAGTAGAAAGCGACGGTAGGAAAGCGGCGATCAGGTTTTCGCCGCTGCTGAAGAAGAAGTTGGACAGCACTACGCACAGGATGGCCAGACCAAGGGTGCCGGGCTGTGCAAAATAGAGCAGGGCGGTGAACACCACGCAACCCGCCGTCGTCACGGCAAGCAGTGTCTTCTTGGCTGCGCGCAGGTCGGCATAGGCGCCGACTAGCGGCGCGCTGAGCACCACTAGTGCATAGGAAAGAGAAAGTGCCGCGGTCCAGGCCAGCGTGGCCCAGGGGGCATTGCCGGCCACCACGGCGACGAAGTAGGCATTGAACAGCGCGGTGATGACCACCGTGGTGTAGCCGGAATTGGCAAAGTCATACATGGCCCATGCCCATACTTCGCGCGGTCGTACGTCGGGGCCCAGGGCAGAGGGCGCATGAAGCGCGCGAGCCCGGCCATGCGATTGGGGCACGGTCATGTTCCATCCTTCTTCTCTTGCATGCTCCTCTCGTAAGGGGTTCGCGAAGCCTTTACTTCAGAGGGCTTATCTGTTCCAGTCCTTCGAGCATCTAGGGTTCCAGTACGTAGGCACCAGGGGCGTCCGCTAAATCCCGGGCCGGCGCTTGTCGCGTGCAGCGCTCTGTCGAGTGGGCCACTAGCCAGTCATGCCACGCCGGCCACCAGGAACCCTCGCGGTACTCAGCCATGTCGAGGAATTGCTCCGGGCTCAGGTAAGGCGCGGCTGCCAATCTCGTGTACACATGGTAGCGCCGGCGCGGGTGGCCTGGTTCCGACACGATGCCCGCGTTGTGGCCGCCCGAAGTCAGCAAGAAGGTCAGTTCGGCCTGGGTCAGCAAGTGCAGCTTGTAGACGGAGCGCCAGGGCGAGACGTGGTCGTGCTCGGTGCCGGCCACGAAGAGCGGCAGGTCGAGGTCAGATAGGGCGATCGGCCGCCCGCCGACGCACAGCTTGCCAGTGGCCAGTTCGTTGCCCAGGAACAGCTTGTGCAAGCATTCGGAATGCAGCCGATAAGGCAGGCGTGTGGTGTCGCGGTTCGCGTTGCGGAACACCACCTTGCCGGGTGTCAGCGCCACGTCGCGCCCGGGCAAATACTCCAGCGCGGGCCGCCCGGCGGGCAGGCCGGGCAACTCCGACAGCAACTCACTGGCGTCCTGCAGCCAGTGATGGGCCCCTTGCAGGAAGTTGGCGCCGAAAGTGCTCGAGGCGGCGCTGGCGACAGTGGGGTTCATCCACCAGACATTGCCCGGTGCGAACAGGTCAAGCCATTGCCGGGCACAGAAGGCGACGATGTGCTGGTGATGGCGCGACAGGCCGTCGATATCCTGCGTCAGCGACTCCCAGAAGGCCTCGTTGCGCATGAACGCATCGCGCCAGCAACGATAAGGCCAGTCCTGCCAGCCAGCATCGGCAAAGCGTTGATCGCTGACATCGACGGATGGGGGCTCGGCCGTGGTCGGCAACAGCCGTGGTGAATCCTCGATACTGTGTTGCAGCCACACCTGCCAGGCCTGCACCACCTTTGCGGGGGCGATGCCGAGCTGCAGTGCCCAGTCGAGCCCGGCCAGGCTCGCCGAGATCACCGATAGGCCGCCGGTGGCGCGGGCCAGGCTGGCGCGGATCTGCTTGTCCAGCCAGACTTGCGCCGGCATGGCGGGCTGCGGCGCGCATTCCGGCATGGCCGCCAGGCTGGGCGGCTGCGTCCGGTCATCGATTCTCATTGCAGGTGCTGCCCGCCGTTCGTACCGCAGTGAAGATTTGCTACCGGCATTCATGAGCAACCGCCAGGACATTGAACGCGTCGCGGGAGCGCTGTTCGAGATGACAGGTGCGCGGCACATCGTGTTGCACAGCGGCCATTTTCGCTTTGCCGTGTGAGGCGAGCTCGGGCGCTAAATGGCCGGCCTTTCTACCAGGTAACTTTTCCGCGCGTGCAGCATCTGGCGCGATTCATCCCAACGCAGCCATACGCGCAGGGCGGACTGCTCGGCGCAGCGCGCGAGTTCGAAGGCGGGATCGGTCTGGTCTGGCATGGTGCGACTCCTATAGTCAAGCGGCTGGGCTGCCCCAGGGGCGCGCAGGTCTGGTTAAGTCTAGGAGGGTGGTCCTGGCGGGAATTGACGTATCGCAAGGAGCGCGCAGTGCGTGGGACGGCGTGGGGATCGCCATGCCGTGGCGTGCGTTTGGCAGAGCACGGGGGGCGCGTGGACGGTGGCCTGCGCATTGTGGCCGGACCACCAGCGCGACAAAGCCGATCAGGAACCCGAAACTGAAGATGTCCTTCTACCTCCCACGCGCAAACAGGCGTTCCTTTGATCCATCCCAAATGGCAGCGCCCGCTCGCCGCCTACGGTAATCCCAGAGGGGCCGTGCCGACCCCCGTCCTTCTGGAGCACGACGTGACACATCCCATCGTTTTATCCGAAGCCGGCGTGGAATACCTGAAGCTGCCGGCCCCGCAGACCGAAGGCGGCATGCCGCTGCTGACCGCGCTGCAGCAGCGCCGCTCGACCCGGCACTTCGCCTCGCGGCGCCTGGATGACGCGCTGCTGTCGTCCCTGCTGTGGGCCGCTTTCGGCGTCAACCGCCCGGGCACCGGCCTGCGCACCGCACCTTCGACCCGCAACTGGCAGGAAATCGACTTGTACGTGGCGCTGCGCGACGGCCTGTACGTGCTCGAACCGCCGGACTGGCGCCTTCGGCTGGTCATCGGCGAAGACCTGCGCGCGGCTACCGGCCTGCAGGACTATGTTGCCGAGGCACCATTGAACCTCGTCTACGTCAGCCGGCTCTCCAGGCTCGACGAGACCGACAAGCCTCTGCGCCAGTTCTATACTGCGCTGGATACGGGGTATATCAGCCAGAACGTCTATCTCTTCTGCGCTGCGTCGGGCCTGGCCACGGTGGCGCGTGGCTTGCTGGACCGCCGCGCGCTGGCCACCGCCATGCGGCTGGAGCCCGACCAGCGCGTGATCCTGGCCCAGAGCGTGGGCTATCCGGCGTAAGCGGCCGTCCAGGCAGGCACAGGAGGAGGACCATGCCATTCATTGACAGGGCCGATGCCGCCAAACAGCTGGCCCGTGCGCTCGCTGGCCACGCTGGAGAACGGCCACTGGTGCTGGCCGTACCCCGGGGCGCGGTGCCGATGGGCGCCATCATTGCCGATACGCTAGGTGGAGACTTTGACGTCGTGCTGGTGCGCAAGCTTGGCGCGCCAGGCAACCCCGAGTACGCCATCGGCGCCGTGGGCGAGAGTGGCTGGACTTATCTCACACCCTATGCCGCCGCGGTCGGCGCCGACAGCGAATACATCGACCGCGAGCGCGCAGCCCAGCTTGAAGTGCTGCGGCAGCGCCGTGCTGCCTACACACCGGGGCGGGAGCCGATCCGCGCCACCGGACGCCAGGTTATCGTCGTGGACGACGGCTTGGCCACCGGTGCCTCGATGATAGCCGCGCTGCATGCCATCCGCGAGGAGAAGCCTGCGCGGCTCATTTGCGCAGTGCCGGTGGCGCCACCGCGGACGCTGGAGCTGTTGCGGCCCTATGCAGACGAGGTGGTGTGCCTGGAGACGCCAGCCGGCTTTCGGGCAGTGGGCCAGTTCTACCGCGACTTCTCGCAGGTCGAGGACGCGGAGGTAGTGGCATGTCTGAAAGGGCGGTAAAGACGCGTATACGCGAGGAGGCATCCATGAAGGGCGACAGGCAGCTGCAGCAAGACGTGACCGAGGCGCTGATCTGGGATCCGGCGGTCCATGGCAACGAGATCGGGGTCCAGGTCCAGGACGGCGTCGTCACGCTGACGGGGCACCTTGGGACCTTTGCCGAGAAGTACTCGGCGGAAGCAGCCGTCAGGCGCATCGCCGGCGTGCGGGCGCTGGCCGTGGAACTGGACGTTCACCTGCCCGACGATGCGCGCCGCACCGATGCCGACATTGCCCGCGCCGCGGCCAACGTGCTGTCCTGGGACGCGATGGTGCCGGCCGATCGTATCCGGATCCTGGTCGAACACGGCGTCGTGACCCTGAGCGGCGATGTCGACTGGTACTACCAGCGCACCGCCGCCGAGCACGCCGTGGCCGGACTGTTCGGCGTGGTCGGGGTCACCAATGCGCTTGCCCTCCGGCCTCGTGCCGACGCGCAGGACGTGGCGGCACGGATCCAGGCGGCCATCGCACGCCAGGCCGTCGGCGACGTCGACCAGGTGACCGTGGCGGTGAGGGATGGCGCGGTGACGCTGACCGGCACTCTGCCTACGCTGGCCGAGCGCGACGCGGCATTCGAAGCGGCCTGGTCTGCACCGGGCGTCAGCGCGGTCGTCAACCAGATCGAAGTCAGGCCCGGCTAGCTCAGGTATTCGTCCTTGCCGCACTACCGGGGCGTCGCTGCCGGACTGGCCTGCGCGGTCAGCGCATCGGCAGCGCGCGCCAGGTCTTGCAGGGCAGTGCTGACGGTGACCGGGTAGGGCGCCGACTGCTCCAGCGCGCGCAGGGCGACAGGCAGCGCGGCCAGTTGCTGTGCGGCATAGGCCCGGCTGGTGAGCAGCGGCACCTCTGGCGCCACACGCCGGCCACCCGTCATGCACGACTGCATCAGCGGCAGACCGTCACAGGCATCCCCCTCGATCGTCAGCGTATCGCCAAGCATGGTGCCGTCGGCGCCGTAACGACGGTAGGACTGCTTACGGCCAGGCCAGGTTGCCTTGCCTTCCGAGCGCTTGCGGCGCGGCAGGCCCGCGTACTCGGTCAGCTTGTACGCGCAATCCAGATACGGGGCGTCGGCCGAGGTGTTCATGCGCGTGCCGACCCCGAAACCGTCGATGGGAGCGCCCGCTGCCACCAGATCGCGAATGCGATACTCGTCCAGGTTGCCGCTGGCAAAGATGCTGATCGACTGAAGCCCCGCGCCGTCGAGGATGGCGCGCACCCGGCGCGCATGCTCGCCGAGGTCGCCGCTGTCGATGCGTACCGCCTTGACGGCGATCCCGCTGGCGCGCAGCGTCGCGGCCAGTGCCGCCACCTTGTGCGCGGCGGCCTCGGTGTCGTAGGTGTCGATCAGCAGCGTGGCGTTGTCGGGCTGCGAGCGCGCGAACGACGCGAAGGCCTCGCCCTCGTCCAGGTGCGCTTGCACATAGGAATGCGCCATGGTGCCGTACGACGGGATGGCGAAGCGCACACCGGCCAGCAGCGTCGCGGTGCCGGTGAACCCCGCCAGATAGCTGGCCCGGGCCGACAGCAGGCCGGCTTCGGCACCATGCGCGCGGCGCAGGCCGAAATCCACCAGCATGCGCCCCGATCCCGCCAGCACCACGCGCGCCGCCTTGCTGGCCACGATGGTCTCGTAGTGCAGCAGGTTCATGACCCGGCTTTCGACCAGCTGGGCCTGCTGGATCGGCGCGGTAATGCGCAGGATGGGCTCGTCCGGGAAGAACACCGTGCCCTCCGGCATGGCCTGGACATCCCCGCTGAAGCGGAAGTGTGCGAGCGATTGCAGGAACGCCGGGCTGAAATGCCCGGTCGACGCCAGCTGGTCGAGATCGTCCGCGCTGAAGCGCAGCCGTTCCAGGTAGGCGAGCACCTGTTCCAGTCCCGCGGCCAGCAGGAAGCTCCTGCCCGGCGGCAGCTTGCGGACGAAGAACTCGAAGCTGGCGATATCGTGCATGCCGCTGTCGAAATACGCCTGCATCATGGTGAACTCGTACAGGTCGGTCAGCAGCGGGCTTTCGCAATCGGGGGTAGTCATGGCGGCTCGCGCAGGCGGCATTGCTCAATAATCTTCGCCGAACATGGATGACCCCGGGCGCGTGCCGGCATCGCCCTGGCCGGCAGGGCTGCGCTGGATCGCGATCATGCAGTCCGTCGTCAGCAGCAGGGAGGCGATCGAGACGGCATTCTGCAGGGCCGTGCGCACCACCTTGACGGGGTCGATCACGCCCAGTTCGAGCATGTCGCCATAGCGCTCGGTGCCGGCGTCGTAGCCGAGCGTTCCCGAGCCGGCGCACACCTGGTGCACCACGGCGTCGGCATCCGCACCGGCGTTGGCGGCGATCTGCCGCATCGGCGCGGCCAGTGCCGCGTGGACGATGTGGCCGCCGGCGGCCTGCTCGGGATTCGGCGCCTGCCAGGCTTCAAGGGCGGCGCGGGCGCGCAGTAGCGCCACGCCACCGCCTGCGACGATGCCCTCGTCCACCGCGGCTCGGGTGGCGTGCAACGCATCCTGGAAGCGGTTCTTGCGCTCGTGCAGCGCGCTCTCCGTGGCCGCGCCCACCTTGATCACGGCTACGCCGCCGGCAAGCCGGGCCAGGCGCCGCTGCAGGGCCTCACGCTCATAGTCCGAGCGCACCTCGTCCAGGCGCAGGCGCAGGGCGGCAACGCGCTCGGCCACGCGCGGCCGTTCGTCACCGGAGGCGATCAGGATGGTGGTGTCCTTGTTGACCTCCACGCGGCGGGCCTCGCCAAGCTGTTCCAGGGTGACGTGCTCGAGCGAGATGCCGGCCTGCGGCGAGACCACGGTAGCGCCGGTCAGCGCGGCCAGGTCGCCCAGCTGCTCGGTACGCGAGTCGCCGAAACCCGGAGACTTGACCGCGCAACTCTTCAGCGCGCCGCGCAGGTTGTTGACCACGAGCGTGGCCAGCGCCTCACCCTCCACGTCGTTGGCGATGAGCAGCAAGGGCCGGCCGGCGCGGCTCACGGCTTCCAGGACCGGCAGCAGTTGCGCAATCGCGGCAATGTTCGCGTCGCACAGCAGCACCAATGGCGACTCCAGCACGACGGCACGGCTCTCGTTGGTCGCGAACAAGGGCGAGAGGTAGCCGCGATCGATCAGCGCGCCGTCGGCGATGTCGAGTGCGTCGTCCAGCTTCGAGCCATCCTCCACGCTGATCGCACCGTCCTTGCCGACCCGCTCGACAGCCTGGGCCACCAGCGTGCCGACAGTCTGGTCGCCGCTGGCCGAGATCGTGGCGATCTGGCGCATCTCGTCGGTACTGCCACACGGCCGGGCACTCTCCAGCAAGGCGCTGGCGACCAGCTTGCCGGCGGCCTCGATGCCGCGCTTGAGCTGCATGGGATCGTGACCGGCTTCGACGTATTTCACGCCTTCGGCCACGATCGCGTGGGCCAGCGTGGTGGCGGTCGTGGTGCCGTCGCCAGCGATCTCGCTGGTGCGCACTGCGGCCTCGCAGAGCAGGCGGGCGCCCATGTCGGCGAAAGGATTGGCCAGCGTCACCGACTTCGCCACGACCACGCCGGAATTGGCGACCAGCGGCACCATGTCGGGCCGCTCCACGATCACGTTGCGGCCACCTGGACCCAGCGTCACCTTCACAGCGTGGGCCAGTTGTTCCACGCCGCTCAGCATCATGCGGCGCGCGTCCTGGTGGAAGATGAGTGTTCTGGCAGACATGACGATCTCCGCATTGACATGAGTGGTCTGGCTCGCTTTACGGTAGTTGGCGTGCCAGTCCGGACGTTGATGCAACGCAAGCGCCAGGCTCGCGGCCGCTGCCTGAAATAGGCGCGTGCTTCAGTCTGGCTGGTCGCTGTCCAGCACGGGCACGGGATGCCCTGGCTGCAACGGTTCCAGCGCGGTGGTCTCATCCAGGTGGAAGAGGGCGTCAAACTGGCCGGCGATTGAAGCGTCGAAGTAGTGGCTGGCACGCTCCGTGCGCGGCAGATAGAGCACGCCGATGGCGCGTTCCAGCATGACCTCGAAGAGCGCGTGGCTGGCCTGTGGCCCAAGCGGGAGGAAGAAGCGATCCAAGCCGGTGCTGTGGAAAAGTGCTTCCCAGCTGTCGTGCAGTGCCGGCACGACGGTTTTGTGTTCGGGGTCGCCGTCCCATCGAGAGGCGGCGCAGACGTGGCCGGCGTAGGTGGTAAAGCCGACCAGCAGCGCCTGCGTGACGGCCTGCTGGCGTACCAGTTGGCCGAGGTTCCACTCGCCGCGCAGCTGCGATTCCGTGGCCCGCGCATCGCCGAGGTGGGAGTTGTGGGCCCAGACCACAATGCGCCCGTTGCCGCCGCGGCGCAGCCGGTAGGCGGCCAGCGAAAACAGCGTTTGCGCCATGTGCGCGTCGCGCAGGTTCCAGGTGCTGACACGGCGGCCGAACATCTCGCGGTAGTAGGCTTCCGCATTCACCACCACCGTCGCGTTGCGCTCCGCGAAGTAGTGCGAATCCATGGCCGCCAGGCCATTGCGGGAGATATAGGCGGCCTCGTCGGTGCGCAACTGCAGCAGCTGGCGGATGGCGCCGTCGCGCGCGGGCTCACGCAGCCCGGCGGCGGCCTGGTAGCCGTAGGCAGCTGGATCACGCACATGGTCGAGCGCGGCATAGTGCTGCCGGGCAGCCTCGGCCTGCAGCGGGTCGGCGCGCTCCAGATAGCGGATCACGGCCGCGGCTGAGCGATATAGGCTGTAGAGGTCGAGCCCATAGACACCGACCCGCCGCTCCGGCGGCAGGCTGGCATTGTGGCCGCGCAGCCATTCGATGAACGCCAGGAACTCCCGGTTGCGCCACATCCAGGACGGGAAACGCTCGAAATCGCTTAGGGCTTCCTTGGCGCTGTCATTTCCCTCGCCCTGCACGTAGCGGTTGACACGCCAGGCGTCGGGCCAGTCGCCTTCGATGGCGACGGCATCGAAGCCCTGGCCACGGACCAGCGCCTGCGTGATCTGCGCCCGCATCCGGTAGAACTCGGCCGTGCCGTGCGTGGCTTCGCCAAGCAATACGAAATCCTTCCCGCGGGCCATGTCAAGCAGCGGATCGTAGTCGGAGGCATTGCCCTGCAGGCGTTGTGCGGCCTCCCGGACAGCAAGGAACGGGGTAAGCGGAGATGCCATGGGGACTCCTCGGGTGGCTACTGCATGACGGGTTCATCGTGTGGCGCCGTCGCACCTTCAGCCCGCATCAGGGCATCGAGCGCATGCCGCTCGACCACTTCTTTTTCAAGCAGCAGCTGCGCCAGCCGGTCGAGGCGCGCACGCTGCCCGAGCAAGGTCTGGCGTGCCCGCTCGGCGGACTGGTCCAGCGTGAGCCGGATCTCTTCGTCGATGGCCTGCGCGGTGCGCTCGCTGTACTCGCGTTCCGGCCGCGACAGCGCGGCCGCGTAGGGCAGCAACGGGCTGCCGGCGCGCTCGTAACACGGCAGGCCGAGCGATTCGCTCATGCCGAACTGCGTGATCATCTGCCGTGCCATGTCGGTGGCCCGTTCCAGGTCGTTCTGCGCGCCGGTGGAAACGTCGTCGAAGACCATCTGTTCCGCCGCGCGCCCGCCAAGCAGCACATCCAGCCGGTCGAGCAATTCGCTGCGGCGTAGCAGGTAGCGGTCTTCGGTCGGGGTCTGCTGCGTGTAGCCGAGCGCCGCAACGCCGCGCGGAATGATGGAGATGCGCGAGACCCGGTCCGCATGCCGGCGGCATTCGGCCACCAGTGCATGCCCGGCCTCGTGGTAGGCAATGGTCTGTTTTTCCAGCGGGATCATGACCCGGTTGCGTTTTTCCAGCCCGCCGACAATGCGGTCGAGCGCCAGGTTGAAGTCTGCGTTGTCGACCGCCGGCTTGTCGTTGCGGGCGGCCAGCAGTGCCGCCTCGTTGACCAGGTTGGCGAGGTCGGCGCCGGCAAAGCCAGGCGTGCGCGCGGCCAGTTCCCGGAGATTGATTTCCGGAGCCAGCTTGACATGACGCACATGCACACCAAGGATCTGCTCGCGCCCTTTCAGGTCAGGGCGGTCCAGCACGATATGGCGATCAAAGCGCCCGGGCCGCAGCAGCGCGGCGTCGAGGATTTCCGGCCGGTTGGTGGCGGCCATGATGATCACGCCCTTGTTGGTGTCGAAGCCGTCCATCTGCACCAGCAACTGGTTGAGCGTCTGTTCGCGCTCATCCTGGCCGCCGGCCACATTGAGGGTGCGGGTCTTGCCCAACGCGTCCAGCTCGTCGATGAAGATGATGCACGGCGCCTTCTGCTCGGCCTGCGCGAACAGGTCGCGCACGCGTGCCGCGCCGACGCCGACGAACATTTCCACGAACTCGGCGCCGCTCATGCTGAAGAACGACACCCCGGCCTCGCCGGCAACCGCCCGTGCCAGCAGGGTCTTGCCGGTGCCCGGGGCGCCCAGCAGCAGTACCCCCTTGGGAATCTTGCCGCCCAGGCGCCGGTACCGCCCGGGGTTCTTGAGAAAGTCCACCACTTCCATCAACTCGACCTTGGCTTCGTCGATGCCGGCCACGTCGGCGAAGCTCACTCCGGTCTCCTGCTGAAGATAGACCCGGGCCTTGCTCTTGCCGATCTCCATCAGCCCCCCAGCGGCATTCCCGATGCGCCGGAACAGCAGGCTCCAGATCGCGAAGAAGGCAAGGGCAGGCACGATCCAGGACAGCAGCGTGCCCAACCATCGAGCATCGGGCTGCCCGGCATAGCGCACATGGGCCGCGTCCAGGTCGGCCAGCAGCCCGGGATCGCTGATGCGGGCCGTGGTGAAGGTCCGGTCGGGGCTGCCGCCGCGCTGTACCGCGGCCGCCTGGTCGGCTGGCAGGATGGTCTCGACCCCGGCTGTCGCCAGCGTGCCGCTGATCGCCGTCTCGCCAACAGTAGCGCTGCGCACCTTGCCGGCCTTGAGCAAGGCCTTAAAGTCACTATAGGCCAGGGAGGTGACGGTTTCCGTGGCGACGTAGAACTGGAGCGCCAGCGTCGTCAGGACAGCCGCGAGCAGGTACCAGAGCGAGAAATTCCGTTTGCTGCGTTCCATGGCCGAAGTCAGGTGGCGGTGGGCTGTCGGCAGCCGGGGATTCGCTGCGCCGAGGTGGCGCAGGTGGCGGATTGGCTGGCCGGCCGGCGAATACTGCGGTGTGCGACGGCGGCGATGCGTCGCGAGTGGAAAAGATACGCGGCCGACTTGCGCAAGTAATGCTTCACATCAGCTTCCTGGATACCGGTGTCCGATGCCATCGTTCGGATCGTTGTGAGGGTTGTGCGTCATTCCAAGATAGCGGCGGGTCGGGGTTGGCCTTTGATCCGTATCAACGGCCACCGTCACCAACGATGGCGGTCTTTCGGAAGCTCGCTGCAGGCGGCGGGCGGCATCCTTGATGTGCCGCAACCCACTGCTCGCACGGTCGTCCAGACTCCGGAGGAAAGAAAGCAGCCCGTGCAGGAGGGACAGCGGCTGTCGGATGGCAAAGGCTAGCGGAGTGCTGGTGAGCATCACTCGGATGCGCATCGCGTGCGCGACTTCCAGAATTTGTCCCTACGGCTGGCCCAGGCGCGGCGGGGCTGGCCGCAGGCCGACGACGTGCTCAATGCCCGTCCGCTGCCGGAACTATGCAGCTTGCTGCGGCGGACCACCATGTAGCCAGCAATCTCGCAGATGTCTGACCATTGTTTGATCCAGCCCAAGTTGATAGCCGCACAGGCGAATAGCTTTAACAGTGGGGGCGCGTCGGGCTTTACCGGAGTGGTGAGGGACACGGCAGACGCGCCGCAGCGCGCCGGCGACCGGCGTGCGTTGTCCATAACCAGCGAGGCATCAAGATGAAAGTCCGAGCGCAGTCAATCAAGGTCAGGCCGGTCCGCTGGCATCCGTTGCCCGTCGAGCACGTCCCCGACCGCTACAAGCAGCCGACGGCGGCCCCGACGCTGGCGAGCTGCCCGGTCTGCCATGCCGTATTCATGCGCGGGCACTGGCAATGGCGCGCCGTACCACCGGGCGCCGCAACCTTGGTTTGCTCTGCATGCCAGCGCGTCGCCGATAAGACCCCCGCCGGGAGAGTGACGCTGGGCGGCACCTTCGAGGCTGCGCATCGGGCCGAGATTCTGGCGCTGATACGACACCGCGAAGCCCAACTGCGCGCAGAGCATCCGATGGAGCGCGTGATGGCAATCGATTCGGGAGAACAGGGCACGGTGGTTACCACGACCGGGCTGCACCTGGCGCGGGACATCGGCAACGCCATCCACCATGCCTACCGCGGAACACTCACGATCGATTACGGCAACGCCGAGACCGAGCTGAACGTGCACTGGCACAGGGCGTGACGGCGGCGAGGCCACAGGCAAGATCGGGAAGCGGGAAGGGGAGTTCATGGGGCACATTACCAACGAACAGGTGCGGATCCATATCGGCGATATCGCGTTGCCGGGCGACCTTGCCGTGCCCGAAGTTGCATCCGGTCTGGTCCTGTTTGCACATGGAAGCGGCAATTCGCGCCACAGTGCGCGCAATCGCGAAGTCGCATCGATGCTGAACGGGATGGGCCTGGGCACGCTACTGTTTGACCTGCTGACGGCCGACGAGGACGTCGGGATGTCGAAGCGGTTCGACATCGCCCTGCTTGGCGAGCGGCTCAAGGCTGCCACGGTGTCCGTGGCGCACCTGACGCGCGAGCGCCACCTGCGCCTCGGGTATTTCGGCGCCAGCACGGGAGCTGCCGCGGCCATCCGTGCCGCCGTGGACTCGCCGCCGCATATGCGGATCGACGCGGTGGTATCGCGCGGCGGCCGCGTCGACCTGGCCGGCCATGAGGCACTATGCCAGTTGCGTGCGCCGACGCTGATGATCGTGGGGGAAGCGGATCCTGAGGTACTCAAACTCAACGCGCGCGCCACCGCCTGGATGCCCTGCGAGAAGCGGCTGGAGGTGATTCCCGGCGCCACTCATCTGTTCGAGGGGCCAGGCGCGCTGGAACAGGTCGGCAAGCTAGCGGGCAAATGGTTCTGCCAGCATTTTGCAGCGGCAACGCAGCCCGCGCCGCACGGCCACGCCGGCTAAGCATGGTGCCGTGTGATGCACGGCGATGACTCAGAGAAAAGGAGAATGACATGAACGATACTCGCGCCGCGCTCTTGCTGCACAAGGAGGTACTGGCCCGTGATGCCAATACGCTGCTGGCCGATGTACAGGCATTGTTGAGGGATGTTGCCGACGAAGCCAGCGAGGAGACCGCCGCGGCACGCGCGCAGCTGGGCGCACGCCTGCACGCGCTCCAGGGGCGTCTGGCCGAGCAACGCGAGGCGGCACGGACGCGTGTCTCGCGATGGGCCGACACCACGGATCGCTATGTTCACGCGCATCCTTGGGAGAGCATCGGCTCCGTCGCCGCGGTCGCAGCCGTGGCCGGTGCACTGGTCGCGCTGGCCGTCACGCGCCAATAGCGGCGGGCGCGCAAGGATGCCTGCATGGACACCATCGTATTCGCCATGCCGGGCAAACAGGCTGCGGCGATCGCAGCCTGCCTGCCCGGCCAGCGGGGCGAGGCCGAGATCCGGCATCTTCGTGAAGGCGAGTCCTAACGCGCGACACCGTTACACCCCATCCAATCGCATTCCCGCTGCAGAATGCCTGGCAGCCGGCATCCGGAAGTACTCCAAGCGCCAGCGGGGGAAGGAAGTCCCTCATGACCAATCTTACAGCACAGCAATCCGCTTCACTGGTGGCGCAGCTTGATGCGGAAGAAGCGAGCATCCGAGCGGCTGTCGGCTCCGCCGACACGCCAATGACGCCAATGGCACAGCGAGAGGCGCGGGACGAGGGGGACCTTGCCGACGACGAAATCAACCAGCGGCAGGACGATGCGATGCTGGACCATTACCGCATGCAGTTGGCCGACATCTCCGCCGCGCGGACGCGGATGCAGCACGGCCAATATGGCACCTGCATCGATTGCCAGCAGCCGATCCCGTTCTCGCGCCTGCAAGCATATCCGACCGCGAAGCGCTGTACGGCATGTCAGCGCCGGCACGAGCAGCTTTATGCAGACCGTTGACAGATGCCGGCGGCAGGCCGCCGGGTGCAACTGAGCGCCCCGCGGCCCGCGCGTTTCAGCGCCAGGCCATAGCGGATTGAGTCGCGGCGGTAAAGGGGCGAGGCCGGCGCACAACGCGACGTTGGCGTCGATCACCGCCTCAGCCCGGTTGCGGCGAGGCTTACAAGGCTGCCCGGCGAGGCGACGCAGGCAAGCTCGCCTTCGGTCAACGGCTCCTGGACACGCATCTGCCACGCCAGCACGCGGTCGTCGGCATCCGACGGGTCCCCGCCTGCCCGGGCACGGGCGGCGATGCGGGCGCGCAGCGTCTCAGGGGTGGCTTCGCAGGTGACGATGGCGAAGGGGACACCAAGGCGGAGGGCCTGGGCCGCAAAGCGCTCGCGCTCGGCGCGGACCAGAAAGGTGGCGTCGGCAATCATCGGGAAACCGGCACGGCAGCCGAGCCGGCAGACGGCGAGCAGGCGTCGGTAGGTCCGCGCCGTTTCGCTGGAGGCATACCAACCACTCGCCGGCGCAACGCCGCGGTGCAAGCCCTTGCGTATGGCGTCGGAGCGCACGCGTACCATCGCTGCGGCCTCGCTCATCTGCCCTGCCACCGTGGACTTGCCGCTGCCGGACAGGCCATGCATCAGCACCATCGACCCGCGACGGCGGTTGAGGCACTGCCATGCCAGCGCCAGCAGCCTGCCTGCCTCGGACTGAGCCGGTGCCATGGACGCGCCTGCCGCGTGCTGCTGGCTGGCGTGCTCCAGCAGCACGCGGGCGCGCACCAGGGCCCGCATGGCGAGATAGAAGGGCAACACGGCCAGCGCACCGTAGTCTTCCGATTGTTCCAGGTAGCCGTTGAGCAGCCGGTAAGCCAGCGCCGGTCGGCCGTGGTGCAGCAGGTCCATGACAGGGAAGGCCAGATCGCTGATGGTGTCGGTCCAGCGCAGCGCGGCGTCGAACTCCAGGCAGTCGAATGGCGTCGGCACGCCGTTCATCAGGACGATGTTGCCCAGATGCAGGTCGCCATGGCACTCGCGCACATGGCCGTGGCACAGGCGTGCCCGGAACGCGCCGGCTAGCCGGATGGCCTCGCTGCGCGCCCGCTGGGCCACGCGGCTGGCCAGGTGCGTAGCCTGCACGATTCGTCCGATGCCGCGCAGGCACTCCGCGAGTGTCGCGTCGATGCGGGCCGGCGTGCCAAAGCCATCGGAATAGGCTGCCGGGGGCTGCGCCCGGTGAAAGGCAGCAATGCTGCGCGCCAGCGCATCGATATGGGTCGGCTCCAGCCGGTTTGCAGCGATTCTTGCGCTCAGCAGCTCCTGTTGGTCGAAGCGCCGCATCCGGAGCGCATGCTCGATCGGAATGCCGCTGCCGCCGATGCGCACCGAGCCGGGCGCGGGGGCCGGCACGATTGGCACCACATCCAGGTACAGGTCGGGTGCGAACCGGCGATTCAGGCGCAACTCGGTTTCACAGTCGTCGCGGCGTGCCTGCGCGGTGGAGAAGTCGACAAAGTCGAACCGCACCGGCTTGCGTATCTTGTAGGCAAAGTCCCCGGCCAGAAAGACACGCGAGATATGCGTCTCGATGACCTGCACTGCCGGCGCCAGATGGGGATAGGCGTCCGGCTTCTGCAAGGCGGCCGTCAATGCCGCGTCGTCCCATTGACTCTCCATGTCCCTTGCCGCCTGCTCCCTTGCGCTGTTGTGCCTTGCTTCTCATTGCAGCCGCGGCAATGCAAACTGTGACTACCCGTTCGCCCCGCTGCGCCCTAGGCTGTCACGCGTGCGGCCAGATCCTGACCCAGGATACCTGCCGCGCTACAAAGTACGCCCACGATAGCCTGCAGCGCGCGCCACGGGTGATTCAGCAGCGCCTCCACCTGCTCGCTGCGGCTCTCGCCAGACAGGCACCACCTGCAGAAGTGCTCGCAGTTGTTGGTGAGAATGCGGTAATCGTCCTCCCCGAGCCGCGCAGTCGCGCGCCGTACGATCTCCGCCTCGATGTACCTGGCTTGCGTGGCCGGCTCGACGCGAAAGCCGTGGCCGTCGGCAAAGCCGGCGAGGGACGTCTTTTCCACCGGGCCGCAACGCAGGAAGCTTTTGAATCCGACATAGTGCACCACCTCGCCGTTGCCGACATAGATGCCGTGATGGACATAGCCACGGCGGTCCGTCTTCAGATGTGCGCCAAGTGGGATGTCCGCCGCGATTGCCGTAATGCGCGGTGCATGTCCGATGGGGAGATCGTCGCTCATCGCCTTTCTCCTTGTCGCCCTTGTTGCGCTGGTCGCTCCTGCCGCGTTGGGCCCGGATTCTCGCTCCTGCCGGCAAGCAACACTGACGCGCTGACCTGTCTTGCTGCCGATTTCCGGCAACCGTCTGCCTTCGTGTATGCCTGCAGTATCGTTGCCGCCCGGCGATGCCGAAATCAGCCGGATCCGAAAAACGTGTCGGCTTGGTGCCATGCGCCTTGTGCGTGTATCAGGAGGGCGCTTGTACGTCGTGCGCACCGCGCTGTCAGCGGAATCTGACATGCGCGCGGCGGAATAGCCCAAGATCCCCAGCCGTTGTGCAGAGGAGGAGCAGCCACCCTGCGCTGGGCTTTTGCCGACCGGTGCTGACTTCGGCGGTGATTTTGCCTTCAGGACACGATGGAGCTCGATTTCAACGGGCAAGCCGCTATCGGTTCAGGACCACTGAGCTATGAAGCTCAGCGTGGCATGTACTTGCACCCGACCTACGCGTCACGCCGCAGCGCGAGCCGCTTTGCGTGCTGGGCGCATGTAATGTGGACCCGCGAGAAGTGGGACAAATTCGGCAAGCGCGGCGAGCCCAAGGCAAGCCTGCAACCTGGCGGCTGAACAAGTCAGTGACGGCGGCCAGGTAGCCCCCCCTTACGGCTAGACCCATTAGCCGCCTGGCGACATCATTCCACCCATTCCCCTCCCCGGACCCCTCCCCGGACCCATGCCCGGACCCATGCCCGGACCCATGCCCGGACCCATGCCCTGGTCGTTGGCCATCGTCTGCATCATTTCCTGCATGAGCGCCATGTGACTACCTGCCATATCCCGGCACATCTGCATTTGATTTGATGGGGCGTTTCCCTTGGCGACTCCTTTGCCGGCAGCCATACGACCAGGGCCGCCCATTTTCATCATGTCCTGTTGCATGATGGCCATTGCATCCTGCATGACCTGATGGCGTTCAACCAAGAGGGCCTGGCGCTCTTCGGGCGTTTTGGCCCGCGAAAGCCGCTCCCTGATGGCACGCAGGTGGGCAACCTGGGCATCCAGCCTTGCGTCACTGGACACTCCTGGGGCTACGACCGGAGGCTTATCTTGCCGATTTTCGGGATGCTCATGCTCCGTGCCGGTAGCCGGCGACGCCGGGAAAGCTGTTGTCGCCCAAGCGAGCGCAATGGCCGCAGTGATCAGGCTAGAGAGGCGATGAATATTGGACATGATGAAAATCCTCCTATGAAAACATGACAATTCCTTCTCTAAGCTATGCGGCAGTCATGGATTTGATTTGATTGGGATCAACGAAGCGTTTGGTGCACGGGATGTTCAGTCCCTTCGATGTGCCGGTCTGCGCGCCGGAGCAATCGGCGCAGACCTATTTCTGATGCCATCTGCAGCGGTGCTCGGATGTGCCAGCAGCCATGCTGCTGCCAATGAATTCACCACGCGTGCTGTGCTTAGACGCGCTGCATGCTCGATTTCGTCCGCTCGACGAGTTCGAAGACGGCCATGCCAGCCGCCATGGCCGCCACAAAGCCGACGGCCTTCGGATAGCCCGCGCCTAGGGCCACTAGCGCGGGGCCAGGACAGAAGCCGGCCAGACCCCAGCCGACACCGAAGGCGGCGCTTCCCAGTACCAGCCGAAGCGTCAGGGTCGTGCTGGCCGGCAGTTGCACAGGCAGCCCAAGGAAGGAGCGATTGCGGTGCTTGGCGATGAGGACGGCGAGCGAGCCAATGGCGATGGCACCGATCATCACAAAAGCGAGGGAGGGGTCCCACGTTCCTGCAAGGTCAAGAAAATCCAGCACCTTGGCCGGGTTGGCCATGCCGGAGATCATCAGGCCAATGCCGAATAGCAGGCCTGCCAGGAGTGCAGTAATGGCGGTCATATCAGCCTCCAATCAAGTGCCGTTGCACGAAGACGGTCAGAAATCCCGCAATCATGAAGGTCAGGGTGGCGACCAGCGAGCGGATGGAACCGCGCGAGATGCCGCACACGCCATGACCGCTGGTGCAGCCGCTGGCGTAGCGAGTGCCAAGGCCTACCATGAAGCCGGCGACCAGGATTTCGCCCCAGCTTGCCTGGATATCCGCAACGGCCGGCTTGCCGAGCAGGCTCGCAATGACAGGAGCTCCAGCCAGGCCGGCAAGGAAGGCCAGGCGCCAGGCCATGTCCTTTCGAGGCAGGCTGAGCAGGCCGCCAAAGATGCCGCTGATGCCGGCAATGCGACCGTTGAACAGCAGCAGCACGGCGGCTGCCACACCGATGATGAGCCCGCCGACCAGTGACGGGCCGGGCGTGAAATTAGCGAGGTCAATCAGCATGTCGCCTCCTGATTGGGGTTGGCACAGAACTGTTCATAAAGGACCGCCATGACGGCAAGCGCCTGGGTGCTCGCCACCGAATAGAAGATGTTCTTGCCGTCACGGCGCGTCGCCACCAGGTTGTTCTCGCGCAACACGCCGAGCTGTTGAGACAGCGTCGGCTGCCTGATGCCGAGCTGCTCCTCCAGTTCACCGACAGATAGCTCGCCTTGGGACAGGCGGCACATCAGCATCAGGCGGTCTGGATTGGCTAGTACCTTGAGCAGGGAACAGGCGTTCGCCGCAGCAGCTTGCATGGTGGCGAGGTCGATGACGGGGTGAAGCTGATCCATAGGTTGTCCACACTTTGCCTATGTATAGTATATTGAAGAATATAATGTATGTGAATAGAGTGTACTGCATTTAAGGAGGCGAGCATGCACCCGACTATCCAGCCGTTCTTCGACCCGGCGACCTGGACTGTGACGTACGTGGTCTTTCAGGAGGGGCACCCCGAGTGCGCCATCATCGACTCGGTGCTGGACTACGACCCGAAGGCGGGGCGGACGTCGACGGCAAGTGCCGATAAGGTCGTTGCGTTTGTGCGCGCGAATGAGCTGCGAGTCGAGTGGATTCTCGAGACGCACGCGCATGCCGACCATTTGTCTGCCGCGCCATATTTGAAGAAACACCTAGGTGGCCAGATAGCAATAGGCCAAAACATCCGCAACGTACAGGGGGTCTTCAAGAAGCTCTTCAACCTGGAGCCTGAGTTCCAGCTCGACGGATCGCAGTTCGACCACCTGTTTCACGACGGTGCGACGTTTGCCATCGGCGGCCTCACCGGCAGGGCGATTCACGTGCCAGGGCATACACCCGCCGACATGGCTTACCAGATTGGGGACGCGGTCTTTGTCGGCGATACGCTGTTCATGCCGGACGTCGGCACGGCTCGCTGCGATTTCCCGGGCGGCGACGCGCACGACTTGTATCGCTCCATCCGCAAGCTGCTGGACCTGCCGGGCAACACACGGCTGTTCATGTGCCACGACTATCCGCCCGAGGGGCGGGGGCCCGCATGGGAGACGACGGTGCGCGCTCAGCGTGAAGGCAACATCCAGGTGCATGACGGCGTGAACGAGGAGCAGTTCGTGGCCATGCGCCAGGCGCGCGACGCGACGCTGGCGATGCCTACGCTGCTTCTGCCGTCGGTGCAAGTCAATATCCGAGCCGGGAAGTTGCCGCCGCCCGATGCCAATGGCGTTCGCTATCTGAAAATCCCGCTTAACGTCCTCTGAGCCAGCTTAGTGACCGACCTGACCGATTCGTGGCGGATGAGAGTTGCGCCCTCCAATGGTGCTTTGAATTTTCCGGACCAAGAAAACTCGACGGCACCCCCTACTTCGCAGCTGGCCGCCGGCCCGGACGTGAAACGAGCTCGGAAAGAGCTGTCAGGTCTCTCCTCGAAGGCTGTTGTGTAACCATGCAAAGAAGGCGCCGGCAGCAAAGAACCACACTGCAAACACAAAGGCTGGATAGATGATGGACCACCAGGAAACCGGTTCGCCGGTCCGAAGGCGCCGGAAATCGAGGCCGTGAAAGAGCGCATTCATGAAATTCATGAAGGGCTCAGGAAGAACCATCCAAACGAGCGTGCATAGAACGTAGAACAGCACGACCGTGGCGGATAGCGTCACACCAGTCGTGAAGGGCTTCATGACAGCCTCCGGGTGCAAGGAAAATTACGGTTGAATTCAATGAGGACGACGCGCCTGAGGAACATCTCGGCCTGACATGTGTGGAATGAACGCTGGTGTTTTTTGACGATATTCCTCATAAGCCTGCCCGAACTCGGCCAATGCGTCCTGCTCCTCCGACTTAGCCAGTCGAACATACATCCAGACCAGGATGGGGAACATCACCAGGGTGACTATCGTCGGCCATTGCAGGAGAAAGCCGAACATAATCAGGACGAAAGCGACATACTGGGGATGCCTCATGCGCGCATAGAGGCCTGTGGTCGCCAGGCGGTGCTGCTGCTGGGCCAGGTACAGAATGCGCCAAGCGGAAGACAGCATGATGAATCCGCCAAAAATCAAGATGTCGCTAGCGATGTGAAATGGCCCCAGGTGCGGGTTGCCGCTCCAGCCGAAAATCATCTCGGGAAGATGACCGGCATCATGAGAGAGAAAGTCGATTCCCGGGAACCTCGCCGCAAGCCACGGCAGCAGGAGATAGATGGTCAGCGGAATTCCATACATCTCCGTAAAGAGCGCCACAACGAATGCTGAGAACGCGCCAAACGAGCGCCAGTCGCGCTGGGTCTTCGGCCTGGTAAAACTGAAGGCGAAGATGATGAAGACAGCGGAGTTGATAATGACCAGAGACCAGAGGCCGTAGCTGGATTGTGTTTCGGGTTGCATCATTGCTCTCCTTCGGGTTTCGTGTCCTTTGTGGAGCCATCCGGTCCGTGTCCGTGTCCGTGTCCGTGTCCGTGTCCGTGTCCATGACCACCGTGCATGAAGAGGCGTCGCCGCGGGGATAGGAGCGACGCCCGGTGGGCGGCCAGGACTGCTAGAGGGATCAGCCGAGCTAGGCCTATCAACGGCGTGAAGAATATATTTCGCCGGGTTGGCAAGGAAAGCCTGCCCACAGCGTGGGGAGCAGAACCAATATCGCTTCTGGTCGACTTCCGTGCTGGCAGCGGCCTTGTGAGGCGAAATCTCCATGCCACAGACTGGTTCGCGCACGATCTGCTGGCGGGCGGCTGGACCCGCGGTGGCAGTTGGAGCTGCCTCGGCGCCGGTGACGCCGTAATGCCCCAGCATTCCATCCTCTCCTCGGGGCGACTAGGAGAACCTAACGCGCATAAATTACATTTTCATTCTGGGCGACCAGTCGACTTGCTTCTTGATTTGGATCAAGCATTCATGGGTGGTGGGGCGAGCGGGGGTAGCAGTTCTGCTAATGGATGTCGAACGCCACATATGCAGGCACTGAAGGCTGCGGAAGCCGCTCGGCCCGCTGATGCCGGCGCCGAGGTTGCTCGGCTTCCCAATATTCCGGGCCTAGAAAACCGCTACCGAGCCATTGACCAGCTCATTGACCAAGGCAGGAAGCTCCGCCAGCTGTTGCGACACCAGTTCACGAACTTGTTGCGCCTGAGCGCTCGACAGGCCGCGCTCGGCCACGATATCAATGGCAACCAGTTGTGGCTGGTTGATGGGGCGTCCAATACCGGAGAGGAGCCGGACGGTGACTTCATCCGCGCCATCCACGCTTGTCTGAATACGAGTGGCTAGTCGATGGGCGAGCACGTTGTATAGTTTGCCGACATGTGACGCCGGGTTCTTGCCAGCTGCGGCCTCCAGCGACATTGGCCGATAGGGAGTAATCAGGCCATTGACCCGGTTACCGCGGCCAACCTGGCCGTCATCACCATGCTCAGCGCTTAAGCCAGTGACCGTCAGGTAAATCCCGCTTTCGTCGCAGGCATCCCTGCGATCGAGGGTATTGATTGCAATCTCACATTCAGCGCCGATGTGCTCGGCCAGATACGACCCAATTCGCCCCTTGAGGATGAAGTAGTCGTCGACGCCCTGGACGTATCGGTCGACAAATGCCAGGGCAAGCGTGAGACGGTGATGCTCACCCAGCCGACTCCCCATCACCTTGTAATCGAGGCCAGCCGCCTCAAACATTCCCCTGTCGGAACGTGAGCGCAGAAGGTCGGCAACCAGGAGCACCGCTCTCTCAAGTGATGAGTGTGGCGCATAGCCGACGCCAAAGGATGTGTCATTGGACAGCGGAAGAGACGCTGCATTGGCCACACGCCGAAGGTTCGGGGCTGAGGGGCGGAGGATGGGCTCGATGCCGATGTCATTGCCAATACCGCCCAAGGACATTGCCAGGTACTCGCGAATGGCCTGCTCGACAATTAGCTCGGCCTTGGCCGACGGGAGTTCGGTAACAGGGCCGGAAACTATCAACCGCGTTAGGCGCAGCACTTTGCCACCGCCGAACTTTGGCGCGCTTATGCCACCAATGAGTAGGGCCTTGTCCAGATTGAAGTGCTGGACTGCTCCATAGGCTTCGAGGTAGGCGCGGCACAAGGCGCGGGCCGCAGCTTCGACAGCCCCATCGCATAGGCTATCGGGATGGCCGATGCCCTTGTGCTCGCACATTTCCGTCGGCTCGCCTCGCCACGACGGCCGACTCGAGATGGAAATCGAAATGTTCTCCATAGTAGGCATCTCGAACCCCTTTCAGTCACCCTGCAACCATTCTATGTAGTGGCGCCAGGTAAAGGTGGGTGCGAATTGGATTGCAGGTAAAGTTGGGGTCGAGCCTAACCGCCAAGCAGATCCATTCGTGTTTGCAGCAGGGAGTGCGCACCGCTGAATCGACCATCGCATCTGTTGCCCTCTGGGCAAGCGGCTGATGAGGTGTTTCATCACCGATTCCGCTAGCGGCGCAGAGATGCGGCTTTCTTCACGCCTTGCCCCCGGCTAGCTAGTTTCTCAATCGGGGTTTGGCTCCCTTTCCTTGCCGATTTCGCGAAGGCACAGCGTTATGGTCCGCCGCAACCTGCCACGGGTAAATGGCCGACATCGCCGCCGCGCGGGCGCGGATACAGCACGGCCAGTACGGCGTTCTTTGACCTACAGCAAATCGACTTCATGTCCGATGACTACGCTATGGAAGTGTAGGACGCAGATTGAACTTCTCAGACCTATGAAACCGAAGCGAGCGACAATTGAATGCTGCAATATCCTGCTCGCTACCTTGCGGGGTGAAGAAGCACTGAGCCGATCGCAGGTAGTAGCCATGAATGCGTTGACGGGTGATGAGTTCACCAGGGCCAAGAATCATCTGCTTAAGGAGGGCCTGATTTGCCGCAGCTCCACCATGAAAATCGTTCGCCGGAATCATACTCGCTACAAGTTGACAGAGAAAGCGCTCGAATTATCCGTGAAGTTGCCGCTTCCATTACATCAAGCGCGTGCTCAGATAAATTTTGAGAATTTACTTCGTGCATGGAAAATTAGCTTGCCTTCTGGACCCGTTGCGCTTCCGAGTGTGAAACGGTTTCGGTTCACCAACGATGAATTGGACCAAAAGCCGCGATCGCCATGAAGTCTTTCCCTTCTCGCGCGATAAGCGGTCTTTGAGGGGGTAACTATGTCATCGATGAATATTTGTGTGATGCCAGCCCATCTTGGCTGGTGCGTCCGCGCTGAGGATAGGCCCGACGTGTACGAGTTCTGCGTTTCGCTGAATGAAGCTATAGAAGCGGGGATAGGTATCGCTGAGCTCGAGCGAGCCGAACTGGTTGTCTATGGACTTGACGGCAGACTGCGGCTGAGGCGTTCCTTCAATGAACGCGCCAGCTAGGTGCTGAACTAGCCGCTGCCTACCCGGCTTAGCCTTCTCGGAGCGCCTGGTGAACCTGAACCTGTTAATCAATTCCTTTTATAGCAAAAACATGATAGCCCCAGGGAGGCAGGTCCAGAAAGAGACCACGGGCGCGCAGGTCAGCGCCCTGTCGGTCATAGACAGCCGAGCTGAGCCGGTCCTCAAGTCGTATGGTCCGGTCCCCCAGTTCCGGGAAGGGCGTTTGCATGAAGCACTGGCTTTGCTGCGGCGAGTAGTTTACGACGACGAACATCCACTCGTGAGAAGTCCCGACCCAGCGGAATGCAATGAAATTGTCGGCGGACTTGTTTTCGGCCCAGGTGGGAATGCATTCCAGTAAGGACCAATTGCCCTCCCGAAGCACCGGTTGGCGCAGCACGGCAAGAAGGCGGGCATAGAACTGCGCGAGCGCTCCGTCGACCGGCTCCTCCGGGGCGCGGACCAGATGCGGCGAAATGCGTGTGCGCCGGCCCGCGAACTGTCCTTGATGGAAAAAGCGCAGGCCCGGCGAGAGGAATGTCAGCACGGCGGCCGCCGGATAGACTTCGGGTGCAAAGATTGATGCGGCGCGCGGCTCGTCGTGATTCTCCAGAAAGCGCGCCAGCTTGTCCTGGTAGGCCATGTCCGCACCGAAGTGCTCGCGCACCGGGCGGGCACGCTGTTCGCGCAGGCGGTCGTACAAGCGCTTGTCATAGGTATAGTCGAAGCCCTGCTGCTGAAGCGTCCATTCCATATCCCAGTACACCTCGGCCATGAACAGGAAGCCGGGATGCTGGCGCCGCACCGCCCCAATCGCCTTCGGCCAGAACAAGTCGGCTCGGATGCCCCAGGTGCGCTCGAACACCTCGGGCAAGACGAGCATGGCCATGTCGCAGCGCACGCCGTCGCACTGGCCGGCGATGCGTGTCAGTTCGGCGATCATCGCTTGCTGCAGTTGCGGGTTGCCGTAGTCAAGCTGCAGCGTGTCGGGCCAGCCATCGAAGTAGGGGTCTCTGCCGTAGGCGAGGAGCAGCGGTCCGTTCTTCGTGTTCATGCGGCAATAGTTGCGGGGTGAACGCGCCAGGTCCTCTTCGCTGCCATGGACGAAATAGTCCGGCTGCTCGTCGATCCACGCGTGATCGGGGGCCATGTGGTTCGGCACGAAATCGAGCATCAGGCGCAGCCCGCGCTGTCGCGCGCGCACGCGCAGGCGGGCCAGCGCTTCGTCACCGCCGAGACCGTGGTGCACGGTGTAGCTCTTGATCGCAAAGCCGGAACCGGCGATATCCTCCTCGCACAGGTCGGGCAGCGTTTGCTCGAACTCGTGCCGCCACGCCACGTTGCCGCGCGAGACGCGCTGCGCGGCAAGCCCGGTCTGCCAAACACTCAGCAACCAGAGCCAGTCGCAGCCCATGTCCGCCAGGCGGTCCAGTTCGGTGTCGGTGATGTCGTCCAGCGTGGCGGCACGGCCAAGCGACTGCGACATTTCGGTAAGCCGAACCCGAGTGTTGAGTTGGTAAAGCGCTGGATAGCGAGGCGTCAGCACAGCAGTCCTCCCTTAGGTTCCCATCTGGGGATCGATAGTGCTACCGGGCGTTGGGGGCTCCGATTCCTTGTGGGCGGCCCCCAGCGCTCGCAAGAGCGCTACCTGCGCGCCCGGCGTGAGCAGCATGCCTTTCGACAATACGCAATTTGCCTGGATGATGCGCGCGACGCAGCCGGTCCAGCCGGTCTGGTGGCTGGCGCCGATCCCGGCGCCGGTGTCGCCGTGGAAATATTCATAGAACAGCACCAGGTCGCGCCAGTGCGGGTCGTCGCGGAACTTGCGCGCTGCGCCATAGATGGGCCTGCCTTGGTCGCCATCGCGCAGGAAGAGCCGGCTCAGGCGTTCGCCCAGTTCCTTCGCCACGTCGAGCAGCGTCATCATCCGGCCAGACCCGGTCGGGCACTCAATCTTGAAGTCCTCGCCGAAGTAGGCATACAGGCGTATCAGCGACGTGTAGAGCAGGTAGTTGATCGGCATCCACACCGGCCCGCGCCAGTTGGAGTTGCCTCCGAACATGCCGGTGTTCGAATCGCCGGGCACATAGGCCACGCGATACTCCTGGCCTGCATGGCGGAAGACATAAGGATGCTCGAAATGGAAACGTGACAGCGCGCGAATGCCATGGGGGCTGAAGAATTCATTTTCGTCCAGCATGCGCGCCAGAATCCGGCGCAGCTTCTGCTCGCCGACGATTGCCAGCATGCGACGGTTGGCGACGCCGGGCCGTTGGGGCAGGTGCATGTTGGCGACTAGCTCGGGGTGACGCCCCAGGAACAGCCTGGCACGCTCTCGGAATTTCGGAAGCCTGGCGAGAATGTCTTCTTCGAACACGGCCACCGCGGCCAGCGGCAGCAGCCCGACGATAGAGCGCACCTTAAGGCGCGTTGCGCTGCCGTCGGGGAAACGCAGCACGTCGTAGAAGTAGCCATCCTCTTCGTCCCACATTTCGTCCTTCTGCTCGCCAACGCTATCCAGCGCGCCGGCAATGAATACCGTGTGCTGGAAGAACTTCTCAACATACTCCTCGTAGAGCGGTTCATGCAACGCAAGCTCGACCGCAATGCTCAGCATCTGCTGGCTAAAAAACACCATCCACGCCGTACCGTCCGCCTGATCCAGGTACCCGCCTGTGGGCAGTGGCGACGAGCGGTCAAACACGCCGATATTGTCGAGCCCAAGAAAGCCGCCCTCGAAGACATTGGCCCCCGTGCGGTCCTTGCGGTTGACCCACCAGGTGAAGTTGACCAGCAGTTTGGCAAAGGCGTACTTGAGGAAGTTGACGTCGCCCCGGCCACCGCGTCGCTCCTTGTCGAGGGTATAGAGCTGCATCGTCGCCCAGGCATGCACGGGCGGATTGACATCGCCGAAGTTCCATTCGTAAGCGGGAAGCTGGCCATTCGGATGCAGATAGTCGTTTCGGAGCATCAGGTCGAGCTGTTGCTTGGCGAAGTCGGGATCGACCATGCTCAGCGGAACTATGTGGAATGCCAGGTCCCACGCGGCGTACCAGGGATACTCCCATTTGTCCGGCATTGAGATGATGTCGTCGTTGAACATATGTGCCCACTCGCTATTTCGTACCTGTCTGCGCTCCACTCTTGGCAACCGTGAACCGGCGCCGTGCTCGTCGAGCCAGGCGCCAACGTCATAGTAGAAGTACTGCTTGGTCCAGAGCATGCCGGCGAGCGCCTGGCGCATGACGCTTACCCGGTCCGTGTCGCCGTGAATGGTGGGCGGCGTGATCGACGCGTAGAAGGCATCGGCTTCCTCCAGCCGGGCGGCGAACACCGTGTCGAAATCGCTGAAGGGCGCGGATGCCGCGCCTGGCGCCCGGGTCGTCAGCCGCAAGCGCACGATATGCGAAGCACCACCGCTAATGTTCAGCTGATAGTGAGGGGTTGCCTTGGTTCCCTGCTGCGCGGGATTCACCGCCGCGGCATCGCCGTGCACGATGAAGTTATGGATACCGTCCTTCACGTAGGGCGACGTGTTGGCCGTGCCGAACAGCCGGGTGTTGTTGCTCTCATTCTCGGTGAAGAGCAGCGGCACGTCAGCGTCGCAGTAGAGGTAATACTCGCCCAGCGATTCCTGAAACAACGTATCGCTGTGACGGGCGCGGACCGCCGCTGGCCCAGAGGAACTGACGCGCTCGATGATCGGCTTCGATCCGCCCCCGGGGTGTGACCATGTGTTGCGGAACCACAGTGTCGGCAACACGTGCAGCGGCGCCGCGTCCGGACCGCGGTTGAAAACGCTGATTCGCACCAGCACGTCCTCGGGCGCCGCCTTCGCGTATTCGACAAAGACGTCAAAGTACCGGTTTTCGTCGAACACGCCGGTGTCCAGCAACTCGTACTCGGCGTCTTGCTTGCCGCGGCGGCGGTTGGCCTCGACGAGATCGGTATATGGATAGGCGTTCTGCGGATACTTGTACAGATACTTCATGTACGAGTGCGTCGGCGTGGAATCGAGATAGAAATAGGCTTCTTTCACATCCTCGCCATGATTGCCCTCGCTGTTGGCCAAGCCGAAGGCGCGCTCCTTCAGGATTGGATCGCGCCCATTCCACAGGGCTAGCGCGAAGCACAACACCTGGTGGTCGTCGCTGATGCCACCGAGGCCGTCCTCGCCCCACCGGTACGCGCGCGATCGGGCCTGGTCATGGGTAAAGTAGTTCCAGGCGTCGCCGTTCTCGCTGTAGTCCTCGCGCACCGTTCCCCATTGCCGCTCGCTAAGGTAGGGCCCCCATTTTTTCCACGCCGCGCGGCCCGCCTGCGCAGCGTCAAGCCGGCCCTGCTCTGCATCGTTGCTCATGGCGCTCTCCTTCCAGCCGGCGAAGCCAGGCACGATGCTCTGCCCCCCAGCCCTCGTACCCCGGGTTTCATTGCCTGCCGCCGTTCGTCCTGCTGTGTCCGGACCGTCGCAAGCTTCTATCGCCATGCATCTGCTACGGGACTCTTGCCTGGCTACGTGATGATTCAATGGCGAATACCACCAGCATCCCGCCCAGGATTGAGACATTCTTCAGGATATGATTAAGCTGATTCAGGAAGTCTGCGGGGTCGGCGCGCCAGAAGCCGTGGAAGATGATCGTGGTGGGTATCAGGAAGAGTGCAAGAAGAAGCGCTCCCCACCGAGCGTTCCAGCCTGAAATCAAGGTCAGTCCACCACCAATTTCAATCACGATGGTTAGCACGAGCAGCAAATCGGGGTTCGGTAGTGCGGCACTGGCAATCCACGCAGAATAGGCCGCAAAGCTGTCGATCTTGAGGAGTCCGGAAAACAGGAAGAGAGAGCCAAGAAGGGCGCGACCGACAGAGTACGTTCTTGAAACGATCGTGGACGCAATCGACATCGTGGTCATGGCCATGACATTTCTCCAAAATAAATCAGCACGCAACAGGGGTTGCATATCAGCCGGGCGTCCGCAATGCTGCTGCCAGCAATGAGCTGGACCATCATGAGCCCCGGCGTGCTTTCCCTTGCCGGAGCACTTCTTGCACTTCTTAAACCTGGCCAAGCAACTTCCACCAAAGCGGGCCGACGACCAGCCATACAACCATATAGATCAGGCTCATCAGGAAGCCAGCCCTCCACCATTGCCCCTGGGTGACGTAGCCAGCGCCGAACATGACCGGACCGGAGCCGATGCCGTATTGGGTCAGGCAACCATTGACGTTGCTCAGGACACCGAGGGAGACGGCTGCGTGGAAGGAACTTCCCACCTTGCCTTGCGATTGGGGGTCATCGGCATGGCTGCCGAGGACTTCCGCCATCGCTCGGGTAATCGGCAGCATTACTCCGCCGGCGCGGGCAGTGATGCTCGGCATAGCGTGCGAGATAAGGAGTTCGGTCAGAGCCAGTCCATATCCCAGTCCGATCGTTCGCTTACCCAACAGCCGCATGAACAGGAGTGCGATGCGGCGCCCCAGGCCGGTCTTGATCACGCCTCGGGAGATGAAGAAGGCGAGCATCACCAGCCAGACGAGGTCCGTGCCCGTGGATTTGGTGACGTCGGCGAAGGACACGACGCCAACCAGCACGCCCGCCGTGGCGCCGATAATGGCTACCGCCGACATCGGTAGAGGTGCAGTCATGATGCCGGCGATGGTGGCGACAAACACCGCGAACATGTGCCATGCCTTGGTCTCGAGGCCTGCCGGCGCCGGCAAGAACCAGAGGACGATGCCGATGGCCACCGGAACGAGAAATTTCCAGAGATGTCTGAGATGCCCTGTCGGTGTAGCCGGATTCGCCGCAGGTGAGCTTGCTTGCGGCGAACCCTTTGGGCGTGAGATAGCCATGATGAGCCTCCTGTGCCGCGGCGTTGTACTGGTTGTCCGGAGCGTGCGCCATGTCCCTACTGGTCGAGGAGTACGCTGTCCGTTGCTTCCTTGACAATGCGCGCGCTCCGCCGCAGGCCCTCGCGCTCGGTGGGGTTGAGTTCCGGATAGGCCAGTAACCGCGCGCCGCTGCCATTGACCACCATCGGCAGCGACAGACATACCTCTGGCACGCCTTCAACTTCTGCGTGCACGACACCGACCGTGAGGATGAGACAGGTGTCATGCACAACAGCCTGGCAAATTCGTCCGATCGCGCTGGCGATCCCATAGTGGGTAGCACCCTTGCCTTCCTTGATGAGCTTGGCGGCCTCGTGCACGGAGCGCTGGATCAGGTCACGGCTCGCGGGCCCCAGCTCTTCGAGCCTCTCTCCGAGCGAGCTTGAATCTATTGAAGCCCGCATGGACCCTGCCCTCTTGTTCCACATCAAACAATATTCCGAGCTATTCCGTGACGAATCGCAAGGGCCTCTTTTCGCGCTCGTGGCGCGAGGTGCGTGCCGATGCCAACGTCGCACGGCCCATGTGCACCGCACAATGTCGCTCAATTGAACTTCCGGTCGGTTGGCGGCGTCGACAAGGCGACTCGAAACGGTGCGGAGTGCCTGCCTGACGATATGCCAGACTCGCTTTGCCGCATGGATGGCGCAGGCCAACCAGGTATGCGCCGATCAGGGCTAACTATATTTATGGTTAGGGGCCGGCGCTGCCCGGTCGAGGAGGAGGGCAGCGCATACGTCGAACGCTCGACCAGTCGCGCATCCTGCGGACCGGAAACAATACCTTCCGGTTTGACGCCGATCAATTCCTCGGCAGTCACGGCGCAAAGAATAGAGAACAAGCAAAGTAGGGGGGAGCCGGTATGGACGAAATGGTCGATGCTGTGCCCGCGCCATGCGGCGGCGGCGAAAGCACCCTGCACTTGTTACTGGTGGCGTCGGAGATTGTTCCTCTCGCCAAGACAGGCGGCCTGGCAGACGTCTGCGGCGCGCTCCCGGCGGCAGTAGCCCGGCTTGGGATCGACGTGCGCCTGATAATGCCCGCTTATCCTGAAGCCTTGGCTTGTCTCGACGCACCGCGGCAGGCAGCCGATCTTGGGGAATTGCTGCCTGGGGCCACAGTCCGCCTGATCGCAGGTTCGATGCCGGATTCCGGCTTGCCGGTATGGCTGATCGACTGCCCGGCGCTCTATGACCGGACGGGGACGCCTTATCAGGACTCGAGCGGCTGCGAGTGGGGCGACAACGCGCAGCGCTTTGGCGTGCTCTGTCACGCAGCCGCGCGGGCGGCACTGGGACAGGCCGTACACGGAAGCTAATCACGCCGGCACCTTGCTGGCTCCACTTTTTGGGTATCGGCGCTGGTGGGCGAAGGCTGTCGCACCCGCAGTCAGTTTCTGTTGCGAACGTCACTCCAAGGCCTTGCCATTGCGCAACAATGGTTCGCCTGCGACGGTTGCGACGGCACAACGGCGCGCTGTTCGCGACACCGACATGCCGAGTACTGTCAGCCAGCCCTGACATTGCCTGTCGTTGTGTACCTACGCGAGCAAGGGTGCGCCGGACAAATGGCGCGCCACCGCGCTGACACTACAATCAGCGCCTTCTGATAGGCGGCAGTCGGGTGCTCCTTCGATACTGGACGTACCAACATCCAGCTATCAAGGATAGGTATTTGCCATGGACCACTATTGCACGTTATGCGGGCGCCTCGGGCATGCTGCGGCGGGCTGCCCATGGGGTTCGTACATCCAATCCTGCAAGAATCTCTCAATGTTCGTCAGACCAGCCTGCAGTAGCGAGCCTCGGCAAGCTAACGCGCTGCTGCAAGATGATCTAACCGCGCGGCCGAAGCCCCGCGGATCACCTCGCCACCAGGCGGATTGACGTCCTTCAGTATTCGCCGGTGACTGCTGCTTGCATGACTACTCCAGCGCCTCGGCGCACTGGCAGTCCCGAGGCCCTGTGACACTTTCGCTTCGCTTCACCCAGGGCGTGTTCCAGATCTTGGTTGAAGATGACCGAGCGACCGATATAGCGCGACAAATAGGGGAAGCCCGACGTAGACGCGTATGCAGGGTGCTCCGCGAAGGCGGCGGGAAGGCCAGCGTATTCGCCAAGGAATTGAAACTGGCCATGGGGCGGTGCGCTACGTCGAGAGCCATTGAAGCAGCAGCGTCCTGCTATATGGTTTGGCGGTGATAGGATGTTCACTAAGCAGTCGTTTGATTGCACGAAGGCGGGCGCTTTTCGAGCTGCCAGCGTCAATGGTATTTTTAGTAATTCAAGGTCGCCCAGTCGTGTTTGGCTTGGCGCGACGATCATAACTACCAGGCCATGCGACTCTCCACATCTACTCACGAATCTTCCGGGCCGGCCATTCAGCGCGACTCATTGGGGTGCTTGTCGGAGGCATTGCGATACGATCAAGCGCTTGCCGCCGGCGATCTTCATTTCTACCGCAAAAGTTCCGTGATTGAACGGGTGAGTCAGGTAGTGACCCCAGCGTCAGCACGAGGGTTCCTGGTTGGTGTCTCACTGATGGAAGGCCATCGTCGACGCATTTTTCATCCGAATCAGGCGAACATGCATGCATTCGAGGCAGGTTCCATCTATCTGCGGAACTTCCAGGATGACTACAAGGCGGATATGTACGGGACGTTCGATTTCATTCTCATCGAACTGCCGCGCCCCTTCATGGAGCGTACGGCGCTTGAACTCGGCTGTCCTGCAGGCATTGAACTTCGACATGCCGCGGCGCGGGAGGACGACGTGCTGGCCCATCTCGCCCAGGCGCTCTTACCTGCGCTCGCGCGGCCGCACGGTGCCAGCAGGTTGTTTATCGATCAACTCGGGCACGCGATTGGCACCTACCTGGTCGAGCACTATGGAGGTGTCAACCCTGGCCGCCTTCGCTCCACTGGCCGACTTTCGCCGCGCATACTCGCGCGGGCGCAAGAGTTCCTCGCAGCGCGACTGGACGACGGAAATGTGTCCATTGCGGAGGTCGCTGATGCGTGTCAATTGTCCCGAAGTCATTTCTCCCGGGCATTTCGGCAAAGTACTGGAAAAACACCACACGAATGGTTGCTGGAGCGTCGCCTCGAGCGGGCTGCGGCACTGCTGCGCGCCACGGACCTGTCGATAGCCGGGATTGCTGCATCGTGCGGATTTGCGGACCAGAGCCATCTAACACGTAGCTTCTCCAGGAAACTTGGTCTGTCGCCGGGTGACTGGCGGAGTGGTCGGCAGGACTAGGTCCGTCCAGTTGCCAGCGCTTGCCAGCCGCTATCTCGCCTGGGCTGAGCACAATAAGACAATAGAGAGCACACGCGTTCAAGCCAAAGGGCTGGTGTAGCACTACATTGCTGTCGGCTGCGTCGTATCTCCCCGCATGGAGCCTGCGGGCGATTCGCGCTTCTGATGTTGATGCCAAGTGGAGGCCCTACCGTGATTGCTGTACAACCGACGCGCGCTGAATCAGCGCCGCAGGACGAGGCGGTGGTCCTTATTGTTGATGATGACTCGCAGGTGCGGAACGCGCTCGGTAGTCTATTCCGTTCAGTCGGGATTGAAGTCGTGCTGCTCGGCTCCGCCGCCGAGCTCTTTGCATTCGGATTCCCGGATGCTCCTTGCTGCCTGGTTCTCGATGTGCGGCTGAAGGGGCAAAGTGGCCTGGATGTGCAAGCCCGGATGGCAGAGCTTGGTATTCATGTTCCTATCATCTTCATGACCGGCCACGGGGATATTCCGATGACGGTTGCCGCGATGAAGGCGGGAGCAGAGCACTTTCTTTCCAAGCCGCTCCGTGAACAGGAACTCCTCGATGCCGTCACGGCGGCAATTCAAAAGGAAAGCTTGCGACTCGAGCGCGTGCGTCGATTGGCTGCAGTGCGCGACCGCTACCGTTCCCTGACGCCACGTGAGTGTGAGGTGATGGCGCATGCCGCATCAGGCTTGACAAACAAGGAAATTGCCGTCGCCATGTGCATCAGCGTGGTGACGGTCAAAGTTCATCGATGCCAGGCAATGCGAAAGATGAGGGCTCGGAGTTTCGCCGATCTGGTGCTACTTGCGCAAACTCTCGGGCTCGTGTTCCTTCCCTCTGAGACTGACGGGCAGCCCGCCGTCCGGCTGCGGTCTCAAGACCTTAGAAGCGCGACCATGGCGTAGGGGAGACCTTATGCAGAGGGCGAAGGTGATGTAAGGCGGTCTCATCGACCCCCCACGACATACTCATGGAGAAGGAGAACCCGTTTTGCGGGGACGTAATGCCTTCTCAAGGCATTGGATCATGTCCGTGTCTTGAAATGGCTTGTAAAGAACACACGTCGCACCCATTGCGGTGGCACGCTGAGCGAATCCCTCATGCGCAAACGCAGTCATGAAGATGACGGGCATATCGAGATTGCGTGCCCGCAGTTCCTCTATCAGAGCGAAGCCGTCCATGCCGGGCATTTTCGCGTCGGTGATCACGCAGGACAGGCAACGCAGCGAAGCGCACCGCAGTAGCTCTTGGCCGCCACCGAACAATTGCACGCCAAAATCTAGGGAACGCAGCAGCCGCCCCATGGCATTTCGGACGGCGACATCGTCGTCAACTATTGCAATCGTGGGGCGAGCTATCACACCGCTTCCTCGTATAGGCGTTGAGCGCCGGCAATGCTCTGCTGAAGGAGCCAAGGTCTGACAAAGACGTCCTGGACCGTGAGTTCTGAATACCCATGGCCACTACGGCGAGCATGCCGGCGCCGACCGCCGCCGGCGTACCCGGATCGGATATGGGAGAGGCGTGGAGTCCGGCAATGATGAAAAGAACCAGCGCTGCGGCTTCGGCGAATAGCAACAGCGAGGGTGCCGATTGTTTGTCCCGCACGATGCGCGATTCGGTCAGTCTGGCGGCCGCTACCGCCAGGGGCAAAGGTCGGCAGCGCAAGGAGTTTGACGAGCAGGCCCGTCGAATTACCGGCGATGTCGACGCCGATCAGCACGAAGTTTCCTGTCACGTGTGCCGTAAACAGGCCGAATAGCGAAATGAACCCGACCACGTCTACATAGCCTGTGACGAAGGCCAGGATGCAGCCAAACGGCGGTCCCGAAAGATCAGCGCGGCGGCCCGTGTCGGGAAGCTGTGCGGGTGTCAATGCGGTCTCCACGAAGATTGGTCGCTGACGGTCAGAAGCTGTGCCGCATCGCAATGGCGAACGTCTGCGGGTCGGCGCCAGCCTTGATGCCGATGTTGTTGATGGCGAAGTCATAGCTCGCGTTACTGCGGTTGTTGATGCGGCTGTAGTAAGCGTATAGCGCGGTTCGTTTGGAAAGGGGATAGTCATAGCCGACGGTTACCTGAAATGCGCCGGTCTCCGAACCACTGCGGACGGATCCAATCGTTTCCGTAGCCGTGCCGGTGCCATTGCCGACAAAGGCGAAGCCGGCGCGTATGCTACCGGTGCCAAGCTGCTGTATCAGCGAGACATAGTAGCCATTGCGCGTAAGGTCTCCCGTGGCGGTACGATAGTGCAGGCGTTCATACAGGGCACTGATGCGCGTCGACGGGAACTGGTAGGAAATTCCAGCTTTCATTGCGTCGTCGTCGCGTCCGCTGGTCTGATAGTGCTGGTGGATTTCATAGGCAAGCGTCAGGTTCAGGTTGCCCCGGTCATAGGCGGTGGCAAAGGAATACAGCGCGGGATTGCGCGGCACCGTTGTCTTTTCTTCCGGCAGTCCCCAGGCGATGGCGCCGCGCAAGCCGTGCCACGACGGCGACTGGTAGTGCAACGAGTTTTTCTGCCGCCGATCAAACGAACTGGTGTTCTGGACATTGTTGCTGGTAGACGCAGCGCCATTGCCTATCAGCGCCATGTAACCTGCAGTGGTGGGGTAATACGGGTCGTAGCTCTTGGTTGCACTTGTGTATGGTGTGTCCCAGTTGCCCACGAAGAGGGTGCCATACGGGCTCTGAAGGCCGAGCCGGGTATCTCGCGCGGCGATTTGCCCCGTGCCGTTATCAATCGCCAGGGCGCTTTCGATTTGCCAGATCGCCTTGATGCCATTCGCCAACTGTTCCTCGCCCCGCATGCCGAACACGGAGCGGTTATTCGTGAGGCGCGCCGTATTGCGCAACATGGTGCCGTCGGTTGCGGTGGTCACGGTCGCATACTCGATTGCCGTGTTCAGGCGGCCATAGATCGCGACGTTGTTGTCCGCCACGGCAGGTGCCGCGGCCGCGGACAAAGACGCAGCCAGGGCGAAGTGAATGCGCCGGGGCGAGATTGCGTTAGTACGGCCAGTAAGTGCATCGGGTTGGTTTCGGAAACTACTCATGCTGTTACCGGTTCCCCTCCTTGCTACGCGCGGGGAGGGATGCCGACGTTTCAACGTTCGTGTCCGCATTGGGCGGCGGTGTACCCGTAATCTTCGGGACGCATTCGCCGCGGAACCATGCAATGGTGACTGGCTCGCCCGCCAGCATGCGCTTGACCGGCGGCACCACCTGCTCGCCAATCAGCATGCCCAGCAGCCCGATCAAAGCAATCGCGGGCGGCGCAGGTGAGCGGACCTGCATCAATGCATAGATGATGCCGACCAGGATGCCGGCGCCAAGGGAGACGAGATAGAGTTTCATATGAGACAAGGTTGGAGAGGAGAAAATCGTTGCGACGTTACGCCGGCGGCAAGCCCAGGCCGAGCAGGTGTCGCACGTGGGGCGGCTCAGCGCCTGGCGCCGCGCCAGCAGCATCAGCGTGCCGCTGACCATGGCCAGGCCAATCTGGATCACGATCAGGAAGCGGCGCCGGTCGAGGATGTCGGAGGGCGCACCGGCCGGAATCGCAAGCAGGAAGACGGGCAACTTGGCAGCCGCCTGGATCGTGGCGACCGCTGCCGGTGAAGTGGAAAGATCGGTTGCCAGCCATGCGCTGGTCACATCGCGCATGAAGCTGCCGATGTTACCGAGGATCGTGGCCACCCACAGTACCGCAAACGTGGGTTGGGCCAGCGGGGCAAACGTGCCGCCCGACGCAGGCTTGGCCGCCGAGATGGCAGATTGCGTCATGGTTGTCTCCGCGTGCGAAGGTCATCCCACGCCACGAGCAGGAACCTGCCTACCAGGCCCGGATGTTCGAAGAACGCGTTAGCCATCATGAACTGCGCCTCGGGGGGGCGCTCCAAAACCGGTTGGCCAGGAACGTGGCCATCAGCGTGAAAGCCGCCAGCGCCAGTGCGCCTAGCCAGTGCCAGAAGCCGGTCAGGATCATTGCCGACGCACCAAGCTCTAGCGCAATCGTCGCCGCAGCCAGCGGCACGGCGGGCGACAGGCCGAAGTGCTGCATCTCTGTCACTGCGCTGGAGAAGTCCAACAGCTTGACCAGCCCGCCTTGCAGGTACGCCGCGCAAAGCAGCAGCAGGCCAATCCATCGCACCCAGCGCGGCAGCAGGTAGGACGGATTGCCGGCTGCCGCCAGCGGAGAAGACGAGGGATGCATGGCGGGTCCCCGGTTTCAATACGGTGCGGGGTGGCAAGATGCGATTGCGACCGGGAACGTCAGAACGCCCAGCACGAGCAGCCCAGCGCCCCCCAGAAGCTGCTTTCGTCCGACGTCGGCACGCTCGATGTCCAGGCCTTGGCGTGAGCATGACCATGCACGCCGCACGAGCTGGCGCAGCCGCAGGCGGTGTTCATCGCGAGCTGCTTTGCCTTGGCCGTCGGGCGGGGCTGGTACTGGCTGCCATGACGGGCCGGAGACCAGTCCGGCATCGCCGGCGGAATCTCCGGCGAGTGCTTGCCGAATTCGTTGTCGCCATAGACCACCTTGCCGCCCAGCACCGTCATCACGGACGTGATGTCCTGGATGTCGTCGCCTGGCACGGCGAAGTAGTCGGCCGACAACACGGCCAGGTCAGCCAGCTGGCCCACCTTGATCTGGCCCTTCTTGCCCACTTCGGATGAGAACCACGTGTTGGCCTCGGTCCACAGGCGCAGCGCCGTTTCGCGGTCGAGCAGGTTGGCCTGTGGATACATCGACATGCCGCCGACAGTCTTGCCCGTGGTCAGCCAGTACAGCGAGACCCACGGGTTGTACGAGGCCACGCGGGTGGCGTCGGTACCGGCGCCGACCTTCACGCCTTTTTCCAGCATCTTCTTGACCGGCGGCGTGGCTTCGGCAGCGCGAGCGCCGTAGCGCTCGACAAAGTACTCGCCCTGATAGGCCATGCGGTGCTGCACCGCGATGCCGCCACCGAGCGCGGCGATGCGGTCGATATTGCGGTCGGAAATCGTCTCGGCGTGGTCGAAGAACCAGTTCAGGCCGTTGAACGGGATGTCTTTGGCTACCTTCTCATAGACATCCAGCGCGCGCGAGATGGTTTGGTCATAGGTGGCATGCAGCCGCCACGGCCAGCGCTTCTCTGCCAGCAGTCGGATAACCGGCTCCAGATCGGCTTCCATCGACGGCGCCATGTCGGGGCGCTCGACACGGAAGTCCTCGAAGTCGGCTGCCGTGTAGACCAGCATTTCGCCGGCGCCATTGTGGCGGTAGAGGTCGTCGCCCTGGCCGGGCTTGACGGTCGATGTCCAGGTCTTGAAGTCGCTAAGCTCTTCCTTGGGCCTCTGCGTGAACAGGTTGTAGGCGAGGCGCACGGTCAGGTGGCCTTCCTTGTGCAGTTCCTCAATGACGTTGTAGTCCTCGGGGTAGTTCTGGTAGCCGCCGCCGGCGTCGATCACGCCGGTCACGCCCAGGCGGTTCACCTCGCGCATGAAGTGGCGCGTCGAGTTCTTCTGGTACTCGGGCGGCAGCTTCGGGCCCTTGGCCAGCGTGGCGTAGAGAATGGTCGCATTGGGCTTGGCCAGCAGCAGCCCGGTGGGATTGCCGCGGGCGTCGCGCACGATCTCGCCACCCGGCGGATTCGGCGTGTCCTTGGTGTACCCGACCGCGCGCAGTGCGGCGCCGTTCAGGATGGCGCGGTCATAGAGGTGCAGGATGAACACCGGGGTATCGGGCGCCACGGCATTCAGTTCCTCGATGGTGGGCAAGCGTTTTTCCACGAACTGGTGTTCTGTGAAACCGCCCACCACGCGCACCCATTGCGGCGCGGGCGTGCGCGCCACCTGCTCCTTCAGCATGCGCATCGCATCGGCCAGCGAACGCACGCCGTCCCAGCGCAGCTCCATGTTGTAGTTCAGGCCGCCGCGGATAACGTGCATGTGGCTGTCAATCAGCCCGGGAATGGCCCGCCGGCCGTTCAGGTCGATCACCCTGGTTTGCGTTCCCGCCAGCTTCATGATGTCCTGGCGCGTACCCACCCCGACGAAGCGGCCGTCCTGGATGGCCACGGCGTCGGCCTGCGGATTGGCACGGTCGAGCGTGGCGAACTTGCCGTTGACGAGAATGAGGTCGGGAGTCGGGTTCGGTGACATGGCGAATAGTTCCGACGAGGCTGCCGCACCGAGGGCGGCAGCCGAGGCGATGAAGTGCCGACGGGTAATGGACATCTCGGCTTATGCGTTCAGGAAGGCCAGCAGGTCGGCATTGACCTGGTCGGCGTTGGTCACGCACATGCCGTGCGATGCACCCGGATATACCTTGAGCGTGGCGTTCTTGACGATCTTGGCCGACAGTCGGGCCGAATTGTCGATGGGCACGATCTGGTCGTCGTCACCATGCAGGATCAGCGTCGGCACGGTGATCTTCTTCAGGTCTCCGGTGTAATCCACTTCCGAGAATTCCTTGATGCAGGCGTACTGGCCCAGGAGGCCGCCGGTCATGCCTTGTGCCCAGAACGCATCGATGGTGCCTTGCGAAACCTTGGCGCCGGGCCGGTTGAAGCCGAAGAACGGCGTGGTCAGGTCCCTGTAGAACTGCGAGCGGTTTTCCGCCACGCCCTTGCGGATGCCGTCGAACACTTCCATCGGCAGGCCGTTCGGATTGGCCGCGGTCTTGAGCATGATAGGCGGCACCGCGCCAATCAGCACCGCCTTGGCGACGCGCTTCGTCCCATGACGGCCGATGTAGTGCGCCACTTCACCGCCGCCGGTGGAGTGGCCGACCAGCGTTGCGCCCTTGATGTCGAGGGCGTCCAGCAGCGCGGCCAGGTCGTCGGCGTAGGTGTCCATGTTGTTGCCCTGCGCGGGCTGGTCCGAACGGCCATGGCCGCGCCGGTCATGGGCGATCACCCGGAATCCCTTCTGGACCAGAAAGAGCATCTGGGCGTCCCAGGCGTCGGCATTGAGCGGCCAGCCGTGCGAGAACACCACCGGGCTGCCCGTGCCCCAGTCCTTGTAGAAGATGCGGGTGCCGTCTTTGGTCGTGACGTAGTGGCCCTGCTTCGTGGCGCTGCCGCTGGCCGGCGCGGCTTCCGCGGCCATTGGCGTCAGTGCGGCAAGCGACGCTACCGATGCGGCCGCGGCGCCAACAGTGCTGCCTACCAGCAGTTGCCGCCGCGATGCATCGATGTTGTGGCTTCGTTCCTCGGAGTGTTCTATTTGCATGATTAGGGTTAGCCCAAAGTTGGCTGGAATCCTGGATGAATGAGATCGCTGGTTGCATCGGCCAATGCACGCAAACGTGTGTAGGCCGATGACTATCGTGTTCTTGACCGGCTGGTTAGCGTGCGGGCACCGGGGCGATGGATTCGTGTCCCGTGGCCGTGCGCTGGGCGGCCTTATGGACCATCGTGTAGGCGTAGTCGACGCCCATGCCGTAGGCACCGGAATGCTCCTTGACCAGCTTCATCACGGCGTCATAAGTATCACGGTGGGCCCAGTCACGCTGCCATTCCAGCAGCACTTGCTGCCAGGTCACCGGCACAGCGCCGGCCTGCACCATACGCTGCATCGCGTAGTCGTGCGCATCCTTGCTGGTGCCGCCCGAAGCATCAGCCACCATGTAGATCTCATAGTTGCCTTCCAGCATGGCGCACAGCGCGAAGGTGGTGTTGCAGACCTCGGTCCACAGGCCGGCCACGATCACCTTGTTGCGGCCGTTGGCCTTGAGCGCGTCGCGCACCTTCTGGTCGTCCCACGAGTTCATCGAGGTACGCTCCAGCGTCTTCTGGTCCGGGAACACGTCGAGCAGTTCCGGATAGGTGAAACCGGAGAACGACTCGCTCTCGACGGTGGTGATCGTCGTCGGGATACTGAAGATCTTGGCCGCCTTGGCCAGGCCGACGACATTGTTCTTCATCGCCTGGCGGTCCATCGACTGGACGCCGAACGCCATTTGCGGTTGGTGGTCGATGATGATCAGCTGGCTGTTCTGCGGGGTGAGGACTTCAAGCTTGGGATTGGACATTGTGTTGCTCCTGTTGGGGGCGAGAGTAGGGTTGCCACGGCACCAGCCGCCGCGACAGAGCCGCGTCGGGGCGGCCAGGCATAAGGGCCGCGACTGGCGTTTGTATCCGGATCGCAACCCGAGGCAAGAATAGTCGGCGCTGTCGGCCGTGGCCATTGGCAGATCGTATTAGTCGTCCGCTGCCTAGGTTTCATCGCGGCGCTGCCACGCCGTGCTATTGCAAGCAGGGCTGGCTTCACCGGCCCTTGCGGCGTGGGGAGACAGGGGCTGCGTGCGACTTCTGATCTGCGGTCGCCTGCAAACTGACCGACTGGAGCTGGCTCCGAGAGCCACGCCGAACTAACACCATGGTATAAGTGTTCAGGATCCCGGCAATGTGATGAAATGTTTTGCGGGATCATGCCAGTTTGGCGTGAGTGGGGACCTACGCGGCCACTTGCCTTCTGCTCGATGTCCGGCTGCCGCGGGCAGAGTGGACTGGACCTGCGGGCCGCCACCACGCCGAGCACGTACCTGAGCTAGTCCAATGTGGAAGTTTCGACATGACCACCCTCTTGGCCGCAAGAGCAGCCTGCCTTGGCGAATGGGTGGGGCGGGAAGAGAGCGACACGCCTGCGGCACGGCCTACCGCACTCTGATGCTGCTTCTACTGGTGGGACTCAGTGCCTGCGGGTCGCTTCCTCACAATGCTCCGCGCAATCTGCCTCAGGCCGCGGCTGGCAGCGCAACCGCGGCCATGCGCGAACCCACCGACGTCGCCGGCCAGACAACCGTCGCCATGTCGTTCTCCGGCGGTGGCACGCGAGCCGCAGCCTTCGCCTTCGGCGCGCTGCAGGGGCTCGACGCCATGAGAGGTCCTGGGGGCGCGTCCTTGCTCGACAATGTCGCATTCATTAGCAGCGTGTCCGGAGGCTCCATCACCGCTGCGTACTACGGCCTGCACGGCAAGGCCAGCCTGGCGACCTTTCGATCAGTGCTCTTGAAGGACGGAGAGGCGGGACTTCGCTTCAGTCTCCTGAATCCGGTCAACCTTGCGCGCCTCTTCGCGGGGGGCCTCAACGATCGGGAAGATCTCCGGACATGGCTCGACGAAGACGTGTTCAAGGGCGCGACGTACGCAGACATGTTCCGCCGCGGCAAGCCAATCGTCTGGATCAACGCCACCAATGTCTACTACCGGGTCGCGTTCCCGTTCAGCCAGTTGGCATTCGATGCGCTATGCAGTGATCTCGCGAGCTTTCCCGTTTCCGAGGCCGTCGCCGCGTCCATGGCGGTCCCGCTCTTCTTCGCACCGATCGTCCTTCATAAATATCCCGAGGCTTGTAGTGCACCGCTGCCGAACCTTGACCACGCCCAGAGGCCTGGGCAATCGCTGCTGCTGGGCGCGTTGGCAACCGCCGTTCGCGGTCACCGGGACACGTCGAAGGGAAAGTACATCAAGCTGGTCGACGGCGGGGTGACCGACAACTACGGCTTGGCCACCATTTTACAAACGCGCCTGCTGCTGGGCACGGCTTACGGTCCCATGAGCGAGAACGACGCGGTCAATGTGCGGCGGCTGCTTTTCATCGTTGTTGACGCCGGCCAGGGCCCGCGCGGCGATTGGAACCGAAGCCAGGGTGGCCCATCCGGAATCGAAGTCGCAAGCGCGGCCATCGACGCGGCAATGGCGACCAACGTCCGAATGAGCTATGACGCCTTCGTTCCCATGATGCAGCAGTGGCGCGACGACCTCGTGGCGTATCGGTGTGGCATGCCACATTCTCGGCAGCAGGAGATCGCTGCATACCGCCCAGGGTGGCGGTGCAACGAAGTCGAATTCTTCGTCACGCGGATCTCGTTTGAAGCCCTTGACAAGGAGCGTGCCACAAGTCTGAACGATATACCGACCAGACTTCGTCTGCCCGAGGTGGACGTCGATCGCCTGATCGAGGCGGGGAGGGATGCCATTCTTGGCAACCCGGTGATCCGCGAGTTCGAGCGCGAATCCACTGCGGTGCGATAGTCACGCAGTCCCGCGGCCCGCGGCGCTCTAGCGGAGACACGATCCGCACGGCCGATCTCGACTCCAAGGCGCCTGGGGTTGAGCGGGCCTAGCGAATTGAGTCATCAGGGTCCCGGCGAACTTGGCTTGCGTGCCGGCCCGATGGCACCGGATGGCCAGGGGCCGAAACCCCGCTAGCGTGGTAGCCCGCTGCGGTGAGGGCTTGATGAAGCCCTTCTGCGCGTCGAGCGCCGCATCACACGCCTTGATGCAAGAGGCGAAGTCTGAAAGGTTCAAAGCGAGTGGCCGGATTGGCATTTCTTTAGGAAGACTAAACTCCGCAACTCTCTTCGGGCGCAGTTTTGGCGGCCTTTAAAACGAACCCGAATACCGCGCCCCTCGGCCGGTTCGGCCAGGCGTGCAGGCGCCCGCCATGCGCCTCGAGGATCGAGCGACAGATCGACAGGCCCATGCCCAAACCTTCGGCTTTGGTCGTGTAGAAGGGCTGGAAAACCTGCTCCGTATCGCCAGGCAGGCCGACACCGACGTCGTGGACCGTGACCACTACCTCACGCGCCGGACTGACCGCGGTGCGTACAATGAGCTCGCGTGAATGCTCGAGGATCTCGCACATTGCCTCAACGGCATTGATCACGAGGTTCAGCAACACTTGCTGGAGCTGGATCTTATCGGCATACACCAGCGGCAGCGAAGGCAGGAGTTCGGTTTTCAGGATGACTTGGGTGCGCTCCAGTTCGCCGGCAAAGAGCGGCAGCGTCTCGGCGATCATCTCGTTGAGATTGATCCGCTGCGCTTGAGGCCCGGTCTTGCGCAGCATCGAACGCATGCCCGCAATAACGCTGCCAGCACGTTCCCCTTGTTCGACAATGGCACCCAACGCTGCGACCGCCTGCCCGACGTCCGGTTGCTTGCGATCGAGCCACCGTAGCGCGGCGCGCGCCTCGATGGTCAATGCCGCAATGGGCTGGCTCACCTCATGGGCGATTGACGCTGTCAACGCAGTAAGTGTCATGACACGGCTTGCGTGAGCCAACTCCGCCTGCGCCTGGCGCAGGGATTCATCTGCGCGTCGGCGATGCTCGGAAAGCCGGCTGTTCTCAATGGCACTGGCCGCCTGGAACGCCAGCAGCTTGATCACTTCGATCCGTGCCGGAACGAACACGCCTGGCGCAAGTGCGTTTTCAAGATAAAGCACTCCGGCCAGCCGGCCTTGATTTAGCAGCGGCAGGCACAGCATAGAACGTGCCCGGCGTTGGCTAACAAAAGGGTCAGCGGAAAAGGCTCCGTTGGCGCAGCCATCGTTTATGACGACGTGTTCGCGGGAATCCAGCACGTGCTCGATCATCGCCATCGGCATATCGGCCGCGTCGAGCGGGCGCACCGACAATGTCACCATGACCGTTTCATCACGAACGGCAGCCTCGGCTTGCACGCGATGTTCAGCGCCTTCGGGCAAGATGAGCAGCCCGCGCGTCGCGCCGGCCTGCTCGATCGCTGTCCGGATCAGCGTCGCCAGCAGCCGCTCCAACCCGGTCTCGCCTGAAATCGCCTCCGAGATCGCGATGACCGTGGCCAGGTCCAGATGCTGGAGCGGCGCGCCAATCGTGCCCATCGACGACGTTGAGGCAAGGGCGGCTCCCGCTTCGGCTGCCAGAGCGGGATACTGCATGTCGAGCTGCCAGACCTTGGCGTCTGCACCCCAACGCATGTAGCCGTGACGCGCCTGACGCAAGTACACCATCGCCACGTTATCAAGTTGACGATCCAGATAAAAGCGCGCCGCCAGCTCGTTTGCCAGGGCCTGCATGTGGATGAGGTCGCTCTCGCGTGCCAGGGCGATAGCCGACTCGTACCCGCGCATCGCGTCGATGTCGCGTCGTTCGAGCCGCGCGATCTCCGCCTGGACCAGCGTGGCCCGGTGCGCAAACGTCGCCGGACAGCGTCGTGCCCATTGTGCCAACTGCCAATGGTGCCCGGCCAGGGCGGGAAGGTGCGCTGCCAGTTCGCCTTCGACGGCCGGATTGCAGCACGCCGCGCGTGCCAGCGCGGCGTAAAAATGGTATTCGGCCTGCTCGAAATAGGCTGGCGAGGTCCACAGAAGCGGATGCGCCTGAGCTGCCGCATCCAACGCCTCTGCGGCGGCACCAGCCAGGTAGCGTGCCTGAAGCTTGCGTATCCAGTACCAGCATGACACCAGAAGCAGGCCCACGTCGCCGCGCAACCGGGCTTCGAACGAGGTTTCGCTGAAATCCTTGGCGTCGAAGCGGCCGAAGACCGGCGTCAATCCGCGCAGCGTACGTACGAGCTGGCGCTGGGGCGCAAGGCGGTCTGCTACCAGCGTGAATCGCGGCCCCCATGCGAACACGCTGCCCGAGTCGGCCTCGCGCTGAACACTGCCGAGCGGATCGCCGATTGCCAGCGCATGCGTCATCAGGTTGCTACGGATGTACGCGGCATAGGTGAGGTCGCCGATTTGCTGTGTCAACTCCAATGCCTGATGTAGCAGGCCGCGCGCGACCCGCAGCGGCTTGGACCAATGCAGAAGATTCCCACCGACGACTTGATAAACGCGTGCACGTATCCGATCAATGCCCCGCCGTTCCGCAACGTCTATCGACAGACGCTCGAATGCGCCGCCGGCCGGCTCATCGGTTGACGCGGCCATACGCAGCATTGCCACCCATGCATAGGCCAGAGCAGATTCGTCGCTGTTGCCATGCGACACGCTCAGGTTGACCATGCGCAGCAGCACAAGCCTGCGCAAATGCTCGTCGGTGTACCAGGCCGGCTGCACGAGGGCAATCAGCACGCGCATCGTGGCGAGCGCGCCAGCATCCGTCATCGGGGGCAGCGAGGCCAGTTCGGCGATCTCGCGGCCGCCGAGTTGACGGGCAAACAGCGCCTCCTCGTGCGCCAACGCCGTTGCATTGGGATGCGATGCCCATTCGACCCCTGCACGCTGCAGGTAAGCAAGGCCTACCGTGACCGCTTCAGCACGGCGCCCGCCGGTCATCAGCAAGCCAAGCTGGAGCTGCGTCAGCACTGCCAGCGCGGTGATCGACGAGGTGCGCGCGGCCAGTGCCTCCAATCGATGCTCGGCGCGTGCCGAGTCCCCGGTGAGAAACTCGCATTCGGCCATGTGCAGTGTCAATGCGAAGGCAAGGGGCTCTTGCCGGGAAAAGCCGTGATCGCCCAGCAGTGCAAGCCCGATCGACAGATAGCGCAGCGCCGCGGTGTTGGCGCATGCGGACTTGGCACGCAGGGCAGCGGCCAGGTTTAGTTCCGCGAGCCTGTCGCGCTCTCCCTGTGCCTCGATGTTGCCGGTCGCGCGGTTCAACTGTCCGACGATGGTAAAGATGCTCGCGTCAACCTCGTCGGATGGCGTGCGCTCCAGCAGCAGTCGGCCAACACGTAAATGGAACGCCTGCCGCGTCGGCTCGGCGATGCGCGAATAGGCCGCTTCGAGGATGCGATCGTGGGAGAAGCGCAGCACGTTCTCCCTGCACGAAACCAGCCCCGCCCGCACGGCCTCCCGGACCGCGGGCTCTAGTTCATCGGTGTCGCCGGTCCAACCGCGCGCCAAGGTGTCGACTGTGGTGTCGTTGCCAAGGCAGGCGAGCAGGGCCAGTGCGGATTGGGTGCTGGCCGCCAGCCGGTCGATCCGTCCAACCATCAGCGATACCACGTTGTCGGTCAGCGCCTTGGCTGCGATCTGGCCGAGATCCCAGGTCCAGCGTGCCGAGCCGTGGTCGAAGTGCAGCAGCCCCTCGTCGGATAGTTCACTGATGAACTGCGTGGCGAAAAACGCGTTGCCGGCCGTCTTCTCCATCACCAGTCGCGCGAGCGCGGCAGCCGTTTCGGTATCGCAATGGAGCGCGTCGGCGACGAGCTGCCGCAGGTTAGATTCGTCGAGGCAGCCCAGCTCGATCTGGGTCACTGCGGCACCATCCGCGCGTAGCGCATCGACGCATTGCATCACGCCCTGGCCGTCCCCGACCTCGTGACTGCGATAGGCGCAGACCACTAGCAGGTCTGCTGTGCCCGGCTCAGTGAGCATCTGGTGCAGCAGCGTGACGCTTTCGTCGTCGAGCCACTGGATGTCGTCGAGGCACAGCGTCAGCGGTCGCGCGGTGCTCGCAAGGGCGGCCACGAGGTTGCGCAGCGCGAGCTGCACTTGGGGCCCCGTTTCGCGCGAGGGCGTGTCGCGCATCCACGGTACCGGACCAAGCAGCGTCTGCAGTTCTGGCAGCAATGGCGCAAGCGCACCGGCGTTCGGCCCCAGCGCCTCCGCGATGACAGTGCGCCAGGGTGCCATGTCGGCCGCGTGATCTGCCAGTCCGATCCGCAACAGGCCGCTGACTGCTCGGGCGAGCGCTGCATAGGGCAGCCGTATGCCCGCATCGACAGGCGCGTCGATCGCTACGTCACCCGGCGCATCGGAATTGCCGGCGGCATGGATCCCGCCGCGCCCGGCAACCGCGCGACCAAACATCCGCATCAGCGACGTCTTGCCTACGCCAGAATGGCCGGAGACCGTCACCATCTCGCTGCGTCCCGTGCATGCCACGCGCTCGTAAGCTGCCAGCAGCGTCGCCATGGCTTGCTCGCGGCCATAGAGGCGGTCGGGTATTTCCCAGGCGCCCGAGAGGTCGCGTTGCCCCAGCGCGAACGCTGCAATCTGCCCATGCGCCAACAATGCCCGGCGGCAGTGCTGCAGGTCCCGCACCAGCCCTGCGGCTGTCTGATAACGCTCCTCTGGAGCTTTCGACAGGAGCTTCATGACAAGCGCCGACAGCATCGCAGGCACGGCCGGGTTGCGCTCTGCCGGCGGGCACGGCTTGCGCGCCAGGTGTGCATGGACCCAGTCCAGCGGGTCGCTGGCGACGAAGGGCAGCACACCAGTAAGCAGCTGGTAGAAGATCACGCCTAGTGCGTACAGGTCGCTTCGCGCGTCGATGGCGCGATTCATCCGGCCTGTCTGTTCTGGCGACATATAGGCCAGCGTGCCGGAGATCTCACTAATTTCCGCACGCGGTTGGGCGCTACGCTGCACTCGCGACGCGATGCCGAAGCCCAGCAACCACACCTGGCGCCGGTCCGGAGCCACAAGGACATGGGCAGGCTTCAAATCCTTGTGGACCAGGCCGCGCTGATGGAGATGACTGACCGCCTTGGTCACGGCCACGGCAATGTCGAGAAACGTCGCCGGGTCAATCGGCCCACCCACCAGGTGGGCGAGTGGCTCGCCTCCCGGATCGTCCAGCAGAAGCACTGCCGCATCGCGCTCGCACAACAGACTTGACGGGCGGGCGGCCCAAGTTGCATCGAGGTCGTCACGAAGCGCATATTCGTGAGCAAGCCGGTCAAGCGCGGCCGGCGTGCAATGCTTGTCGGCAGGCCAGACACCGAGCACGGGCACCTTGCGACCATCGTCCTGCATCAGCCAGCCGCGGCCAAACAGCCGGTCGCCTGCCTCCCATGTGGAATCAAAGCCTGAGCGTACGCCCGCCTGCGGGAAAAACATGGAAAGCACCGTTATCGGGAACAAATGTGCAAAAAAACGGCTTGCTTGCAGGCGCAGCCGGGAGGCTACATCTTATCAAATCGCCCCCGTCAACACATAGTCGATGGTTGTTGATGACTGATTGGGCAGCCTTCGGCGGGCCGTGCGGTAAGTACTTAAATACGTCTACTGGTCCAACGCCCTGAAAACCTGGCAGGCTTTTGCTGTCACGAAGCCGACTGGCAAAGGCAGGGTGTAGCAAGTCGACTTCTCCGCGTATGATCCGACCGCTAGAATCATCTCGCAAAATTGCTTAGCTCTTTTGATTGTGCAAACACTCGCGGAAATTATGCGACTCGAAGCCCTCGCGATCGTAGAACGCACCTCCACATGGACGATGGAGCGAGCCAGGACGAAGCGTGCGCCCATTGTGCGAAGCGCGACTGTGCTTGGCGCATGGCTGTTGCTGGGAGGAACGATGACTTCCGTTCAGCCAGCGTGGGCAGCTTACCCGGATCAACCAGTCACCATCGTCGTACCTTATCCTCCGGGGGGGCCGGCGGATCTTTTGGCGCGCCCACTCAGCGACGGCCTGCAAAAGGCCCTGGGAGCGCCTGTGGTGCTTCAATACAAGCCCGGTGCAGGCGGACAGATCGCCTTGCGGCACATACAGCGCGCTAAGAACGATGGCTATACGCTGGTGCTCGCCCTCGCTGCCTACGCGATCGGGCCACTCGTGAGTAAGTCGGCGGGCTATGACCCCGTCAGCGACTTCCAACCAGTCTCTCTCATAGCAAAGCAACCGTTGGTTCTCTATGTGGGAGCCACTTCCAGAATCACGTCTGTATCCGACCTTGTCGTCCGGGCGAGGTCCCATCCGGTTACCGTGGCATCGTCTGGATACGGAAATACGAGCCATCTCGCCATAGAGTTGCTCTCGCAATCTGCCTCGATTCGCGTGACACATGTTCCGTACCACGGCGGCGTCCAGGCGGTCATGGCAGCGATCAGCGGTGATGTGGACGCAGTCTTCGCTGGCGCCGATAGCCTCAGACACATCAAGTCCGGGAAGTTACGGGCACTGGCGGTTGCGAACGACGCGCGTCTATCGATAGCGCCCGAGACACCCACCTTTGCCGAGGCCGGCTTGCCAAACATGTTGGTCACCGGCTGGTATGGCGTTCTGGCCCCCAAGGGGACCGCGAAGGAGAGAATCGAGAAACTTGATCTAGCGGTGAAGCAGGTCCTTTCCGAGTTGTCGAAGAGCGAGGTACTCTCGGGTTACGGTTTCAAAGTCGTGCACGCGGGCCCCTCAGATTTCCAGGTGTTTATTCAACAGGAGCTTGCGCGTTGGAGCAGGCTGGTCGCTGACCGCAATCTCGTTGCGGACGAGGTAGAGGGTGGAAATGCCGGCGTCGCGGGCAATGTTCGACGGTAAAAGAAGTTCCCGCCAGCGGCGGACCAAGGAATACCGTTTCCTTCGGTTCACGCTGAACCGACACCTAGCCACGCGGCCCTGTCGACTATGACAAAGCCCGTTGTTCTGGACGGGATGCGCCTATCGGCCGATCACCGTTCGATGACCAGCATGAGTGACCGCTGAAGTTTTGAGTGCGGCCGTTGCCATCGCCGCGACCCGAATGACGGCAGTGGGTTGCGGATTCGAACTAACCCCATGGTATAAGTAGCCGACGACCCCATAGCGTGATGTAACAAAATGTTTTGCGAAGCCCATGGCTCAGGCTGAAGGCTCGCGCACCCGCACCGATGGGTGCACTGGAGATAGACCGTGACAATCAACAGCTTCATAGCAGCGGACAGCGCGAGTGATGAAGCGATGGTGTTAATCGTTGATGACGACGCAGCGCTTCGCGGCGCGTTGGAGAATCTCTTCCGATCCGTCGGCATGCGTGTCGCACTGTTCGCATCCGCTGCCGAACTTCTCGCGTTTGCGTTTCCGGATGCGCCTACCTGCCTGTTGCTTGATGTCAGGCTGCGCGGGCAGAGCGGCCTGGACCTGCAGACCCGGTTGTCGCAAATAGGCATCCCGGTCCCGATCATTTTTATGACCGGATACGGCGACATCCCCATGACCGTGGCTGCCATGAAGGCTGGCGCGGAGGATTTCCTGGCGAAGCCATTCCGCGAACAGGACCTGCTCGATGCCGTGACGGCAGCCTTGGAAAAGGATGAACAGCGCCGCCGTGGCATGCGCAAGCTTGATGAATTGCGAGCCAACTATCAGGGCCTCACACCACGTGAGGCCGAGGTCATGTGTCTGGTTGTTGCCGGTCGGCTGAACAAGCAAATCGCTGGCGAGCTTGGTATCAGCGAGATCACCGTGAAGATTCATCGCGGCCAGGCCATGCGCAAGATGAAGGCGCACACGTTTGCCGAGCTTGTGTTGATGGCGCAGCGACTGGGAATATGCGAGCCGCCGCTTTAAGTTCCTGCTGCCTTTCCCCGGTGTCGGGGAGAGGCATTCAGTCCTGAGGCGGCAGGGTGAACTGAAACACGGCCCCGCAAGGCTGATTGGGACTGGACCACAACCGTGGCAGAAAATAAACTTGTCACCGAGGTATCCGGCTGGAACTCATGTCGAATAAAGGTGGCGGAAAATGAATTGACATTTTTATCGACACTCTAAAAATAATTAATCAGTCAATTCGCATTAGTCCGAACTACAGACACGCGATCTCGCAGTATGGCCTGCCGTCGCGTGGACCGAGCTGAGCAGTCGAGGTACCGCAGGCGCTTTCTCCCAACTGCTCGACCGCTATCCGAAGCTCGGTGCAGACCCCAATCGGTTGGGTCTACGAAATGTTTACAACTTGTCGCATGCTGCGGTCGGCAAGCCTGTGCGCATTCTGCTGACGCCGGCGCCACGCGGGAGAGCGCGGCTCGACTGCGAAGTCCTTTGGATTCGCATGGCCATCATCTATGATGTGAATCATGTAATCATCGTATTGCCATCTTGAGGCTCCCATGGAGCAAAAGACCGCTCGGCTTACGCTGCTCATCGATCCCAACAAGAAGGCTGCCTTCGAGCGCCTTTGCGCACAGCAGGATCTGACCGCCTCGCAGGTGATACGGCGTTTTATCCGCGACTACCTCGCCCAGCATGGCGTCGATTACGTCCTCAGCGGCGTGGACACGGATAAAGCGGAAGCCATGGGCAAAGAGAAGTCACCGGTTGGCGCGCCGTCGCGGCGCGTTGCGAAACCTCCTGCCAAGCGCCGTGCGGCCCGCCGCGGAGCCTGATCCATGAGCAGCGTGCCCCCACTCACGCAATGGCTCCATCTCGACTGGATGCTTGTTGTGGTTGGGGCCTGGCTGCTTGTCGCTGTGGCAGGGGTCCTGGCGCTGCATCGGTTTGACCTGGTATCCCACCTGCTATTCCCCATCGGGGGGCTGCTAGGGTTGGCGCTGTTCGGCTTGGCGCTCCACGCTGTGTTCGGCACGCCCGAGGTCGCCGTGCTGCCCATTGGCCTGCCCGCACTGCCGTTCCACGTCCGGCTCGACAGCCTGTCCGCCTACTTCCTGATGGTCATGGGGGGAGCGGCGGCCGGCATCTCGACGTTTGCGGCTGGCTACTTCCGCAAGGGGGAAGGCACGCCGCCGGGCCTGCTCTGCCTTGAGTACCACCTGTTCCTCGCCAGCATGGCCGTGGTGATCCTGGCAGACGACGCCTACTCATTCATGGTGATGTGGGAAACCATGGCGCTGTCATCGTTCTTCCTGGTGACGGCCAACCACCGGATCGCCGAAGTGCGCGCCGCCGGCCATCTCTACATCACGATGGCGCGCATCGGAGCGATCGCTATCCTGCTGTGCTTTGGCGTGCTACAGGCCAACACCGGCGACTATACGTTTGCCAACATGCGCGCCCAGGCGCTGACGCCGTTCTGGGCCTCCGTCGGTTTCCTGCTCGCCCTGTTTGGATTCGGCGCCAAGGCGGGCATCCTGCCGCTGCACGTCTGGCTGCCGGAGGCGCATCCGGCAGCGCCGTCGCCGGTGTCGGCGATGATGAGCGGTGTCATGCTCAACACTGCGATCTACGGCCTGTTGCGGGTGTCCTTCGACTTGTTGCAGATGCGTCTATGGTGGTGGGGCGTAGTGCTGCTGGCCGTTGGATTGGCCACCGCGCTGTTCGGCGTGGTTTTCGCCGCGGTACAGACCGACATGAAGCGGCTGCTGGCCTATTCGTCGATCGAGAACATGGGCCTGCTCTTTGTTGCCATGGGCCTGACACTGCTGTTTTCGGCCTACGGCATGAAGCCAATGGCCGCGCTGGCCCTGACTGCCGCGCTCTACCATGTCGCCAGCCATGCCTTCTTCAAAAGCCTGCTCTTTTTGGGAACCGGGAGCGTGCTGCATGCTACCGCCGAGAGAAGCCTTGGCAAGCTGGGCGGATTGATTCGCTATATGCCATGGGTGGGCTGGCTGACGCTGCTGGGCGTGCTGGCCAGCGCGGGGCTGCCCCCGCTCGGTGGCTTCGTCTCGGAGTGGCTGCTGCTGCAAAGCTTCCTGTTCACGCCTGGCCTCCCAGAGCCGATACTGACCATGCTGATCCCAGTGGTCGCCGCGCTGATCGCGCTGGTGGCGGCCCTTGCCGGCTACACCATGGTCAAGTTCTTCGGCGTGATCTTCCTCGGTCAGCCGCGTGAGCCCAAGTTGGCCCACGCGCACGACGCCGGGCGCGGGGAGCGCGCGGGCATGCTGTGGCTGGCGCTGGGTTGCATAGCGCTGGGCCTGCTCCCGACCCAATTCGTCCAGCTGATCGATCCGGTGACGCAGCAGTTAGTGGCGAGCGGACTCGGCGCCCGGGCCGCGGCCGGCGGCGGCTGGCTGCTGGCGCCTAACGGCCTGGCTCAGGCCAGCTATGGGCCGGTCATTTTCCTGTTAGGTATTCTGGCCAGTTTTGCGCTTGCCTATCTGCTGGTGCGCCGCTTCTACCACGGTCGGCTTCGCCGCAGTCCGCCCTGGGCCTGCGGCTTTCCATGGAGCACCGCGCGCATGCAGGACACTGCCGAGGGGTTTGGTCAGCCGATCCGCCAGATCTTCGAGCCGTTTTTCCTGATGCGTCGTGACCTGCCGACGCCATTCGACGAACAGCCGCGCTACCGGGTCACGGTTGCGGACCATTTCTGGCGCTGGCTGTATGTCCCCGTGATCGATCTGGCATCGTATCTGGCCCGCCTGATCGGCCGGATGCAGCAGGGACGGATTTCGGCTTACCTGCTGTACAGCTTCCTGACCCTGGCCGCCACGCTGCTGGCCGTGATGCGATGAGGGTTGCATGAACCTGACCGGGACCCTGTCACAGCTACTCGAGATCGTGATCTCGATCACGCTGGCGCCCTTGCTGACCGGCTGGGTCAATCAGTGGCGGGCCTGGCTGCAGAACAAATCGGCGCCCAGCGTCTGGCAGCCATATCGAATGCTGCACAAGCTGTTCAACAAGGAATCGGTGGTCGCGGACAATGCGTCGCCTCTGTTTCGCGCCACGCCTTATGTGGTGTTCGGATGCATGGCGCTGGCCTGCTCGATCGTCCCGACCGTGTCCACCGACTTGCCACTCGCGCCGGCCGCCGACGCGATCGCCCTGGTCGGGCTGTTCGCGCTGGCGCGGGTCTTCATCTCGCTGGCGGCGATGGACGTCGGCACTGCCTTCGGAACCTTGGGTGCGCGGCGAGAGATGCTGATCGGCTTCCTGGCGGAACCGGCGCTGCTGATGGTGCTGTTCTCCGCCTCGCTGGTCTCCAAGTCGACCTCGCTCACCACCATTGTCGAGACGATTGCTCACCGCGACCTGGCCATCTACCCCGGACTGGCGTTTGCCGGCGTTGCGTTCACCATGGTATCGCTGGCGGAGAACGCCCGTGTACCGGTCGACAACCCTGCCACCCACCTCGAGCTGACAATGATCCACGAGGCGCTGATCCTGGAATACTCGGGCCGGCATCTGGCGCTCCTCGAGTGGGCGGCAAGCCTGAAGCTGTTTGCCTATTCCTGCATCGGCCTGGCGTTGTTCTTTCCGTGGGGAATCGCTGAAGCGCAAGCCCCCTTGGCCATGCTGCTGGCGCTGCCCGTGCTGCTGTTCAAGCTCATCGTGGGTGGAATCCTGCTCGCGGCGCTGGAGACGGTGAGCGCCAAGATGCGCATCTTCCGCGTGCCGGAGTTCCTGGCCACTGCCTTTCTGCTGGCGGTGATCGGCATGCTGGTCCACTTGCTGTTGGCTCACTGACAAACAAGCTAATGACTGCGCTCCTCACCCAGTTCGTCAACCTGCTCGGCGCGGTGCTGCTGATCCTCGCCTTCGCCATGATCTCGCAGCGACGGATCCTGTCGCTGATCCACTTGTTTACGCTGCAGGGTGCGACCCTGGCATTAGCCACCGCCGTCGTTGGCTACGTGACGGGCCAGCCGCACCTTTACCTGTCGGCCGGCCTGACCCTGGTACTCAAGGTGTTGCTCATCCCCTATCTGCTGCACCGCGTTATCGATCGTCTCCAGATCCGCTGGGACGTCGAGACGCTGATCAACATTCCCACCACCATGCTGATCGGCATCCTGGTGGTGATCTTCGCCTTCAATCTCACCATGCCAATCGCGCGGCTGTCGCTGAAGCTAGCCAGCGGCACGCTGGGCATTGCGCTGGCATGCGTGCTGTTGTCCTTCCTGATGATGATCACGCGCTCCAAGGCGGTGCCGCAGGTCATTGGCTTCCTGGCGATGGAGAACGGCCTCTTCTTTGCAGCCACCGCCGCGACATACGGCATGCCGATGGTGGTCGAGCTGGGCATCGCGCTGGATGTACTGATCGGCGTGCTGATCCTGGGCGTGTTCATGTTCCAGATCCGCGAGCAGTTCGACAGCCTGGACATCCGTCACCTTGAAAAGCTGAAGGAGGATTGAGTTGATTGCGCTGGCCCTGTTGCTTGCAATGCCGCTCGCCGGCGGGCTGGTGCTCGCGCTGACGGGACATCGCGAACGCGCACGCGACATCAATGTCGCCTTCAGCCTGGGCACATTCCTCGCCGCCTGCATGCTTACAGTGCGGATCGTCGCCGATGGCCCCATGCTGGCATGGGGCCGGGAGTTCTACATCGATCCCCTGAACGTCTTTCTCGTTGCGCTGACTGCGTTCGTGGGCCTGACGACCTCGATCTTCTCGCGGCCGTACATGCGGGTGGAGCACGACCACGGCAAGATGACGCCGCCGCGGTTGCGCCTGTACCACAGCATGTACCAGCTCTTCACCTTTACCATGCTGCTGGCGCTGACGACCAACAATATGGGCATCGTATGGGTTGCGATGGAGGCCGCCACGCTGACCACGGTGCTGCTGGTCAGCGTCTACCGCACCGCCGCCAGCCTCGAAGCGGCATGGAAGTACTTCATCCTGTGCGGGGTGGGGATTGCCCAGGCGCTGTTTGGCACGGTGCTGCTCTACATGGCCGCCGAGAAAGTCATCGGCGCGGAGGGGGGCGCGTTGCTGTGGACCAATCTGGACGCGGTCAAGCGCCAGCTCGATCCCAACATCATCACGCTGGCATTCGCCTTCCTGTTTATCGGCTATGGCACCAAGGTCGGCCTGGTCCCGCTGCATAACTGGCTGCCCGATGCCCACGCCGAGGGCCCGACCCCGGTGTCCGCCGTGCTCTCCGGCCTGCTGCTCAATGTGGCGCTCTATGCCGTGCTGCGCTGCAAGGTGCTGACCGATGCGGCACTGGGCAACCATCTCACCGGCCGCCTGATGATGGGGTTCGGCCTGGTATCGGTGGTCGCGGCGGTCTTCTTCCTGATCCGGCAGCGCGACATCAAACGCATGTTTGCATATTCGTCCATCGAGCACATGGGCATGATGACCTTCGCCTTCGGCATGGGCGGGCCGATCGCCAGCTACGCCGGCCTGCTGCACATGACGGTGCATTCGCTGGTCAAGTCCGCAATCTTCTTCGCTGTGGGCCACGCCGCGCAGAAAGCGGGCACGCAAATCATGGACGACATCCGCGGGCTGATCCGTGTCAGCCCCACCGTCGGCTGGGGCCTGATGGTAGGCGCACTCGCCATCCTGGGCATGCCGCCGTTTGGGGTCTTCGCCAGCGAGTTCCTGATCGTCACGACCGCCATGCGCGAGCAGCCGTGGGCCACGCCCTTCCTGCTGATTGCTCTCGGATTGGCATTCGCCGCGGTGTTCAGCCGGGTACAACCGATGGTGTTCGGTGACACCACGCTCAAGCCGCTGGCGCATCCGCCAGCGCTGATCCCAGTGTTCGTGCACCTCGCCCTGGGGCTGATGCTGGGCCTCTATATTCCGCCCTATCTCGACACCTGGTACCGGCAGGCAGCCGCAATGCTGGGGAGCTAGACCGATGACACTGTCAGATCTCAGCCTTGAGCTGGCGCGGCTGCCTGCGCCGCTGCCGGTCTGGCACGGCCAGGTCGGGCAAGACGACTGGTCTGCCACGGCCCGCGCGGTGGCGGATGCGGGTGGGCGCCTTGTTGGACTGTGGGGCGCCGACCGCAGCGCCATCGGCGGTACGTTGGCCGCATGCGTGGCGTATGCCATGCCGCGAGGACTGATATGGCTCGAATTGCGGCTTGATGGTGTCGCGCCCACCGTGCCGGATCTGAGCAGTGCATTCCCGTGCGCAGGCCGAATGCAGCGTGCCATGACCGACCTGGCGGGTATCGCCGTGCACGGCAGCCACGACGCCCGGCCCTGGCTGGACCACGGCCTGTGGTCGCCAGGGCCGCGACCGCTGCAAAACGGCGCGCAGCTGAGTGCGGCCACGGCCGGCAAACTGCCGGCCGACTATCCTTTCGTGCGTGTAGAGGGCGACGGGGTGCACGAGATCGCGGTCGGCCCGGTGCATGCCGGCATCATCGAACCCGGCCACTTCCGCTTTTCCGTGGTCGGAGAAAAGGTCCTGCGGCTGGAAGAACACCTGGGCTACACGCACAAGGGCATCGAGCGGCGGTTCACCGAACTGCCGCCGCTGGAGGGCTACCGTCTGGCCGGCCGGGTCTCGGGCGACTCCACCGTGGCCTACGCCTGGGGCTATTGCATGGCGCTCGAGTCTGCCTGGGACTGTGCGCCCCCGCCGCGCGCAAACTGGCTGCGTGCCCTGATGCTCGAGCGTGAGCGCGTGGCCAATCACCTGGGTGACCTGGGGGCGCTGGGCAACGACGCGGGGCTGGCCTTCGGATTGGCGCAATTCTCGCGCTTGCGCGAAGACTGGCAGCGGCTGTCCGGAGAGGCTTTCGGCCACCGGCTGATGATGGACGCCGTGGTACCGGGCGGCGTAGCGCAGGACTTGACGACAGCCATGCTTGAGCGCTTGCGGCAGCAGTGCAACCGCATTGAGCGGGAAGTGCGCGTGCTGCGCGCAGTGTACGACGAACATGCGGGCCTGCAGGACCGCTTTCTTGGGGCGGGCCGCGTCACGCCACAGCTTGCCGCCCAGCTTGGGCTGACGGGGCTGGCCGGACGTGCCAGCGGCCGAGCGGCGGACCTGCGCTGCGACCATGCCTGGCCGCCCTACGATAGCCTTGCCGTAAAAATGGCCGGACACCGCGGCGGCGATGTCGCCGCCCGTGTCGCGGTGCGATTCGATGAGGTGCTGGAGTCGCTGCGACTGATCCGTGCCATCTGTGCAGGCTTGCCGGATGGGGCCACGCGACTTGCGCTACAAGCGCCCGCCGGCGCCGCCATTGGGGCGGGATGGGTGGAGGGCTGGCGCGGCGAAGTCCTCGTCGCGCTCGAACTTGCCGATGACGGCCGCATCCTCCGCTGTCATTGCCACGACCCGTCGTGGCAGAACTGGCCGGTGCTTGAGCACGCCATCATCGGCAACATCGTGCCGGACTTTCCGCTGATCAACAAATCCTTCAACCTCAGCTATGCGGGGCACGACCTCTGATGTGGCAAATCCTCAAGCAAATCGCCCACACCGGCATCGTCACTGAGCCTGCGCCGCCCGGCGCGGGGGAGACTGCCTCTATCCAGCGCATCCACCGGGAACTGCTCGACATTCTCGGCCAGGCGCTGACGATCCGGCAGGTCGACGCAGGCTCGTGCAATGGCTGCGAGCTGGAGATCCACGCGCTCGGTAATCCTTACTACAACATCGAAGGCCTGGGCATCAAGTTCGTCGCCAGCCCGCGCCACGCCGACATGCTGCTGGTGACCGGGCCCGTCTCGCGTCATATGGAGGAGGCGCTGCTGCGCACCTACGCGGCAACCCCGGAGCCGAAACTGGTGGTGGCGGTAGGCGACTGCGGTTGTACCGGCGGGATCTTCGGCGAGAGCTATGCGAGCTGCGGCCGTGTCGCCAACGTGATCCCGGTCGACGTAGCCGTGCCGGGCTGTCCGCCGCCGCCAATAGAGATCCTGCGCGGAATACTAAGCGCCGTTCGGCAGGCCGGTGCCACACGGCGCTAGCGATCCGGCCCTGGCATCAGCGGTGCGCACTTGAGCGTGGGCACCGGCCGGCTCCCGTCCTGCTACGCATCACCCACTTCCTTCGCCACTGACCTCGGCGCGCCGAGCGTCGGCCGGGTGGCGTAGTCCACCTCGTACCGCTGCAAATAGTCGCGAATCATCTGGCGAACGACTTGGGATGGCGTCTGGTCCTGGGCGGCGCAGAGTGCCTCAAAGGCCTTTTTTTTCTCCGGATCGATCAATACGGTCAGGCGGGCGGTCTTGGATTCCATGCGTCTAACAATGTCATCATATTATAATGGCATTATCATTATATACATCTCCAGGATGCGCCGGCATGCCATCGGCCCGGTGTGCAGGCTGGCAGGGGCGCGGTCCCGCGCAAACGAGTCTTGAGGGCACCTTTTTCTGATGAGGGCGCAGTGGTAGAAGTGACGATAGAAGTAACTGCCGGCAACGGATTTCAAGGCCGGAATTCTGCACGGTTGGCTTTCACGGCCAATCAGTTTGAGTGCAAGATCCTGCTCACCAGCGGCCCCTGGATCGCAAACGCCAAGAACGTTATGGAGGTCATGCGCCTGTCCGCTCAAGTGGGGACACACCTGGGCATCCAGGCGGACGGCGTGGACGAGGCCGCCGCTGTCGTCACTATCGCGGCATTGTTGAGGGGCGAGGCGCTCCCCAAGTCTCGCTAATGGAAACCGACAGATGCACGCCGACCGCTCCTCGTTCGAGGCTTATCTGAAATTCCTGGCCGAGGCGGCCAACGACGGTACGCCCCAGGTGTTGGAAACCCAGCACGCCCTGTCACTGCATTTCGACGCGCTGGCCACCCAAAGCTTCATGTCGCGCAAGGATCCCGACAGGCTCGTGCTGGGTTATACCCGGACCATGATGGGATTCCTGCTGTTGCACCCAACGCCCGCCAGAATCTCGATGATCGGCCTGGGGGGCGGTTCACTGGCCAAATATTGCTACCGGCACCTACCCAATACCAGGATTGTGGCCATTGAGATCAATCCGGCGGTCATTGCCCTGCGCGACCAGTTCCACATCCCGCCGGATGACGAGCGACTCGAGGTAGTTTGCGCGGATGGCGCCGAATATGTCTCGAACCGGAATGCGCGACCGGACGTCATCCTGGTGGATGGCTTCCTGGCCGACGGCATGCCGGTGCAGCTTGGCACCGCGGACTTCTATGCCGACTGTCATGCACGCTTGACCGATACCGGGGTGCTGGTTGCGAATTTTCTCGAAAGCGATCCCGATATTCCGCTCTACCTGGAGGAAGTCAGCGCCTCGTTTGGTCAGTCGATATCGCTTTCCCTTTCCGAAGACAGTTGTAACTACACGCTGTTTGCCTGGAAAGGTGCGCACAAGCTGCCCTCCCTGAACGCGCTGACGGCGCGTGCGCGCATCCTGGAAACGGCGCATTCGCTGAACCTGACCGCGGCCGCTCGCCGCCTGAAGCACGGCGAGCGGCTTGCGTCGGATCGCGCCTTCTGGCCTAAGCTCGGAAGGTCGCAGACTCGGTATTGACACCGCCCCCCCGCGCACACCACCTTACCGACGCGACCATGCCAATCCTGTACCTGCGTAAGCTCACCGGGAAGGAGCGCAATCCCGGGATCAATCGGCAACTCGCCTGCTACCTGGCCTTCGTTGCCGGAGCGACCAACGCGGGAGGCTTCCTGGCCGTGCAGCAGTACACCTCTCACATGTCGGGGATCGTGTCCGCCATGGCCGACAACCTGGCGCTTGGCAGTTTCTGGCTGATGCTGGACGGCCTGGGGGCCATGCTGTCGTTTTTGGCGGGTGCCGCCTGCTCGGCGGTGCTGATAAACTGGGCTCGGCGCGAGCGGCTGCATAGCGAATACGCATTGCCGCTCATGTTGGAAGCTGCGCTGTTGGTGTGTTTTGGCCTGCTTGGCAGCAATCTCGAGCACCACGAATGGTTGTTTGTACCAGCAACGGTCATGGTGCTCTGTTTCATCATGGGCTTGCAAAATGCCATGATCACCAAGCTGTCGAACGCCGAGATCCGCACCACGCACGTGACCGGCATGGTCACCGACATCGGTATCGAACTGGGCAAGCTGTTCTATTGCAACCTGTCCAGAGCCGATTCGAGCAAGCCACTGGTGCTCGCCAATCGGCACAAGCTACAGGTACTTATCACCCTGGTCGCCTTATTCTTTGCCGGCGGCGTCATTGGCGCCTTGGGGTTCAAGCACGTCGGGTTCAGCGCCACGCTTGTCCTGGCAACCTTGCTGCTCGCCCTCGCGGCGGTTCCGGTGCTCGACGATGTGCGCCTGCACTTGTGGCGCCGGGACCTTCTGCCTCATTTGGCCGCACGTTCCCGGCGTTGGGCTCGGGCAGTCAAGGAAGATGTGCACGCGGTGTGGCTGGCCGCGCACGATCCCCGCACGCCGTGGTATGCGAAAGCGCTAGCCTTGCTGGTCGCAGCCTATGCCTTGTCGCCCATTGACCTGATTCCGGATTTCATTCCAGTGCTCGGCTATCTGGACGACGTGGTGCTGGTACCGCTCGGCTTGTTGCTGGCAATACGATGGATTCCTGCGGAAGTAATGCGCCAGCATCGCGTAGCCGCCGCAGAGGCCGCAAATCGCCCCGTCAGCCACGTTGCTGCGCTGGTGATCGTGATCCTCTGGGCCATTGCCGCGGTGTCGGCAATGATCTGGCTCGTGCAACATCTGCCCGGGCGGGGAAGCACCTGAAACGACGGCCCGATCAGGCGCAAAGTTGCGCAAACCTGAGCTGATGACACGGCTCAATGGCTTCGTAGAGAGTAAGACATGAGCGACGAACAGTATCACCGTGCCGTGGATCTGATCCACTTGCTCTACGCAGCGCTGGTCGGCCTGATGTCCCCCGGCGGAGGCGAGGAAGCTCGTGAGCTGGCCGAGAGCGCTATGCAAGAGGCGTCGGAATTCCTCGGATTACAGCCGGGGGAACGGTAGTTGAACTCGATTGCGGCGCACAGTTGGGTCGCACGTAGCGCGCAGCCTTCCGCTACCTCGGCTCGCTCCCGACCGACTGTCTGATACCTGCACCAATGAATAGTCAAAAGATCAGATTTCTTCGCTCGCGAATTCCCACCTTCGAGTGCACCCCTGGATGTCATGACTGTTGTGGGCCGGTGACCACCTCAACCGAAGAGATGTCGAGGCTTCCCGTTAAGAGCGATGCCGAGCACGAAACTGCGCTGGCAAACCTAAATTGCCCCCATCTGGATACCAAGGGGTGTAGCGTGTATTCGGAGCGCCCGTTGATTTGCCGCTTGTTTGGCACGACCCCAAGGCTTGCCTGCCCGAACGGAAATCGGCCGGAAAGAATGATCGATCCGGATATTGAAGAAGAAATTCAGCGCTTCTTTGTAGAGACACGCCACGTGCTGGTATGAGGCAAGAGGCACCGGCGGTAACAACAGGACGCAGGCAATTCTCTATCGTAAGGCCGCCTTGCGCAGCAGAGCCAACCCTGGCGGCCAGCAATGCCGGCGGTATCTGCGCCTAAAGGCTCGAGACCAATCAGGCGCTGGACGAGATCGGGCGGGAGTCTGGTCCGTCGCGTGGAGTGCATTCGCCGATTGACCCCGTGGCATTGCGCACATCAAGCAAACCGGAGCACGCGACGCGGCTCGATACCTATCGCGAGCGCGTCATGCGAGCTCCTTCAGACAACGGCTTTGAGGACGTCCGCTGCCAGGTCCGCCTCCGCCAGCGAGTCGACCGCCACGTAGGCGACAAATTGCGTACCGATTACCGCCGCTGAAAAACCACGGAGGTTGATCCTCGCTTCGGCAAGGTCCTCGGTCAAGGCAGCGGCAAGGCCCGGTATATTCTGGCCCATGACACGCACGCAATGCTGCTTTTGCGTGAGATTGAATCCGGCGATGGCCGCCGCCACCATTTCGCGCTCTCCCTGCAACGGTGTGACAAACACGACGCTTTCGCCAGGCCTGTCCGGACTGCGCCGGGCAATGATGAATTGCAGATCGGCCCCCACATCGCGCAAGGTCGTCAGGACCCCGGCTAGGCCACCCGGCTTGTCCGGTATGCTCGCCGCCCAAACTTCCACTTGTTCCACGAGCAGTTCCATCGTCGTTTCTCCTTGCTCCACCCGTTCGGCGCGAGAGGCCGCTCCCCGTATCGGCTCATCCAGCCGTGGCGCACCGTCCATTGGATGGGTGCTCAGCGAGAAGCCGTCGTCTTGCGGGCGAACGGCGAACGTGCCTGGCGTTAGCGGTAAACGTGAAGTGTAGTAAAGATAAAGATGCTCCGTCGAAGCGCCTGAGCAGAAGGTTCGATAAATCAATAAGTTAGAGCGTTTCCTTGGTGGGCAGGCGTACCAACAACACCCTTCGCGGTGGGCTTGCCGGCACGCAGGTCGCGCACCGGCCCCGGTATTTGTTGGAATTGACCGGACCGCCAAGGCGGGCGGGGATAGACGTCAAACCGAATCAACGCGGCGCGGACTGGCTTCCGATTCCGTGCGTGCCGCTGATGTCAGACACGCCGGTCTCAATCGACGTGATGGACCCATCCGAACGGGTCGGCGATCCTGCCGCGCTGGATGCCGGTCAGCAACGAACGGAGGCGTTGCGTGACTTCGCCTTCCCCACCATTGCCGATCGTGAATTCTCCACCAGCGTGGCGCACCTGCCCGATGGCGGTGACGACCGCGGCCGTGCCGCAGGCGAAGGTTTCCTTAACCCGGCCACTGGCTGCATCCGTGCGCCACGACTCGAAGTCATATGGTGCTTCGTTGACCGGAATACCCTCGTGCCCGGCCAGTTCGATGATCGAAGCGCGGGTAACGCCCGGCAGGATTGTCCCTGTCAACGGGGGCGTGCGCAGGGAGCCGTCATCCATCACGAAAAACACATTCATGCCCCCGAGCTCCTCGATCCAGCGGTGCTCCGCAGCATCAAGGAACACCACCTGGTCGCAGCCTTTGGCCGAGGCATCGGTCTGCGCGATCAGGCTGGCCGCGTAATTGCCGCCGCACTTGGCCGCGCCGGTGCCGCCAGGGGCCGCGCGGGTGTATTGATCCGAAACCCATACGGTCACCGCCGACTTGCCGGCCTTGAAATACGGGCCGACCGGGCACGCGATCACGCAGAATATATACTCGGCCGCCGCGCGCACACCGAGAAAACTCTCCGAGGCGAACATGAACGGGCGCAGGTAGAGGCTCCCCTCGCTTCCCGGAATCCAGGCGCGGTCAATATCGACGAGCGCTTCCACGGCTTGCAGGAATGTGGCCTCGGGCAGGTCGGCCATCGACATGCGGGCAGCGGAGGCGCGAAAACGCCTTGCGTTCTCCTCCGGTCGGAACAGGGAGATCTTGCCGTCCTCGCCACGGTATGCCTTCATGCCCTCGAAGATTTCCTGCGCGTAGTGCAGTACTGCGCAGGCGGGATCGATTTGGAAAGGACGGCGTGCTTCGACCTTGGCGTCATGCCAGCCGCGACCGTCGGTCCAACGGATCGTGACCATGTGATCTGTGAAAACGCGTCCGAAGGTCGGGTTTTCCAACCTGGCTGCGATCTCATCGGCGGGGGTGGGTTGGGGGTGAGGCTCTACAACGAATTGCAATTGATTTTCCGTGCTCATTTTTCAGTGTTCCAAGGATGTTGGGCCATATGGCCCTGGCCGACGCGGTATTGTCACCGGGGCGGGTGTCTTACAAGGGTGGAGAGCTACTCGCCAAAACGCGGTGCGCCGTCGCGCGCCCCATCACGGGCAGGCCGGACGCGCCCGATTCTAATCTGCTGCGGGCCGGGTCAGGCCGCAGCCCTCTGCGCGTTACTGCGATATTGGGCCAGCAACGCCATCCGCCGCTGCCGCGTCCTACGCAGCACGGGCAGGCGAACCAGCGTTTGGGCGCCGCTCAGGTAGACACAGCCTTTCTCGAGGGGATACTTGTCGCCCAGGCTGGCGTTCGCCAGGGCCTCGGGCCGGTTGCGCGGGTAGTTTGGCATTCACCATGTCTGTCTCCGGATGCTTCTTTTGTCCGGAGGAGTCTAGGAAGCGCTCGCGCCATCGTAAATTCAAGAATTCCAACATCTGGTATCTTCAAAACGCATAGCGGAGGGATGGACGCGCTGACAACCGTGTCCTGGACTGCCATCTTCACTGCCTGAGTGTGGTCGAGTCGCTTGCCGCCGACGGCGTGACGCTGATGATGGTGACGCACGAAATGAACTTTGCGCGCAAGGTCAATGACCACATCGTGTTCATGCACCCGGGCAAGGTGCACGAGGCGGGCACGCCCGACCAGGTATTCGGCCAGCTGCGGACCCCCGCGTTGCGGCAGTTCTTGTCAGCCGTACACGGTTGACCGGAGCAGTGGCGCGCTCGCGGCTGTCGACGGTGGGTGGCCGGGCATCCGTCAATGCCCTGGCATGGCGCAGTTGAGCGATGCCTGCCGTGGTCTGCACGACTGTGAGAGGCGGCTGGCCGGGCAGTCGGCAGGCACCCTATTCGGCGAGCTCGAACACCACCTCCTGCGCTCCTTCCCAAAGTACCTTGGTGCCCAGGGCGCGGAGGTTCTCGTTGCCTCCGACGATGGTCAGGAAATGGTTCCCCGCGAGTTGCCCCATTTTGCTCGCGAAGCAGCAACTGCCATAGGCCAGGATGATCTCGGTCTCGCTGTAGCCGCCAGGATAGAACAGTATGTCGCCCGAAGACGGATGGCTCGTGTGGTTCTCGAAGCTGACGCCGAGCCTGAATTCGCCGAGCGGAATCCAGCAGCCTTCTCCGCTCCAGCGCACATGGATCAGTTTTTGCCGATAGGGCAGCAGCTTCAGGAACGCGGCCACGGTTTGCGGCGCGTCCGGATTGGTCTCGGCGATGAACGTGTAGCCGGCGGCGGTGATGCAAAGTCGGGTCATGTCGGTCCTGTAGGCGAGTGGGAAGGCGTACCGAAGAGCGTATCTCAGGCGAGCGCGGCCATCAGCATTTCGGCCACGGCGATCAGTCTGCGGTCGCTTCCCTTCGGTCCAAGCAGGGAAATGCCGAGCGGCGCACCCTGGCGGCCAGACAGAGGCAGAGTCAATTGCGGGAACCCGGTCAGCGGCGTCAGGCACAGCGATTGCGCAGCGGCCGTGCGATAGTCTTCCAGGGCCTCCGCCGGCGCGGTCCGCAGCGGGGCAATGTCCGGCATGGTCGGCAGCACCAGGATGCTGTCCTGCCCGAGCATGCGGCCCAGGTGTGCGGTGAAGGCGTGGCGTATCGTACTGGCGTGTTCGAACTGGTCGCGCGTGACGCCCTTGCTGAACTGGAATCGGCCGGCCACGTCGGGGCCGAGCTGCAGTGCAAAGTCCTCGATCAGGGTGCCGTCGGCTTGCCAGGCTTCCCACCCCTGCACGTACCGGAAGGCCCAGTACAGCTCGGACAGCGGGCGGTCGGCCACGTTGACAGGCATGGCCGTGCCAAGCAGGGATTCGATGCGGGCAACGGCTGGCGCGAGCGCCGCGCGTGCCTCGGGCGTTGGCAGTTCGAAGAGATCCGCGGCAAGCAGCAGTTTCGGGGGCACGGCCAGCGGCTGGCTGTCGTTGCCGAGCAGTACGTCGGCGACGCGTGCGAATGTGCCGATGTCGCGTGCAAAAAAGCCGCAGGTATCGAGCGACTCGCTCAACGGCATGCACAGCTCCAGCGTGACACGGCCGTGCGAGGGGCGGATGCCCAACAGGCCGCAATGGCTGGCCGGCGCCCGGATCGAGCCTCCGGTATCGGTGCCGAGCGCGAAATCGCACAGGCCGTGCGATACCGCGGATGCCGATCCCGACGAGGAGCCGCCTGTAATCCGGTCTGGCGCGGCGCCGTTGTAAGGGCCGCCATAGTGATAGTTCTGGCCATTCATCGAGAACGCGAGTTCATCGGTATGGACCTTGCCCAGGAACGTGGCACCGGCCTCGAGCAGACTGCATACCGCCGGCGCTGTGGCCGTCTTGATGCCGGAGCGCGCCAGCACATGCGGGTTGCCGCCGCCGGTCGGGTATCCGGCTACATCGAACAGGTCCTTGACCGCGAATGTCAGCCCGCTCAGCGGGCCCTGCGCCGCGTTGGGAACAGGCGCCTCGGGGTAGGGCAGGAAGGCGCGGGACGGATGGGTGGCCAGGCTCATGGCTGTCGGGTTCCTTTTACCGGTGAATGCTGAAGCCTGAGGGACTCAGGCGGCCTCGGCCGCGGCGCGCGCGGAAACGAGGGTACAACTTACTTGATGGCCGTTGCCGAGCGACACCGCGCGCGGCACGTCGGCCAGGCATTCGGGGCGGGCGTGCGGGCAACGCGGCGCGAACGCGCAGCCCGGCGGCAATGCCGCGAGATCCGGCGGCGCGCCGTCGATGGATGGCAGCCGCTCGCCGCGATGCATGCCGTGCTGGCGGCTTTGCAGCAGCGCGATCGTGTATGGGTGGCGCGCTTCGCGCATCAGCGTGCGGATCGGACCTTCCTCGACGATGCGTCCGCCGTACATCACCGCGACGCGGTCGGCGATTTCCACCGCGGCGCCTATGTCGTGCGTGACAAAGACGATGGACAGGCCCAGTTCGCGCTGCAGTTCGCGCAACAGGATCAGTACCTGGATCTGCACCGTGGCGTCGAGCGCCGTAGTGGGCTCGTCGGCCAGCAGGATCTTCGGCTGCGCGGACAGCGCCAGCGCGATCATCGCACGTTGCCTCATGCCACCGGACATTTCATGAGGATAGGCGGCCAGTCTGCGCTCCGGGCTCGGGATCCGTACGGCTTCCAGCGCCTTGAGCGCGAGTTCCCGTGCTTCGGCGCTCGATACCTTGCGATGTGTGCGGATGCACTCGATGAGCTGCTGGCCCACGGTGTAGACGGGATCCAGCGCCAGCAGCGGTTCCTGGAACACCATCGCCACGGTGCCGCCGCGCAGGCGCGCCAGTGCCCGCTTGTCCAGGTTCAGCACGTCCTGCCCTGCGACCCGGATATCGCCGCTCATCTTCGTGCGACGCGGCGGGTGAAGGCGCATCAGCGCGCGCAGGGTGACGCTCTTGCCGGAACCGGACTCGCCGATCAATGCGACGGCTTCTCCCGTGGCAACATCGAGCGACACGCCGTTGACGGCCTGGATGGTCTTGCCGCCGCCCGCGAACGTCACGCGCAGGTCCCGGAGTGAAATGGCGGGGGTATTAGAGGGCATGGTCATCTCCGGCCAGGTTCAGTGTGCAGCGGCGTGCAGGCCGGGCGTCATGCGGCGCAACGGCTGCGAATGGCCGCCATCGGGCATTGCCATCAGGCAGGACACGGGGTGTTCCGCCAGCGCGTGGGACAACGCCGGTGCGCGGCGGGCGCAGACGGGCTCCGCGCTGGCGCAGCGAGGATGAAAGCTGCAGCCCGATGGCGGGTTGATCGGGTTCGGCGGGTCGCCGGCCAGCGGCGCGGCCAGGGTGCGATGGTCGGGGTCCATCGACGGCATCGAGGCCAGCAGCGCGCGCGTGTAAGGGTGGGCGGGGTTCCGGTAAATGGATTCGGTATCGCCGACTTCCACGACCTTGCCCAGGTACATCACCATGACCCGGTCGCACAGGTAGCGGATCACGTTCAGGTCATGGCTGATGAAGACGTAGGTCAGGTCGAACTCGGCCTTGAGATCGAGCAGCAGGTTGAGCACCTGGGCCTCGACGGACTTGTCCAGTGCGGACACCGCTTCGTCCAGGATCACCAGCCGCGGGCGCAGCGCCAGTGCCCGCGCGATATTGACGCGCTGGCGCTGGCCGCCGGAAAGCTCGTGCGGGTAGCGTCCGGCAAAGCGCGACGGCTCCAGTCCGACACGGTTCAGCAGGTAGCGGGCCCGCTCGGTGGCTTCGCGAGCCGGCACGCCATGTACGCGCGGCGTGAAGGCGACCGATTCCTCGATGGTCAGGCGCGGGTTCAGCGACGAGTAGCTGTCCTGGAAGACCATCTGCACCTGGCTGCGGAAGGCTTTCATCGGCAGCTGCGGCGAGCCGACGCCCTGCGCGTCGAAGATCAGTTCGCCGCTGTCGTGGGGTGTCAGTTGCATCAGCAAGCGAGCCGTGGTGGATTTGCCGCAGCCGGATTCACCGACCACGCCGAGCGTTTCGCCCTTGCGCACGTCGAAACTGATGCCATCGACGGCGCGCACCACGCCCGCCCGGCGCAGCGGGATCGCCGACTTGAGCGGGAAGTGCTTGACCAGATCGCGCGCGATCACGAGCGGCTGGGCCGGACCGCCAATGTCGGCGGCGGGGGGGACGAGCGTATCGGTCATGTTCAGTCCTTGATTTCCATGGCCGAACGGATGCCATCCGCCAGCAGGTTGAAGGAGATCGAGGTCAGGAAGATCATTGCGCCGGGCAGCGCGGCCACCCAGGGCTGGGTGTAGATCGCCGTGCGTAGCGTGTTGAGCATCAGTCCCCATTCGGGTTCCGGCGGCTTGACGCCGAGGCCGAGGAAGGACAGGCCGGAGGCCAGGATCATCGATACGGAAATCAGGCTCGTGGCATAGACGAAGATCGGGCCGAGCACGTTGTTGAGCACCTGGGCCCGTACGATGGTCAGTGCGGACGCACCCGAGGCACGGGCCGCATCGACGAACTCCCGGCTGCGTAACTGCGTGGTCACGCTTTCCGCTACGCGCACGATCTGCGGCACGAACACGATGGTCAGCGACAGCAGCGCATTGCCCACGCCGGCGCCGAGCGTGCCCGACAGCGCGATGGCCAGCAGCACCGACGGAAACGCGTACAGCACATCCGTCACGCGCATGATTACCGTGTTGGTCCAGCCGCCGGCGTACCCGGCGACGATGCCGATGGCGCTGCCGATCACGAATGCCAGCAGCACCGGCGTGATGCCCATGAACAGCGAGAGCCGGCCGCCGAGCATCAGGCGCGACAGCATGTCGCGGCCGAGCTCGTCCGTGCCGAGCAGGTAGTGCTCCGTACCGACCGGCTTCAGGCGTTTCAGGATCGACGAGGCATAGGGGTCGCCCGGCATCAGTGCCGGGGCAAATACCGCCATCAGCACGAGGGCGATCAGGATCAGAGCCGCTGCCATTGCGACCTTGTTGCGCAGCAGCCGCCGTACGACCGTGGCCCAGTAGCCGGGAGAGTGTTCGATCGCCAGCGGCGCGACGGATTTGTTGAGCGTCATTTCCATCCGGGACTCCTCAGTTGCGCTGGATGCGCGGGTCGAATACCGTCTGCAGCGCATCGACGAACAGGTTCAGCAGCACGAAGAAAACGGCCAGTACCAGGATCGTGCCCTGCAGGAGCGGGAAATCGCGCTGGAAGATGGCCGAGTTGAGCAGGAATCCGGTGCCCGGCCAAGAGAACACGGTCTCGATCAGGATCGAGCCGCCGAGCAGATACCCAAGCTGCAGGCCCATCACCGACAACGCGGTGGGCGCGACGTTCTTGACCACGTGGCGGAACACGGCGAAGTCCGACAATCCCCGCGCGCGCAGGCCGACGATGAATTCGTTGGACAGGATTTCCGCCACGAGCGCGCGGATCGTACGGCTGACAATTCCCATCGGGATCACGGACATCGTCACGGCAGGCAGAAGCATGTACTGGACGTGCGCCCAGTCCCACGTCCAGGCTCCGGAGCCGTCCGGCCCCGCGCCGGTGGCGGGCAGCCACCCGAGCAGCACGGAGAAGGCAATCACCAGGACCATGCCGAGCCAGTAGTGGGGAATGCTGACGCCGAGCACCGACAGGAACGAGGCAATGCGGTCGGCTACTGAATCGCGCAGGTAGCCCGCGACAAAGCCGAACAGGCTGCCGAGAGCGAAGCCGATCAGCGTGGCCACTGCCGCGAGCCGGATCGAGTTGACCACGGCGTTCGACACTTCAGCCATCACGGGCCGGCTGGTGGCGATGGAAGTGCCCAGATCGCCGTGCAGTGCGCGGCTCAGCCAGTGCACGAATTGCTCGAGGAACGGCTTGTCGAAGCCATATAGCGCGGTGAGCTGGTGCCGCAGTTCTTCGGAGGCGTCGGGAGGCAGCACGGACACAAGCGGATCGCCGGGAGCGATGTGGACCAGCGAGAAGCAGAGCAGCGCGACCCCGAGCAGGATCGGAAACGCATAGAGAACGCGGTGGAACAGATAAGTCATGGTCTGTGCCCGTCGTGTGGGTGTCATGCGCTCCCTGCCCGTGCGGGCAGGGAGGCGGGGGCTGGACGAGACGTGGCGAGTCCGTCCCCTTGGGCGCTCTCCTGCTGAGCGAAAGAGAGCGGGTGCCGGGTTACAGGTTCAATCCATCGACATCGTGGCGATATCGATGAACCAGCTTTGCGGCTGGACAACGCCCTTGACCTTCTTCGAGATAGCACGGGGACCGACGTCGTGCGCAATCAGCACGAACGGTGCTTCCTCGACGATGCGGGCGTGCAGTTTCGCCAGCGCCGCGTCCCGTGCCTTGGCGTCGAACGACGTGCGTGCCGTCTCGATCAGCTTGTCGAATTCGGCGTTGCCGAAATAGCCCCAGTTGTTCGAAACCGGAGGCTGCGTCTTTGTGCTGACAAAGCGGACCATGGCAAAGAACGGATCCATGGCGGCAAAGCTCACGTTGATGGCATTGGCACCGTGCGCGCTTGCGTCCTTGGCGCCGACGCGCCAGTTCGTGAACAGCGCGTTCCATTCGACCACATCGAAATCGACATCAAAGAAGCATTCCTTGAGGTTCTGCTGGACATACTCGTTCATTGGCAGCGGCTGCATCTGGCCGGAGCCGGAGGCCGATACCTGTACCTTGACCTTGAGCGGCCTGGCCGAGGAGTAGCCCGCTTCGCTCATTAGCTTGCGCGCCGCATTGGCGTCGTACCGGATGTCGAACTTCGGGTTGCCCCACCAGGGATTGCCGGACTCTACAATGCCCTTGGCCTCCGCCATATAGCCGCCAAGGAGCGCCTTGAGCTCAGAGCGGTTCACGCAGAGGTTGGCGGCTTCACGCACACGCTTGTCGAGCCAGGGTGAGTTCGGTGCGAACGACAGCTGCCACGGCCACACATGGGGCTGGGCGTTGGCGTAGACGTTGAATCCGCGGCTCTTGATCTGGGCGATGGCGTCGGGGGCCGGTGCCTCGATCCAGTCGACCTGGCCAGACAGCAGTGCCGCGGTGCGTGCATTGGCTTCGGGCATCGGCACCATCACCACCTTGTCGATGCGGGGCACGCGCCGGCTGTCCCAGTAAGCTGCATTCTTTGCCAGTTCAAGGCGCTCGCGCGGCACGAACCGCGTCATCTTGAACGGGCCCGTGCCCGACGCGTCGGCGGCGAACGCGACCCATGCCTGCTTGCTGCGCTCGCCCGCATCGGTTACCGATGCGGGGACCGCGGCGTACTTTTTCTCCCACTGCGCGGGCGACGCCATGAACAGGTTCGACAGGTTATACGGCAGGAAGGAGTCCGGCTCGGACGTGACCAGTTCAACGGTCAGGTCGTCGATCTTCTTCGCACTGCGCAGCGTAGGCATGCGCGAAGCCGTCACGCCCACCTGGCTCGGATCGAACTGTCGCGCCGTCTTGTCGAGGACCTTGTTGACGTTCCACACCACGGCATCGGCATTGAACGGAGAGCCATCGTGGAACTTCACCCCGGGGCGCAGCTTGAAGGTCCACCTGGTCTTGTCCTTGTCCTCGACCTTCCACTCGGTGGCAAGATCGGGAATCAGCAGGCTGGGCCCGTTGCTCTTGGACAGGTCCCATTGCGTGAGTGCGTCATACATGGGAATGCCGGTGAAGCGGTTGCCCTCGAAGCCCTGATCGGGCTGGCCCAGCGTGCGGGGGATATCGGCGGCGGTCATGCCGATGCGCAACACCTTCTCGGCCATCGCGGCACCGGGCAAGGCGAGCAGCGAGAGCGCGACGGCCGCGGACACGGACCGCACAGCAGCGGAGAAACCTTTCGCTTGGATGGACGTAGGGTGGTTCACGGGCAATGCTCCTGGGTTGGGAATAACTGCGAACGATCTAGCAATTGATATGCCAGCAGGACATGCGCATGCATTGGTCTGCTTCTTGCTGCATAGGGCACGATGTTCAACCACCGCAGGCATGACACACATGGATTCGCAGCACCTTCCCCGCATCAATGGCGCCCGCCTCTGGCAGTCCCTCATGGATCTCGGCGCGATCGGCGCCACGGCCAATGGCGGCGTATGCCGCATCGCGTTGACCGACGCGGACCGCAAGGGCCGCGATCTCGTCGTGCAGTGGTTCCGCGAGGCCGGGCTCGATGTACGTGTCGACGAGATCGGCAACGTGTTCGCACGCCGCCATGGAACCGACCCCGAAGCGCCGGCCGTGGCGACGGGCAGCCATATCGACACGCAGCCATCCGGCGGCAAGTTCGATGGCAACTTCGGCGTGCTGGCCGGACTCGAGGTAATGCGCACGCTCAACGATCTCGGCATCGACACGCGCGCGCCGCTCGAAGTCGCGTTCTGGACCAATGAGGAAGGCACGCGTTTCACCCCTGTCATGATGGGATCAGGTGTGTTTGCCGGGGTGTTCGCGGCGGATCATGCCCGCGCCCGGACGGACCGCGACGGCGTGCGTGTCGATGCGGCGCTCGAGTCTATCGGCTATCGCGGTGAACATCCCGCGGGCGAGGTGCCGGGCGGCATGTATGCCGCCTATTTCGAAGCCCACATCGAGCAAGGGCCGGTGCTGGAAGCGGCGGGCCTGCCGATCGGCGTGGTCTCGGGCGCGCTCGGCCAGCAGTGGTACGACGTGACCGTGACCGGCCAGGACGCCCACGCGGGTCCGACACCGCTTGCCCTGCGCCATGATGCGCTGCTCGCATCCGCGCGCATGATCGAGATGGTGAACCGCATCGCGCGCGAGGAAGCGCCGCACGGGCGCGGCACGGTAGGCTATGTGGAGGTCAGGCCCAATTCGCGCAACGTGATCCCGGGGCGGGTCGATTTCACGGTGGACTTCCGCAACCTGTCGCAGGAAGGGCTCGACCGGATGGACGCGGCCATGCGCGAGGCCTTCGCGGGAATTGCCGAGGCGGCCGCGGTATCGGTCGACATCCGCCAGGTCGTCAAGTTCGAGCCGTGCCTGTTCGCGGCATCGTGCGTGGACAGTGTCAGACGGGCTGCGGCATCACTGGGCCTTCCCCATATGGACGTGGTAAGCGGGGCAGGGCATGACGCCGTCTATCTTGCGCAGCTTGCGCCAACGGGGATGATCTTCGTGCCGTGCAAGGACGGCATCAGCCACAACGAACTGGAAGACGCGCTGCCAGAGCATATCGAAGCCGGCGCCAACGTGTTGCTTCAGGCGATGCTGGCGCACGCACGCTGAAGGCCGATGCATCGCCCGCGGGCGCCGCGCTTTCTTGCACACGAGGGGGCGAGCCCGCGGGGCTTTCAATGTCCGATGGACCTGGAAATGGCCCACGCGCATTCCACGACCAGCGGCCCGAGCTTCTTCTGGGCCTCCGCCATGGTCCAACGGCTGGCAGGCGGCGACACATGGACCGCACCAACCGCAACGCCACGGTTGTTCACGATCGGCGCGCCGACGCCCATGTCGCCCAGGAACAGTTCCTCTTCGTTGCAGGCGTAGCCCACGCTCCTGCAAGCCACTACCCGTTCGAAAATCGCTTCGGCATCGGTCAGCGTGGCCGGCGTGCGCCTCACGCGCGCAGAGGCCCCGAGCATCGCCCGCACCTGTTCATCGGGCAGCGTGCTTAGGTAGGCGCGGCCGGAACTCGTACAGTACATCGGAATGCGCATGCCCACGGGCGTCAGCACGGGCACATACTTGGCCGTCATCAACTGCGCCACATAGACCATGTCGAGTCCCACGGGCTCGGTGAGATTTGCCGTTTCACCACTGGCATTCGCCAGTTGCGACAGATAGGGGCTGGCAACGGGAATCAGGGCATCCGCCGCCAGGTAGCTGTAGCCGATCTCCATTACCTTCGGCGTCAGACGGAAGCGGCGTGTTTGCGGATGCTTGTCGACATAGCCGAGCCGCTCCAGGGTATGGACCGTGCGTTGCGCCGAGCTCTTGGTCATGCCAGTCAGATCGGCCAGCTCGGCCAGCGTCAGGGTGCGGTGAACGCCATTGAATGCGCGCAGGACTTCCAGGCCTTTCTCGAGCGACTGGTTGAAAAGCGGGTCCGGCCGCTGAGATTCCGTGGACATGGGTCAGCTTGAAGGAGCACCATCGGCGTGATCCACTGCACCACGATGGCAAAGTATTGCACCAAGATATTGATGAATCGATTATCGATTCGATGCGGATGACCAATGATACATGGGCCGGATGGCTTTGGCCTGCCCGACCCCGGGCGGGAACGGCCCCATGTCACCGGGTATCCGGCTGGAACCCTTGTCGTTCAAAGGTGCCCGGAAAATGAATGGGAACCTGGCGGGCGTCGACATGCTGCATATTCCGTACAAGGGCAGTGGCCCGGCCATGGACCGACCTGCTCGGCGGGCAAGTGGACTACATGTTCGACAGCATCACCTCGGCCAAGCCGCAGATCGACGCGGGGTGGCTTGAAGAGTAGGGCGGGATCGGGATGAGTGTCAGGCGCAGAAGGCTACATCTCAATCGGTGCGGAAATGCCATTCGCTCTCGAGCGGCTGCGCCTTACGCCTTATGAGCGCATCCGATTCGATGTCGCTCTGCGTCACCTCGTGCCGCGCATCCTCAGCACTGCGCAGATTGGCGCTGGTGGTGTCGATCGAGGCATAGCCAAAGTTGTCGCGCACAAAACGCAAGTCGACCTGCTGGCTCGTTATGCGCGAGCCAGCAGCGTAGCGCAGTCGGTGGGACAAGGCGCTGGCCCAGGACAGCGGCCCGGGGCGCTCACAGGCGCCCGCGGTTCGAATCATTGAATTTGCGTCGGATTTGCTGCCTCGCTGTTGGTAGACAAGCGGCGAATTTCGTCCGCGATGATGCCGACCAGTAACTCGCCCGCCTTGCTCAACGGGCGGCGTGGATGGGTGACAGCGATGATGTGCCGTACGATCCGGGGGGCCAGGATTGGATGCGCGCGCAGCGCGCCCTGCTCGACGGCGCGGCGCACGACGATGTGGGGCAGGATCGTTGCAAACCGCGTCGCTTTGACAAAGTTGACGAGCGTCCCAAGGACATCGATCTCAAATGTCGGGGTGAGCACGATCTCCTCGTGCTGTGCCGCCGTATCCAGCACGCTTCGTAAGCCGTGGTGCTTGCTTGGCAGCACCAGCTCCAGGTTGGGAAGCCGCGACAGCTCGATGGTCGGGGGCAGTTCCGGGCCGTGCAATGCGCTGGTTACTAGCACCATCTCCTCGTCATGCAGCGGTTTCGCCTCCAGCGAGATGCGCTCGCGCGGCTTGTTGACGATCGCCGCATCCAGTCGGCCGCCGGCCACCCAGTCGATCAGTGTCGTGCTGTAGCCATCCGCAACGGTCACCTCGACCTGCGGATAGCGGGCATTGAAGCGTGACAGGGATTCCACCAGCACCCCCTCGGTGACCGACGCGATCAGCCCGATCGCCACGCTGCCAGTGACCACTTCGTCGCGTTGCACCAGCTGCTCGCGCGCCGCAGTGAAGTCCCGCATGACCGGCAGGAACAGGCGGTACATCAGCCGCCCCGCCGCGGTCGGCGACATGCCATAGGCAGTGCGCTCGAACAATTGCTGGCGCAGTTCATCCTCCAGCTTGGCGATCTGCATGCTGAGTGCCGGCTGGACGATGTTCAGGCGCTTGGCGGCACGCGTGACGGAGCCGTCCTCGAACAAGGCGATGAAGTATTGAACCTGGCGCAAGTCCATGTGCTTGATGGATCCCTATGGATCATAAGATCGGATGATGATGTCTCAAACCTTATAACACCGGATGCCAGGCCCCGGATCATTTGGGTCCCCGCGGCAGCGGCCATGTGCACCTTGCATTGCGTCGCCATGAAAAGGTCGTTCCAACGCCATGCACCCGTACAAGTAATGACATCATCAAAACTGATTTTTCGCATCAGAAAACAATATTAGAGCTTATGGAATAGAGCCGCTACGCTTGTCACAACTTCACACCGATACACCTCGCCCGTGCAGAACGCGGCAGGCGACAAGCAGGATCCACAGGAGCAACTCCATGTATGAATTCGAGGCCGACATCGCACGCGGCGCCGACTCCGGCGCGGCCGGCCAGCAGCATGGGCCGCTGACGATGCGCAGCTGGCTGCGGCATCTGGCCGATACCGGGCGGCTGGCTTGCGTCGACGTCCCGGTGTCGCTCGAGCACCAGCTGGCCGCCATCGCGAAGCGGCTGGATGGCCGCCAGGCCGCGTTCTTCTCCCGGCCGGGTGCACACCAGATCCCTGTGGTCAGCGGCTTCATGTCGCGGCGTGCGTGGCTGGCCGAAGCCATGGGCGTGCCGGAGGCCGCGCTGCTTTCGCGCTTCAGCGATGCCGTGGACAATCCCTTGCCGGTGGCCGAACTTGGCCCGGGCGAGGCCGCCTGCCAGCAGGTGGTCCACCGCCGCGAGGACGGCAACCTTGATCTGCACCGGCTGCTGCCGATCCCGACGCACAGCGAACACGACAACGGCCCCTATATCACCGCCGGACTGGTGATTGCGCGTAACCCGCGTACCGGCATCCAGAACGTGTCGATCAACCGGATCCAGGTGCATGGGCCAGACCGCATGGCGATCCTGATGCTGCCGCGCCACCTGCACGCCTTCTATCAGGCGGCAGAAGAAGCGGGCGACGCCCTGCCCGTGGCTGTGGTGATCGGCGTGGACCCGCTGACCATGCTGGCATCACAGGCGATCACGCCAATCGATCGCGACGAACTCGAGATCGCCGGCGCCCTGCACGGCAGCGGTTTGCGCGCCACCAAGTGCCTGACCAATGGCGTCGTGGTGCCCGCGGATGCGGAGATCGTGATCGAGGGGCGCATCCTTCCCGGCGTGCGCGAACCCGAGGGCCCGTTCGGCGAGTTTCCGAAGTACTACAGCGCGCGCGAGCCGCGCGAGGTCATCGCGGTCGATGCCGTGACGCATCGGCGCAATCCGATCTTCCACACCATCGTGCCTGCCGAAATGGAGCACCTGTTGCTCGGCGCTATCCCGCGCGAGGCGACGCTGCTGTCGCACCTGCGGCGCAGCCATCCGGGCGTGCAGGACGTGCATCTGTCGGTAGGCGGCGTGTGCCGGTACCACCTCTACGTCAAGTTCAGCAAGAAGCGCGAAGGCGAGGCGAAGAACGTGATCCTGTGCGCGTTCGGGGCCCACTACGACCTGAAGCAGGTCACCGTGGTCGATACCGACGTGGATGTGCACGATCCGGCCGAGGTCGAGTGGGCCGTCGCCACGCGCTTCCAGGCCGACCGGGACCTGGTGGTTGTACCCGGGGCCCAGGGCTCGGTGCTCGATCCGTCCACCACGGTGGCGGCCAGCCAGGCCGGCATGGAAGCACCCCCGCACCTGCAGGGCATCAGCGCCAAGATGGGCATCGACGCCACGCGGCCGGTCACCTACGACTCGCATGTGTTTACCCGTGTGCGCATTCCCGGTGAGGACGCGGTGCACCTCGAGTCCCTGCTGGCTAATTCCGGCGCGCCGTCATGGCAGGCCTACCTTGGCCAGGAGGCCTAGCATCATGACTGCAAGGCAGCGGATCATCGTTGGCATCTCCGGCGCGAGCGGCGCGGTCATCGGCGTGCGGCTGTTGCAGGCGCTGGCACGAATCGATGCAGTCGAATCCCATCTGGTGGTGTCTTCGTCGGGTGCGCTGACCGCCGCGCAGGAACTCGGCATCCGGCGCAGCGAGATCGAGTCGCTGGCCGATGTGGCGCACAGCGTGCGCGACATCGGCGCCGCGGTGGCGAGCGGGTCGTTCGTGACGGAGGGCATGGTGATCGCGCCGTGTTCGATGAAAACGCTGGCCAGCATTGCCAACGGGTTTGCCGACAACCTGCTGACGCGCGCCGCGGACGTGGTGCTGAAGGAGCGGCGGCGCCTGGTGCTGGTCGCGCGCGAGACGCCGCTGAACCTGGCGCACCTGCGCAATATGACCGCGGTCACGGAGATGGGGGCCATAGTCATGCCGCCGGTGCCGGCCTTCTACGCGCACCCGCAGAGCGTGGATGACATCGTCAACCACACGGTTGGCCGCATCCTCGACCTGTTCTCGATCGAGCACGACCAGCTGCCACAGCGGTGGAGCGGCCTGGCAGACGACTTTGCCCGCAGCGCACGGGCAGACGAGGCCGAACCGGTTGACGCCGATCGCGGCCGGCTGGCAACGACATAGCCGACGCGGCGGCCCGCGGATCGCGGTGAATACCAATACAAGCATGGAGACAGGGATGATTCGCAAAACGCTTCGCGTGGCCTTCGGCCTCGCCTTCGCATCGCTGCTTGCCGGTACGGCGGTGGCGGCCGAAACCTATCCGGCCAAGCCGATCCGCCTGGTGGTCCCTTATCCGCCCGGCGGGTTCAACGACACCCTCGGCCGCGTGGTTGCCAGCAAGCTGAGCGCAGCCTGGGGCCAGCCGGTGATCGTCGACAACAAGCCGGGTGCCGGCACCATCATCGGTACCTCGTTCGTCGCCAAGGCCGCTGCCGACGGCTACACGCTGCTGGTGGTGCAGTTCCCGTTTGCCGCCAATCCCTGGCTGTACAAATCGCTGCCCTACGACACCAGCAAGGACTTCGTCCCGATTATCCTGGCCGGCCAGTCGCCGATGACGCTGGTGGTCTCGCGCGGTTCGTCGATCCGCTCGGTACAGGACCTGGTGCGCGCGGCCAAGGCCGCGCCGGGCAGCATCAACTACGGCTCCTCCGGCAGCGGCTCGTCGAACCACCTGGCGATGGCGCTGTTCGAGCGCACCGCGGGCATCAGCCTGTCGCAGGTCCCCTACAAGGGCAGCACGCCGATGCTGACCGACCTGGGCGGCGGGCAGGTGGAGGTGGCGTTCGACGCGCTGCCGCATGTGCTGCCGCTGGTGCGCGCAGGGAAGATCCGCGCCATTGCCGTTGCCGACCACCATCGCGCGGCGTCCGCGCCGGAGTTGCCCACGGTATCGGAGGCGGGCGTGCCGGGCTACGAGGTTTCGTCCTGGCACGGCTTTGTCGCGCCGGCCGGTACGCCACCGGCCATCGTCAGCAGGCTCAACGCCGAGATCAACAAGATCCTGAAGATGGAGGACGTGCGCAAGACCTTCCAGGAGCAGGGGGTCGCGCCCGCGGGCGGCAGTGCCACGGACTTCACAACCTTTATCGGCAAGGAACTGGGCAAGTGGCAGAAGGTCGTCCGGGACGCAAGGATCCCGCCGCAATGAGCGATACAGCGCTGCTTAATGGCGCCCCGGCGGCACGCACCGGCAGCGGCGACCAGCATGCGCTGCGCCAGGGCCGGGCCGAGCCGCCCCGCGTCGCGCCTGGCGACACCGCGCCGGGCCGTAAGCCGCATGTGGGCCGCTCGATGGAGCGGCTAGAAGACGCGGCGATCCTGTGCGGCCGCGGCCGCTATGGAGACGACCTTGCGATCAAGCCCGGTACGCTGCATGCAGCCGTGCTGCGTGCGCCGCATGCTCATGCGGAACTGGGCGAGATCGATGCCGCCGCCGCGCTGGCTGCGCCCGGTGTGCATGCGGTGCTGACCGGTGCGGACCTTGCCGCGTGGTCGCGCCCGTTCGTGGTCGGCGTGAAGTCGCCGATGGAGCAGTGGGCGCTTGCCGTCGATCGAGTGCGCTACGTCGGCGAGCCGGTTGCGGTGGTGGTGGCCGAAAGCCGGGCGCTGGCCGAGGACGCGCTGGACCTGGTCAAGGTGTCGTACCGTGTGCTGCCACCGGTGGTCTCCATCGAGGGCGCGCTGGAAGCCGGCGCGCCCGTGCTGCATCCGGCAGTCGGCACCAACGTGGTCAGTGACCGCAGTTTTCGCTATGGCGAGCCGGAAGCCGCGTTCGCGGCGGCGCCGCACAAGGTCAGCCTGACCGCGCACTACCCGCGCAATACCTGCGCGCCAATCGAGTGCGGCGTAGTGATCGCCGAATACCTGGCTGGCGAGGAAGGCTACGACGTCACCTCCAATTTCATGGGGCCGTTTTCGCTTCATGCGGTGATGGCCATGGCGCTCAAGGTGCCGGCGAATCGGCTGCGCCACAAGGCGCCACGCGACTCGGGCGGCAGCTTCGGCGTCAAGCAGGCCGTGTTTCCCTACGTGGTGCTGATGTGCCTGGCCGCACGCAAGGCCGGCGCACCGGTGAAGTGGGTGGAGGACCGGCTCGAGCACCTGAGCGCGGCCACCTCCGCGACCGCCCGCCTGACCACGCTGGAAGCCGCGGTCGAGGCCGATGGCCGCATCGTCGCACTTGCCTATGACCAGGTGGAGGACTGCGGCGGCTACCTGCGGGCGCCGGAACCGGCCACCTTTTACCGCATGCATGGCTGCCTGACGGGTGCCTACGCGATCCCGAACCTGCTGGTGCGCAACCGCGTCGTGCTCACCAACAAGACGCCCACCGGGCTGGTGCGCGGTTTTGGCGGCCCGCAGGTGTACTTTGCGCTGGAACGGCTGGTGCAGCGGATCGCGGTCGAACTGGGCCTGGACCCGCTCGATGTCTACCGGCGCAACTTCGTCGCCGCCGATGCCTTCCCCTACCGCACGCCGTCCGGCGCGCTGCTCGATTCCGGCAACTACCAGCTGGCGCTGGCGCGCGCGCAGGCCGAGGGTGGCTACGAAGCGCTGGTGCGGCGCCGTGACCAGGCGCGCAGTGAAGGGCGGCTGTACGGTATCGGCTTTGCGGCCATCGTCGAGCCGTCGGTGTCGAACATGGGGTATATCACCACGGCGATGCCAGCCGAGGCCCGCAAGAAGTCGGGTCCAAAGAACGGGGCGATCGCCAGTGCGACGGTCAGCGTGGACCTGCTGGGCGGCGTGGTGGTGACGATCGCGTCGACGCCCGCGGGCCAGGGCCATATGACCGTCTGCGCGCAGGTGGTTGCCGACGTACTGGGCATCGAGCCGGCCGACGTGGTCGTGAACGTCGAGTTCGATACGCACAAGGATGCCTGGTCGGTAGCTTCCGGCAACTACTCCAGCCGTTTCGCGGGCGCCGTGGCCGGTACGGTCCACCTGGCCGCTATGCGGGTGCGCGACAAGCTGGCGCGCATTGTCGCACCGCAGATTGGCTGCGCACCCGAGGCGCTGGTGTTCGGGGATGGTCGCGTCTTCGTGCAAGGCGCCGCCGACGCGGGTTTGCCGTTTGGACGCGCGGCCAGCAATGCGCCGCACTGGTCGCCGCAGTTGTTGCCCGCGGGCGAGGAGCCGGGCCTGCGCGAGACCGTGTTCTGGTCGCCGCCCAATCTGGAGGCGCCGGACGAGGCCGACCGCATCAACACCTCCGCCACGTACGGTTTTGCCTTCGACATGTGCGGGGTAGAGGTCGACCGCGCCACCGGGCGCGTGCGCATCGACCACTATGTCACCGCGCACGACGCCGGCACGCTGCTCAATCCGGCATTGGCCGACGGGCAGATCCGGGGCGCTTTTGCGCAGGGGCTGGGCGCGGCGTTGATGGAAGAGTTCCGTTACGGGGCGGACGGCAGCTTCCAGTCCGGCACGCTGGCCGACTACCTGATGCCGACCACCTGTGAAGTGCCGGACCCGGTCATCGTCCACCTGGAGACGCCGAGCCCGTTCACGCCGCTGGGGGCCAAGGGCCTGGGCGAAGGCAACAACATGAGCACGCCGCCGTGCATCGCCAATGCCGTGGCCGACGCGCTCGGGATCCCCGACATCAGGCTGCCGCTGACGCCCCCCCGGGTGATGGCGCTGCTGGGCATCGACGACCCGCCACCCTCCCGCCCGGAACTGCTGGAGGCGGCGCGCGCAAGCCAGCCGGCTGCCGGCGGGCGCGGGGGCAAGGCGCTCACCGCGCGCGGCACGGTCGATCTGGCGGCCAGCCCGGAAGCCATCTTCGCGGTGCTGCTGGATCCCGAGGCGCTGGCCCGGGTGGTGCCCGGATGCCATGCGCTGGAGCGCACGGCCGAGAACCAGTACCGCGCCGACGTGACCGTTGGCGTGGGCATGATCAAGGCCCGCTACGCCGCCGAGATCTCGCTGTCCGATCTTGACCCGCCGCACCGTTTGCGGCTGGCCGGCGCCGGCATTTCGTCGCTGGGCAGTGCAAGCGGCAACGGCGTGGTCGAGCTCGTGCCGCACGGCAGCGGTACCCGCCTGACCTACGACTATGAGGCAGAGGTGTCCGGCAAGGTCGCCGCGGTCGGCGGGCGGATGCTGGAGGGCGCGGCCAAGGTGGTGCTGCGCCAATTGTTCGAATCGCTGGGGCGGCAGGCCGCCGGCGAGCCCGCGCAGGCGCCGGGCTGGTTGGCGCGCCTGCTTGCCCGCCTGGGAGTCCGCCGATGAAACCCGCGGCATTCGATTACGTGCGTGCGCGGACCACGCAGGAAGCACTGGAGGCGCTCGCGCGCGGCGGAGAGGGGGCCCGCGTACTGGCCGGGGGGCAGTCGCTGATGGCGGTGCTCAACATGCGGCTGGCGCAGCCCCAGCTGCTGGTCGATATCTCGCGCACTGACGAGCTCAATACCGTACGGGTCGAGCAGGGCCACCTCGTGGTCGGCGCCGCCGCCACGCAGGGGAGCGTCGAGTGGCGCCCGTCGCTGGCCGACGAGGTTCCCTTGCTGGCACTGGCGTTTCCGTACATCTCGCATTTCCAGATCCGCAACCGCGGTACCGTGTGCGGTTCGATCGCCCACGCCGACCCCAGCGCGGAACTGCCGCTGGTGCTGCTCGCGCTGGGCGGCGAAGTGGTGCTGCGCTCCTCGCGCCGGCGCCGCGTGCTGCCCGCAGCGCGGTTCTTCCAGGGCATGTTGATGACGGCGCGCGAGCCGGATGAACTGGTGGAAGCGGTGCGCTTTCCGCTGCGCCGCGCGGGTGCGCGCTACGGCTTCACGGAGTTCTCGGCACGGCATGGCGACTTCGCGCTGGTCGCGTGCGCCGCCATCGTGACCGACGACGCCATCGCGCTCGCCGTGGGCGGCGTGGCCGACCGGCCGGTGCTGGAGACCTGGCCGCGCCTGGAAGGCCGCGCGCTGGCGGAGGCCATCAACGATTTCAGTTGGAAGCTGGGCGCACAGGATGACGCCCATGTCAGTGCGCAGTATCGCCGCCACCTGGTCAGGCAGCTGGGCATGCGGGTGATCGAGGAGGCAAAGTGAAACACAAAGGAACCATCGCCGCGGGTGAGTTGCCCGCTGCCGTGATGCGTCGCGACGAGCGGCGCTGTATCTCGGTAACCCTGAACGGCCGGCAGCGCAGCGGCTGGTGCGAATCGCGCGAACTGCTGTCGGACTTCCTGCGCCATGAACTGGGCGCCACCGGCACCCACGTGGGCTGCGAGCATGGCGTCTGCGGCGCCTGCACCGTACAGGTCGACGGCGTGGCCGCGCGCTCCTGCCTGATGCTCGCTGTGCAGGCCGAAGACCGCCGCATCGACACGGTCGAAGGACTGGCGCCGGACCACCAGCTTGGCGACCTGCAGCTGGCGTTCCGTCGCCACCATGCGCTGCAGTGCGGCTTCTGTACCGCGGGCATCCTGATGTCATGCGCGGACTACCTGCAGCGCGTGCCGGACCCCACCGAAGCCCAGGTGCGCGAGATGCTGTCCGGCCATATCTGCCGCTGTACCGGCTACACGCCGATCGTGGCTGCCGTGCTGGACGTGGCGGCCGCGCGCGCACAGGCACGCCGGGCCGGCGCGCAGCCCGCGAAGGAGGCAAGCCATGCTTGACCTGGGACGCACTTTCCTGCAAAGCGTGGAGCGCAGCCCGCACGCGCTCGCCATCGTCGATGGGGACCTGGGGTTGACCTATCTCCAATGGCACGAACGCATCCTGCGGGTGGCCGCGGGTTTGGAAGCGCAGGGCCTGCGGCGTGGCCAGCGGATCCTTGCCGTGCTGCAGAACCGCTGGGAGATGGCCACGCTCCACTGGGCCTGCCAGTTCACCGGCGTGGTGATGGTGCCGCTCAACTGGCGTGCCAAGGCCGACGAGATCGACTATTGCATTGGCGATGCGGAGATTCGTGCGCTGGTGTACGAACCCGTGAGCGCCGAGGCCGTGGCCGCAAGCGCGGCCGCGCAGGCCATGCCGCGCATCGGCCTGGACAACGTTGCCGGTGCGACGCTCGCCTTCGACACGCTGCTGGAAAGTGTGCCGCACAGCGGCATCCCCCAGGCCGGCGCCGAGGATGTCTCGCTGATGCTCTACACCTCCGGCACCACCGGCAAGCCCAAGGGCGTGCCGCGCAGGCACCGGCAGGAACGCGCCGCGGCGCTGGCGCACGTGGCGCAAAACCTGTACCGGCACGGAGAGCGCACGCTGGGCGTGATGCCGCTGTACCACACCATGGGGGTGCGCTCGCTCCTGGCCATGGCGCTCGTTGACGGGCTGTTCGTCTGCCTGCGCCGCTGGCATGCCGCCCAGGCGCTGTCTGAGATCGCCCGCCTCCGGCTTACCTGCCTCTACCTGGTGCCGACGCTATACCACGACCTGCTCGGCGACCCGCAGTTCGATGCCGTGGACAGCAGTTCAGTCACCAAACTGGGGTTTGCCGGCGCACCGATGAGCGATGCCTTGCTGCAACGCCTGGCCGAGGCCTTCAGGCCGGAGTTGTTCGTCAACCACTACGGCTCGTCGGAGGTATACACCTTCAGCGTCGACCAGCATGCCACCCACAAGCCGGGCAGCGCGGGCCGCGCTGGGCTCAACACGCGGCTGCGGGTGGTGCGGCTCGATGCCAGTTCGCCCGATGCGCTGGCCACGCCGGGCGAGGAAGGGCAGATCATCGCCGACCTGCTTGGCGACGAGGCCTTCGAGGGCTACTGGAACCGCGACGACGCCAACAGGAAGTCGCTGCGCGACGGGTGGTACTTCACCGGGGACACCGGGTACTTCGATTCCGATGGCGACCTCTACGTGACCGGGCGGGTCGACGACATGATTATCAGCGGCGGTGAAAATATCTCGCCGGTAGAGATTGAGTCGGTGCTGTCGCTGCATCCTGCGGTCGATGAAGTGGCCGTGGCAGGCGTGTCCGATCCACGCTGGGGCCAGCGCGTGGTGGCCTTTGTCAAGCGCAAGGCCTTCGTCAGCGCCGACGGGCTCGACGGCCATTGCCGCGCGTCGGATCTGGTCAACTTCAAGCGACCACGCGACTACGTCTTCGTCGCCGATATCCCGAAGTCGCCGGTGGGCAAGATCCTGCGGCGCAAGCTGTCCGCGGGCGAGTACACCTGCGACGTGCTGCTGCCGCCGGACGGCGCGGCGTGAATTCCCGAGCAAAACCAAACCAGGAGCAAAGACATGACCCAACTGACCCACCGCGGCCAGGACCTGCTGAAAGATCTCGACGGCTTTTCCGTCGATGTCGACGCCGCGCGCGAGCGCGCCGACATCGTGCTGCATCGCCCGCCGTACAACGTCATCTCGATGCATGCCCGCGACCAGCTGCGCATGGCCTTCGAGGCGCTTGACGACGACGAGCGCGTGCGCGTGATCGTGGTGCGCGCCCAGGGCAAGCACTTTTCCAGCGGCGGCGATATCAAGGGCTTCCTCGAAGCTTCGCCCGAGCATGTGTCGAAGCTGGCATGGAACGTTGCGGCGCCGGCGCGGTGCAGCAAGCCGGTGATCGCCGCCACCCAGGGCTACTGCTTCGGCGTGGGCTTCGAGTTGTCGCTGGCGTGCGATTTCCGCATCGCGACGGAAAGCACCGAATATGCGTTGCCCGAGCAGAAGCTCGGCCAGATCCCCGGTTCGGGCGGCTCGGCACGCCTGCAGAAGATGGTTGGCATTGGTCGCACCAAGGACATCGTCATGCGTTCGCGGCGCATCCCGGGCAAGCAGGCCTATGACTGGGGCCTTGCTGTCGACTGCGTGGCTGACAGTGAACTGGCCGCCGCTACCGATGCGCTGGTCGACGAGCTGCGCGGCTTCTCGCCGCTGGCGCAGCGCACCGCCAAGAAGCTGCTCAACGACACCGAGGACGCGCCGCTGTCGATCGCCATCGAACTGGAAGGCCATTGCTACAGCCGGCTGCGCAGCTCGGCGGACTTCCGCGAGGGCGTCGAGGCGTTCCACGGCAAACGCACGCCGGCCTTCCGCGGCGAGTGAAGGTGGCTGGGCCGCAAGGCGCTGCGGCGCCGCGCGGCCGGCGCGTCAAAGGGAACCTCTACAAGAAGCTGCCTTACGACACGGCCAGGGACCTGGTGCCGGTGGCGCTGGGCGCCTATTCGCCGAACCTTCTGGCAGTTCGCGAGGATTCGCCGATCCGCTCGCTCAAGGACTTCGTGGCGTTGGCCAGGTCAAAGCCGGGCAAGCTCAACTACGCGTCGGCGGGCAACGGCACGTCGAATCACCTGACCATGGAGTACTTCAAGAGCCTGGCAGGCATCGACCTTACGCAGGTGCCCTACAAGGGCAGCGCCCCGATGGTCACCGATCTGCTTGGCGGCCAGGTGGGACGCACCGACGGTAGCGGGTTGCCATTCCAAAACCAGGCGGTCGCTCAGCGGTGGGCTATGGTGGATTCCACCTCTAACGCGCGAGTACTGTAAAGCTCACCTTCTGCGAGCAAATGAGCATATTGGGCCATGTCAAAGTTCGATTGATGAACAAGATTCTGAATCTTGCGCGACTCCTTCCGGAGCAGGGCAAGAAATTCAATCTGGCGGCTGACAGGTAGGTGTTCTTCCAAGGCCGTGATACTGATTGCTCCGAGTGGCGCGCCATGGCTGTCATGCACAACGATCCCGACTCCGCTCACGCCTTCGATGAGGCGGCTATCGTGCACGGCATACCCAACCTCCTGGGAGGCTCTGACAATCTCGAGCATTAGCGGAACGCTTAGCTTGCCGTAGCCGAACAAACGCCTCGCGTTGGCGCACACGATCCGCTCGATTTCATCGTCCGGCAGGGACATGAGCAGCGCAAGGCTTCCCGCCCCGACTCCCAGTGGCCGGTGCACGCCGATCTCCAGACTCGGGATATTGATGGCGTTCCGTCCTTCCGCACGAGCGACGGAGATGGCGTCCGCCCCGCTCCGGATCGTCATGAAGGCAATGCCGCCAGTCTCGTCTGCCAAACGCTTCAGCGATGGCTCGCAAAGCTGCCAGAGCTTGAAGTGAGAGGCCGCGGTCAGACCCAACTCGAAGAGACCATATCCCAGCAGGTACCGCCGAGACGTCGCATGTTGCATCACCAACCCCTCCCGAATCAGGCAGTTGAGCATCCGATGGACGGTAGGGCGTTCGATACCGAGTTGTTTGGACAAATCAACTAAGCGTAAACCATGAACGCTATAGGAAGCGATCTCGCGAAGGATCCTTGCCGCGCGTTCGATGCTCTGCGTGCCGGACGTTTTACTACGTTCAGAAAATGCTGGGATAGGGGCCACCTTTTTCATCTAAAGAGTCTCCTTCGATGCTTTCGCAACCACATGGTCCATATCGTGGACTTCTATTTTTACCAAGAAGCGTTGTAACTCTTTGATCCTAAGGATATCTTTTTAACAACTTTGTGGCAATTAAAAAGAGTCCACAACATGGACGCCCCAAACCGGGGATACAAGATACGGTTTCATTAATAACCGCCTTAAAAGAGTGCGTAAAGAAAGTTTCCTGCACCGTTATGAGACAAATGGGGAGTCTGCAATGAAGTCGATATTCAAAAGTTCGTTTCGCAAAGTGACAGCAGCTGCATGCGCTGTAATCTGTACGACGGCCGCCCAAATCGGCCATGCGCAGGAGCGCCAGCCCTGCATTGGCTTGTCGGGCGCACTGACGGGCCCGCAGGCCTTTACTGGACTGGCGGCTCGGATGGGGGCCGAGATCGCGATCGACGAGATCAACGCAAGCGGCGGTGTGCTCGGCAAGAAGTTCGTGCTCAAGGTGTATGACGACGGCGGTCAACCGCCCAAAGGCGTCGACAACGTCAGGCGCATCGCCATGGCCGACAACTGCATCGCCATACTCGGCGGATACCATAGTGGCGTTGCCCTCGCAATGCGTGAGCCTATTGAACAGATCGGCATCCCTTACGTCGGCGTCATGGCGGCGGGAACGAAAATCATCGAGCACGATTCGGGCAAAAATGCTTGGATGTTCCGGGTCTCGGCCAAGGACCGTTGGGTTGCGCAATACCTCGCAGATGTTGCGCTGCGAAAATCCGCGAGCAAGAAAATTGCCGTCTTCTATGAAAACACAGGCTGGGGAAATGGGGCCGCTCCCGACGTGAAGGCGGCCTTGCAGGCTAAGGGCATCAGTCCCGTTGCCATGGAGACGTTCAACTGGGGCGACCAGGATATGACGGCGCAACTCATCCGGGCGCGGGATGCAGGCGCCGATGCGATCGTCATGTTTGCGTTGGACCGGGAAGGCAACCAAATTCTCCGGGGGATGGACAAGCTCAAGTACAAGCCGGTAATCGCCAGCGCCTGGGGACTGGCCGGGAACCTGGGCGAACTCGCCGGCCCGTTGGCGAATGGAGTGCTGGTCTTCCAGACTTTTTCCTGGATGGGCAAGCAAGAGCCCAGGACGGCCGCCGTGTATCAAAAGATCGCCGACAAATACAAGGTCAAGAGCCCTGCTGACCTGAAAATGGGGAGTGGCACCGCGAATGCATACGACGCCGTACATATCCTCGCAAAGGCTATTGCAGGAGCCGGAAGCTATGACCGTGTGAAGGTCCGCGACGCACTCTACCGAGTCAAATATGAGGGCTTGGTGGCGAATTACGATCCGGCGTTCGGACAGGCGCAAGAGCAGCACGATGCGATCAAGCAGAAATACTACAAGCTCACTGCTTGGTACAACGGTTCACTGTTGCCGGTAGACCAGACTCCCTACAAGTAATCGCGCATTAACTATCCATAACAGAAGCATTGATTCGGATGCTTCTGCTGGATCTCTTTTTGCCCGAGTTTCCTAAAACGTATATCCGAAAGGATAAGAGGAGGGATCTGCAATGAGCTCCTTTGTGCAATACATCCTCAGCGGACTGTCCATCGGGGCGATCTATAGCCTGATCGGGTTGGGGTTCTGCATCATGTGGTCAGCTTGTCGATCGGTGAACTTCGCCCACGGCGACGTCCTAATGGTCGGAGCTGTGATCGCCGTAGTCTCTATGGACGCGAATATCCCAATAGTGCTTGGGATCCCTGCAGCAATCCTTGTATGCATCGGCTATGGCGTGCTAATCGAGCGATTTGCCGTTCGTCCGTTCAACAAGGACGGTACGGCGATCGGCTGGATGCTAACCACGATTGCGATCGGCATCATGGTGGAGTCGTATGCCACGATCAAGTTCGGATCGTTCGCGAGAGCCTTGCCTTCCCCCGGGGTAGACAAGCCCATCTCAATTCTCGGCGCCGGCGTCTACGCTCAAGAGCTCTTCATTCCGGCCTTTGCCGTCTTGTTCATGCTTGCATTGGACATTTTCTATCGACGGACCGTGCTAGGTCGTGCCATGCGGGCAGTTGCATTAAATCGAGTGGCAGCGGGTCTGATGGGCATCAACGTAAATCGCATCACTGCCATTTCCTTCGGCTTGGCCGCAGGTCTCGGGGGTGCCGCAGGGGTTCTCGTCGGACCAATCATACAGGTCTCTACGACGATGGGCGTGCTCATTGGCCTCAAGGGCTTCGCCGTTGCGATCATGGCAAGCATCACGAGTGCACGTGGCGTAGTGATTACGGGTCTGCTCTACGGCGTCATGGAGAAATTCGTGGAGGGCTACATCAGCACAGCGGCACGGGAAGTCATCGGATTCTCAATCATGATTCTCGTGCTGCTCGCGTTCCCTCAAGGCGTGTTTGGCAAGAAGGAGGCCATGAAGGTATGAAAGCCGAAAAACTCAGATCCTTGTTGTTTCCCTCGCTCGTAGGCGCGCTCGGCGTAGGGATGGCTTTGTTGCCCCAGTTTGTGTCGAACACCTATGAGCTGCGTATATGGATGCTTCTAACCATTTACGCGCTTGTCGCACTTGGTCTAAACATCCTGGTAGGCCTCACGGGACTGGTGAGTCTGGGGCAGGCAGGACTCTTTGCCATCGGTGCCTATGTAGCCGCGATTCTGGCCGCCAAGCTTGGCGTCGGATTCGCCGCCACAATCGTAATTGCGACGATAGTAGCCGCCCTGTTCGGCGCATTACTCGCCTACCCAACGGTACGTGTCAAGGGCGTTTATCTTGCCGTCATCACAATCGCATTCGGCATTATTGTTGAGAACGTTGCCATTGAGTGGCAGGGCGTAACAGGTGGAACAAACGGGATTTCGGCAATTCCGGGGCCAGCCTTTCTGGGTAAAGCGCTGGACGATACGGGATACTTCTATCTACTTGCAGTGCTGTTCCTCGCGGCGTACGTACTGCATTACAACATTATGAAGTCGCGCTTCGGGCGAGCGATGCGTGCGGTCAGTCAGAGCGAAATTGCGGCTCGCTCGATGGGCATCAATCCCATTGCCATTCGAACGTTCTCGTTTGTCATTGCTGCAGCTTTTGCCGGAATGGCTGGCGGTCTGTATGCCTATCTGAATCTGTACGTCAACCCCGACACGTTCAGATTTGACGACTCGGTCCGATTCCTTCTGATGGTTATTCTCGGTGGCTCGGGAACCATCGTTGGGCCGGTACTGGGCGCGAGCGTTCTGACGTTCCTTCCGGAGTACCTGCAGGCTTTCGGGGAGTGGCAACGTTTCGCCTACGGCGCGCTTCTCGCGCTGGTCATGTTCTGTCTCCCGTTGGGCGTCGTCGGTACCCTCTCCAATCTTCGCGGTCGGTTTCGCGCTTCCGTTAGCCGTGCATCCGAGGAGTGGCCGCGGCTCGGCACGCGTATCAACACAATGCTGCAGGTCGATGCGCAACGAGGCGCGGTCTGCCTGAAGACAAAGGGACTGACGATGGCATTTGGCGGCCTGGTTGCCAACGATAACGTCAGTGAAGTTCTCAGGGCAGGGCAGGTTCACGCCGTCATTGGACCCAATGGTGCAGGTAAGTCGACGTTCATCAACTGTGTATCCGGATTCTACGCACCAACCGGCGGGGAGATTGAATTCCTGGGTGTCTCAGCCACTAGAAAGGTGAGCCACGAACTCGCAAGAATGGGGCTGGCACGAACCTTCCAGAACACGGAGCTATTCGGCAACATGACAGTTCTCGAGAATGTTTTGGTCGGCTATCACACGCGCTTTGAAAGCGGATTGCTCTCGACCTTGTTCAGGATGCCTAGCTTCTTTCGTGATGAGAAGCGGTTCCAGGACGAGGCGCAGGTTCTACTTGAGTACGTCGGACTCGCGGGCTTTGCAGATGAACTGGCCAAGAACCTCCCGTTTGGTCACCAGAGACGGCTGGAGATTGCGCGAGCGCTTGCTCTATCACCCAAGCTTCTCTTGCTTGACGAGCCTGCAGCGGGCCTTACGCACGGCGAAATCGAAAGCCTCAGTGGACTGATCCGGGACCTTGCCGCACGTCACATGACGATGATTCTTGTCGAGCACCATGTGGACATGATCATGGCTGTTTCGGACCATGTGACCGTCCTGGATTACGGAAAAGTAATCGCGTCGGGGCCGGTGGCCGAAGTCCGAAACAATCCTGCCGTGATTGAAGCCTATTTTGGCTCAAGCAAGTCACAGGAAGATCCTGAGCCTGCGCTGGAGGTGCGGTCATGAGCAACCCCTTATTGAAACTTGATAGCGTATCCGTGAACTATGGACGGATCGAAGCGGCACGTGCGGTTTCCCTCGAAGTTCACGAGGGCGAGTTCGTCGGCATCATCGGATCAAATGGCGCTGGCAAGAGCTCAACTCTCAAGGCCATCGCGGGGGTCGTGAAGCCGGTTGCTGGCGCCATTACTTTTGCAGGGAAGCAGGTGCATGGCCGTGGTCCGCACGAAATGGTTGCGTGCGGAATCGCGATGGTACCAGAGGGGCGTTACGTTTTCGCGGATCAGACCGTGGAAGACAATCTCATCCTCGGTGGCTACATACACGCTCAGCGAAAGGGCGTCGCGTCCCTGCGGGGAGATATCGACAGGATCTACGACCTCTTTCCACGCTTGAAGGAACGGCGATTGCAAGCTGCAGGTTCCCTCTCGGGTGGCGAGCAGCAAATGCTTGCGATTGGTCGGGGGCTATTGTCCAAGCCCAGGTTGTTGATGATCGACGAAGTATCTCTCGGTCTAGCGCCCAAGGTCCTCGACTTTCTATTTCCGGTCTTGAAAGAGTTGAACCGGCAGGGCTTGGCAATTCTGCTCGTCGAACAACTGGCCGTGCAGGCACTTTCCGTAACCACTCGTGCTTACGTGATGGAGAACGGTCGCATCACCATGAGTGGTCCGTCGGCACAACTCGCCGGAAACCCGGCGGTGATGGAGGCATACCTGGGAAAGGCAGCTTGAAGTCTGCCGCCCTATTGGTCCTATTGGATTGTCGAATCACCGCTGTATCGGCCGACCGGTCGGTAAGAGGAATTCACGTGTTTTCACTGAGAGTAAGAAAGGAGAAGGGAAATGCCACAACGTATCGTTGACCTGACGCTGACGCTGTCTGACAACATGCCGGCGCACAAGCTGTTCCAGCGTCCGATCGTCACGCCGCATCTGACGCATCAAAAGACACAGTCCTTTGGCTTGGGCGTGCCGGAAGACAAGATGACGTTCGCCACGACGTTCATCGCTACGATCGATCATATCGCGACGCACGTGGATGCGTTCTATCACACCAATCCGGACGGCTTGCCCGTGGACGAAATGCCTCTGGACATGTTCATGGGGAAGGCAGTCTGCTTCGATCTGACCCACATCCCGGACCTTGGCGATATTGACGTTAAGGATTTGGAGGAAGCGGAAGAGAAGGCAGGGGTGAAGGTAGACGGTCATATCGTACTGATGAACACCGGCCTCCATAAGCGCCACTACCCGAATGTTGAGGTGGTCTGGACCAATCCTGGCCTGACCGCGGAAGCTACGCACTGGCTGGCTGACCGGGGATCCAAGCTGCACGGCGTCGAGGGGCCGTCCACCGACAAGCCCTCTCATAACCTGTTCCCTAGCCATCGCGTTTGCCGAGATCGTGGCATTACCCACTACGAGTGGCTCGTGAATCTCGAGGAACTGGTCGGAAAGAAGGAATTCATGTTCTATGGCCCGCCTCTCAAGATCCATCAGGGCAGCGGTTCGCCGGTCCGGGCCTGGGCCGTTCTCGATGCCTGAGCGTAGGAACACAGTCTAAATGACAGGGGAGGCAGCAAATCGCTTGCTGCCTCCCAAGCAGCGGAGATACAAGACCATGACCGAAGCGAGCAACAACGACCAGCGGATTCCCATCACGCTGCTGACAGGATTTCTAGGTGCAGGCAAGACAACGCTGCTCAATCGCATCCTGTCAGATCCCTCGAGCGGTCGCATCGCCGTCATTGTCAACGAGTTTGGCGAGATTGGAATCGATGGGGACCTGATCGCCAGGTCGTCAGACGATATGCTGGAACTCAGCAACGGCTGTATCTGCTGCTCCAGTAAGGACGATCTCATCGGAGCCTTGTACAAGCTCTATATGCGTAAGGCGGGCCTCGTAGAACCAAAAGTCGACTTCGAGCGCATTATCATTGAGACCACGGGCCTTGCAGACCCGACCCCGCTTGCGCAGGCCTTCTACACGGATATGTCGCTAAGTCTGACCTACCGTCTGGACGCAATCGTGACGCTGGTGGATGTGGTGCACATCGAGAGCCAGGTCGAAGGCTCGCAGGAAGCGATGAGGCAGGTTGCTCTCGCCGATAAGCTGGTGCTCACCAAGAGCGACCTGGCTACTGATCGTCAGCGAAAGCGCGCCCATGAGATTGTCAATCGCCTGAATCCGTTGTCGCCTAAGGAGGTCGCTTCCTTTGGAAACCTGCGGGCGAACGCGCTCCTTGGCCTCGACTTGTTTGATCCGAATACCAAGCAGTCCGCGATCGCAACATGGATTGGCGCAGAGCGTGCCCACCACGCCAGTCATGGCGGCCATGAGCATCAGCACGACGCCTCCTGCACAGAGTGCGTAACCGGGCATGTGCATGAGCATGATCCGAGTCTATCTCACCTTGCCGATATTGCCTCAATCAGTATTCGAGAGCCGCGTCCACTCTCCTATGACAAGGTGATGAGGTTCCTCGCTCATCAGGTAGAGACGTACGGCAGCAACCTGTATCGGGTAAAGGGATTGCTAAATCTCTTTGAGATCGACAAGCCGGTCATTCTGCAGGGAGTTCAAAGTGTATTCAGTCCGCTGACCTATGCAGAGGATTGGCCGCGTAGCGAGGCGGAAACCCGTGTCGTGCTCATCGGTCGCAGCCTTGCAAAGGACCAGATCCTGGCGCAATTCGAACAGTGCGTCGCGAGTACGGAGCCTCAGCTTGATCGAGCGCTGGGTCTGATTTAAGTCGAAGAGAAAGCTAACCATGCAGGACTACGCATATTCCTCGGCACTTCATCTGCGCGAGGCAATCCTGAGCAAGGCTGTTTCACCGGTCGAGGTCATGAAGGAGTGTCTGACACGCTTGGAAGCGGTCGAGCCGCTGTTGAACTGCTTCGTGACCAGAACGCCTGACCTGGCTATGGACGCTGCCAGGTCGGCAGAAAGGGCTCTGATGGCCGGGGAGCCCGTGGGCCTGCTCCACGGATTGCCCATCTCGGTCAAGGATCTCATCTCCGTGGGCGGTGTGAGGCAGACGTTCGGCTCGCGCTCGATGGCCAGCAACATTGCGAAGACGGATGCGTCGGCCGTAGGGCGCATCAAGCAGGCGGGCGCGTGCATAGTGGGAACCACGACTACGAGCGAATTCGGGTGCAAGGCTGTCGGCGATTCTCCGCTCACGGGCGTGACGCGAAATCCGTGGAATACTGAGTGTACACCGGGCGGATCAAGTTGCGGTGCGGCTGCCAGCGTGGCGGCTGGCGTTACACCATTCGCACTGGGTACCGATGGCGGTGGATCGATCCGCGAGCCTGCGGCACTTACCGGCCTGTTTGGCATCAAGGCTCAGTTTGGGCGCGTGCCGGTGTTTCCCGCCTCAGCCACACCAACGCTGGCGCATGTCGGTCCTCTGGCGCGTACCGTTAGAGACGCCGCTCTCCTATTGTCGGCAATCGCTGGGCAAGATGGGCGCGATCCGTTCTCGGTCGCCGCTCCCGTGCCGGCGTGGCTTCAAGCCTGCGATCTCCCGGTCAAAGGCATGCGATTGGCATGGAGCCCCACGCTCGGTTACGCGAAGCCCGACCAAGAGGTCTTGAGTCTCTGCGAATCCGCGGTGAGGGTTTTTGAGAAGTTGGGATGCGAGGTTGTCGAACTGCCGGAAGGAATTGGCCCAGACCCGGACCAGCTGTGGATGGCGGAATTCTATGCGGGAGTGGGGACACGGTTGAACGGCACACTGAGCGAGTCGCGGGAGATCCTCGATCCGGCCGTGGCATCACTTCTCGACAAGGCGCTCGACCAGTCGCTACTGCAGTACTACACGAAAGTGTTCGCGCGCTACGAGTTTCGCGAAAGGATCCGCGCGATGTTCGAGTCGTTCGATTTGCTGCTCACACCTACAGCGCCCGTGCCGGCGTTCCCGGTGAACGTGGACGTACCGCCTCAGTTTGCGGGACGAAATCCCTGCACCTGGCAGTACTACACATACCCGTTCAACCTCACCGGGCAACCAGCCGCGTCACTACCAGTAGGATTCACATCGGCAGGCTTGCCAGTGGGACTTCAATTGGTCTCGAGGATCAATGCTGAGAGTGACATTTTCCGAGCGGCATCAGCATTTGAAATGGAGAATCCATGGGGGAATATAAGGCCGCCTTGTCTCTGAAGGACGGACAGGGGGTGAGCGCCGTGGCCCGCGAATTGGGTATGTCGGAGCAGACGCTGCGCAACTGGATCAAGGCTGCGGAAGCCGGCAAGCTGAGCGACGACCGGTTGAACGCGCCGCATCCTTACTTTCATTCGCGGCAGAATGGGCGACGTCCCTGACAGCGAAGACAGGAGCAAGGGCCTGGATGACGCCCTGCGGGCGCCACGTTGATTGGCATGCTGCCGGCCACCGCTACGCCGGGCTTCGGTTCCCGAGCCCGCTCGTCGCGTGTCGCGTCCCTCATCCTGCCTCAGCAACCCGGTGAACATCGCCTGGTCTGTTCAGCTCCGTTAGCCAAGCGGCGACCCATCGGCGCGCAGCGTTTCGCCCCTGCGCTCGACGATCATGCCGTAGGCGTGCGGCTGCCGGTGCAGGTCGAAGTTGAAGGTGGTGCGCTTGTATAGCGCGCAGAAGTCGAGGTCGCAGCGTGCGATCGCCACTTCGTCGCCCTTGGTGATGCAGCTCGCGACCACTTCGCCGGATGGCGCGATGATGCAGCTGCCGCCAATGCTGTCGACGCCTTCCTCGATCCCGGCCTTTGCCACGCCGACCACCCAGGTGCCGTTCTGGTAGGCGCCCGCCTGCATCGACAGCTGGTTGTGGAACAGCGACAGGTCGTCGTGCGCGGGCGCGGGCGCGTTGTGCACCGGTGTGTTGTAGCCGATCAGGACCATCTCCACCCCTTGCAGGCCCATCACGCGATAGGTCTCGGCCCAGCGCCGGTCGTTGCAGATGGCCATGCCGATCTTGCCACCGAAGGCCTCGGTGACGCCAAAGCGGTCACCGGGCGTGAAGTAACGCTTCTCCAGATGCTGGAAGCGGCGCCATGGTTCGTGCTCGCAGTGGCCGGGCAGATGCACCTTGCGGTATTTGCCGACGATGGTGCCGCTGCGGTCAACCAGGATCGAGGTGTTGTAGCGAACCTCGCGCCCGTTCTCGTTGGCCAGTTCCGCATAGCCGAGATAGAAGCCCACGCCGAGCTCACGCGACAGCGCGAACAGCGGCAGCGTGTCGGCACTCGGCATCTCGCGTTCAAAGAAGCTGTTGATTTCCCCATCGCTGTCCATATACCAGCGCGGGAAGAACGTGGTCAGCGCCAGTTCAGGGTAGACGATCAGGTGCGCGCCGCAGGCATGGGCTTCGCGCATCATTTCGCACAGCCGCGCGACCACCTGCACGCGCGTATCGGCGCGTGCGATCGGGCCCAGCTGGCCAAGTGCGACATGGATGAAACGGGACACGATTGACTCCTGAAATTCGGGGGAAGAGAAGGTGTTGGATCGGGGGACCGTGCCCGGGTCGTTCAGGGACGGTTGGCCAGGCTGACGACCACGCGCATCAGCAGCTGCGCGCCCCGCACCAGGTCGGCCGCTTCGGTGAACTCGCGAACATTGTGGCTGAGTCCGCCCACGCTGGGAACGAAGATCATGCCCGCAGGGCAGACGCGCGCCAGCATCTGCGCGTCGTGGCCCGCTCCGCTCGGCATCCGCGTGGTCGACAGGCCTAGCGCGTCGCTGTGCCGCTGCACCAGGTCGGTCACCAGCGGGTCGAACGCCACCGGCTCGAAGCGCGCCAGCGAACGCCGGCGCAGCGCGACACCTTCCGTCGCGCAGGTCTGGTGCGCGAAGGCGAGCACCTCGGCTTCCGCCTGCGCGAGCGCCGTGACGTCGGTGTTGCGCAGATCGACGGTAAAGGTCGCGCGGTTCGGAATCACGTTGACGAGGTTCGGCTCGAAGCGGATCGCGCCGACCGTGCCGATCTGGCGGCCGCCGTAGCGCAGCGCCAGATCGTGCACGAAGGTGGCGATGCGTGCGGCGCAGTAGCCAGCGTCGTGCCGCAGGGCCATCGGCGTGGTGCCGGCATGGTTGGACACGCCTTCCAGCACGAATTCGGTCCAGCTGATTCCCTGCACGCCTTCAACCACGCCAATCTGCACGCCCATGCGCTCCAGCACCGGGCCCTGTTCGATATGCAGCTCGACAAAGCTGTCGACCTCGGGCCGGCCGACCGGCGCATCGCCGCGATAGCCGATTCGCTCCAGTTCCGCGCCGACCGTGCTGCCGTCGATGCCGCCTGCCGCGAGCGCTTCGTCGAGCGGCATGCCGCCCACGAAAACCAGCGAGCCCATCATGTCCGGCTGGAAGCGGGCGCCTTCCTCGTTGGTAAAGAAGGCGATCGCCAGCGGGCGGCGCAGCCGCACGCCGGCATCGCGCAGCGCAGCGACCACTTCCAGTCCGGCCATCACGCCATAGTTGCCGTCGTACCTGCCGCCAGTGCGTACCGTATCGATGTGCGAGCCGACCATCACCGGCGGCAGGTCTTCATGGCCGGCATGAATCGCGACGCCGTTGCCGATGGCATCGATGGTAACCTCCATGCCGAGCGCGCGCATTTGCGCGACGGTCCAGTCGCGCCCCGCGCGGTCGGCGTCAGTCAGCGCCAAGCGGCAGACGCCGCCGCCGTTGATGGCGCCATGCGTATTCAGTTCGTCGAGCCGGCGCAGCAACCGCGCGCCGTCGATGCCCGGGAACTCGGTGTCGAGCGCCGTGCGGCCGCTGTCCGCGCTAAGGTTCGTTGTCATGCCTGCGCTCCCGCGCGCACGGCGTCGGCACTGCGCCCGACCAGCCGCGCGTACAACCCGGCATCGGTATCGGCCTCGCTGCCAACGAACAGCAGGCGGCTGCGCGCGCCGAGGCCCAGCGCTGCACGCGCTTGCGGATCTTGCATGCCCGCAATGGCGGCTGCCAGGCCCGCTACCGCGGATTCGCCGGCGACGATGGCGGGATCGCCATCAGCGGGATTCGCCAGCAAGCGCATCGTCGCCACCGCCGCTCCGTCATCGATGGTGCAGAAGGCATCCGCGCCGTGGGCCAGCACTTCCCACGCCAGCAGTGACACTTCTCCGCAGGCGAGGCCCGCCATCAGCGTATTGAGCGTGCCGGTCACCGCCGTCACGTGGCCGGCGCGCGCGCTGCGGTACAGGCAGTCGGCCGCGTCCGGCTCGACCACCACGAATACCGGGCGCTGCGCTGCGTTGCGTTCCCAGAAGTAGGCGCAGACGGCGGCGGCGAAACCGCCCACGCCGGCCTGGATGAAGACGTGCGTTGGCCACTCGGGCAGCGCGTCGACGGCCTCGGCCACCATGACCTGGTAGCCCTGCATGACATCTCGCGGGACGTCCATGTATCCGGGATACGAAGTGTCGGAAATCACGTGCCAGCCGCGTTCGCGAGCGTCGCGGTCGGCCTGCTGGACCGCCTGGTCGTAGTTGCCCGTAGTCCGTACCACGGTCGCGCCGACCTGCTCGATCGCCGCCTTGCGTCCTTCGCTGACGGCGGCGTGGATGTAGATCACGCAGGCGCAGCCGAACCGCCGGGCGCCCCATGCGACCGAACGCCCGTGGTTGCCATCGGTGGCGCAGGTCACCGTGTAATCGGCGCACAGCGCGCGCAGTTCGGGCGAAGTGAGGGCGGCAGGGGTCAACGCGCGGCCGATCCGCTTGCCGATCTCGCGCGCCAGCAGGCGGCCCACCGCATAGGCGCCGCCCAGTGCCTTGAAGCTGCCGAGACCGAAACGCGTGCCTTCGTCCTTGTAGTGGATCTTGCCGACGCCCAGCGCGGCGGCCAGCGCCGGCAGCGCATGCAGTGGTGTTGGCCGGTAGCCCTCCCAGGCGGTGATGGCGCGTTGCGCGGTGGCCAGCGCCGGCGCACCGAGAATGGCCTCGCGCGTGCTGCCATAGTCTTCGCTGCGGGTGCGCGCAGGGTTGACGAAAAGATCGAGCTTGAGCTGCGGTAACGTGGACATGGGACTTCCGGTGTTGACAGGAGAGGGGGTTGCGCGAGCCGACTCGCGCTGTATTCGGGATGCGGGGCGCTCACGCCTGCAGGTCGAGATCGTCGAGCAGGTCATGCGCGCGTTCGACCCGCGCCATCCGCGCACGCGCGCGCTTGCGGGCGCGCCGCGCCATCGCGGTGGCGAGGTAATTGACGAGGCTGGTCGCGGCTACATAGGAGTCGAACACCTGGTCGCCATGGTGCGAGCAGCGCAGCACGGCGGTGGCGTGCGTGGTCAGCGCGGAGACCGGGGCATCGCTGAGCAGGATGATCTTCGCCCCCGCCTCGGTGGCCAGCGTGACGATCGGTGCGAGCCGGCGCGCGCGGCGCCGGAAATCGACCGCGAGCAGCACGTCCTTGCTGTCGATTTCCGCGATCAGTTCGGCATCCTTGCCGGCCTGCTCGTTGAGCAGGTAGACCTCCGGCCGTACCTGCGACAGCAAGGCATTGGCATAGAAGGCCAGCATGAAGCTGTTGCGATAGCCGACCACCCAGACCCGGCGCGCATCGGCCAGTTCGCGCAGGGTGGTATCGAGTACCCGTTCGCTGAGCTGCTCCGGCAGGGCGGCCAGGCGGTGCGCGTCGAGCTGAACATGTGCCTGCAGTCCGGCGAGCGCGGGTAAAGCCACACCAGTGCGAGCGCCACGCGGGGTGGCAGCGCGACCCATCTTTGCCAGCGGAGACTGGCTGGCGCGCTGGTCGCGCAACGCCTGCCGGAACGCGCCGAAGTCGGCATAGCCGAGCCGCCGGAAGAAGCGGGCGGCGCTCGCCTTGGACACGCTCGCCAGGTCGGCGAGCTCGGTAGCGGAGTATCCGAGCAACTCGGATTTGCGGCTGAGCAGTACGTCGGCGAGCTTCTTGTCGGTTCCGGAAAACTCACCGTAGCACTGGATGATCTGCGCTTCGAGCGCGTCGTAAGTGTTCATGTCGGAGCGATCGATTGCGATACCTGGGTCTCGTTCCGGCTGCACCGGTTTGGCGCCGTCTCGCACAGTTATGGAACCAGAGTTTCTCTATTTGTAGCATGTGAAACTACTGTTCCACGTTTCGATCTTTCCCCAGCAAAGACGATGCCAACTGCCACCATGGCTTGCCTGATCTCGCGTAATCCGTCGAATCTAAAGAGAGTGTTATCTCTTCCTGGTTCCGGGCGACGCTTCAAGGAGTCGTGGCATGCATCTTGCGAATTGGCCCTTCGTTCTCCTCGACCGACTGAAGAAAGGGTGTTTTATGAAACGCAGACAGTTCACCGCCATTGCCACCGTCCTCGTCACTGCCGCCCTGGTCGCCATGGCGCCTGCGCAGGCCGACGATTCCCTGACCGCGGTGATGGCGAAGAAGTCGATTGCAATCGGCATCCCGGTCGACTTTGCGCCGTATGGCTTCATGGGCCCCGACCTGAAGCCGCAGGGTCTCGATGTGGCCGTGGCGCAGATGATTGCCGACAAGATGGGGGTCAAGGCCGACCTTGTGCCGGTCAGCACGCCTAACCGCATTCCCTATCTGCAAACGAAGAAGATCGACCTGATCGTGTCGGCGCTGGGCAAGAACGCCGAGCGTGCCAAGGTGATCGACTTCACGATCGCCTATGCGCCGTTCTACCAGGCGGTGTTCGGGCCGAAGAGCCTGAGCATCAAGAGTTTTGCCGACCTTGGGGGCAAGACCATCGCTGTGACGCGCGGCACCATTCAGGACGACGTGCTGCAGCAGGTCGCGCCGCCCACGCTGAAGATCCAGCGCTTCGAGGATGACAACTCGACGGTGGCCGCCTTCGTGACGCAGCAGACCCAGCTGGTTGCCACCGGGGCTGCGGTCGCCGCCATGGCGATCCAGAAGTATCCGAAGGTGGACGCCGAATACAAGCTGCTGCTGAAGGACTCGCCTAACTTTATCGGCGTGCGCAAGGGCGAAACCGCACTGCTGGCCAAGGTCAACGAGATCCTGCGCCAAGCCAAGGCCGACGGCACGCTGGGTAACTATGCGCAGCGCTGGCTCGGCCGCGGCACCGGCGAGCTGCCCGAATAAGGCCCTGCCAAGACCGCGGCGGCGCGCGCCGTCGCGGGTTCCACCTTCGCTTCTGTGTGGCTGTTGCGTATGATTTCCTTTGATTTCGGGCCAGTGCTCTCGCAATGGCCGATGCTGCTGCAGGGCCTCTTCCTGACCGTTCTGCTGACGGCATTCTCGGCAGTCGCCGGCACCGTGCTCGGCATTGGGTGCGCCTGGTCGCGCCTGCACGCGCCGGCGTGGGTGCGCGCCATGGTCGGCGGCTATGTCGAGGCGATCCGCAACACCCCTTACATCATTCAGCTGTTCTTCGTCTTCTTCGGCCTGCCGACGATTGGCGTGCGGCTGACGCCCGAGGTGGCCTGCGTGTTGTCGATGACGCTCAACCTGGGCGCCTACGCCTGCGAGATCATCCGCGCCGGCCTCGAATCCACGCCGCGCGGGCAGATCGAAGCCGCGCAGAGCCTGGCGCTCGATCGCTGGCAGATCTTCACGCGCGTGGTGCTGCCGCCTTCGCTCAAGCGTGTCTGGCCAGCACTGGTCGGCCAGATCATCATCGTGATGCTGGGCTCGTCGGTCTGCAGCCAGATCTCCGCGGAGGAAATGTCCTATGCGGCAAACCTTATCGCCAGCCGCACCTTCCGGAACTTTGAAGCTTATATCGCCGTTGCCGTCGCGTACCTGGCGCTGGCCGTTGCGGTGCGCCAGGCCCTGAACTGGATCGGGCCGCGCTTTTTGTTCGGACGCTGACAGGAGACGGCCATGATCGAGTTTTCACTGTGGGACATCTTCCGCAACCTGCTGCTGGCGTTGCGCTGGACCGTCGGACTGTCGCTGATTGCTTTCGTCGGCGGCGGCGGCGTCGGACTGCTGCTGCTGGTGGCGCGCATTTCCCGGGTGCCGGGGACGGGGCGCGGCATTGCGTTGTACGTGCAGCTGTTCCAGGGCACGCCGTTGCTGATGCAGCTCTTCCTGGCCTATTTCGGGCTGGCGCTGATCGGCGTCGAAACCTCGGCGCTGTTCGCCGCCGCATTGTGTCTCACGCTCTATGCCAGCGCCTACCTGACCGAGATCTGGCGCGGCTGCGTCGATGCGATTCCGCGCGGCCAATGGGAAGCATCGGCCAGCCTTGCGCTGAACCTGCGCGAGCAATTGCGCTACGTGATCCTGCCGCAGGCGGCCCGCATCGCGGTGGCGCCGACGGTGGGCTTTATGGTGCAGGTCGTCAAAGGCACTGCGCTGGCTTCGGTGATCGGCTTCGTCGAAGTGACCAAGGCCGGGCAGATGATCTCGAACGCGACCTTCCAGCCCTTCTTGGTCTATAGCTGCGTCGCATTGCTGTATTTCGCACTGTGCTTCCCGCTGTCGCTCTGGAGCCGCAGGCTCGAACGCGGCTGGCAGGCGCATGTCTGAATCCGCAGATAGAACCGCGACGGGGGCTCGCACCGAGCCCCCCACCCACGCCTACCAAGCCTTAGCAAGGCTCTCCAAGCTGCATATCCATGTCCACATCACACGCCACCACCCAGCCATTTGCTCTCGTCGATGTCGAGGGCCTGCATAAGCAGTATGGCGACAACGAAGTCCTGAAGGGCATCGACTTGCAGATCGGCCGGCGTGAGGTCGTCTGCATCATTGGCCGCAGCGGTTCTGGAAAGAGCACGCTGCTGCGCTGCCTGAACGGGCTCGAGACTTTCCAGCAAGGCAAGCTGTCGATCGACGGCCAGGTGCTGCGTCACGGCGACGCGAAGACGATGCGCGAACTGCGACAGAGCGTCGGCATGATCTTCCAGAATTTCAACCTGTTCCCACACCTGACCGCAGGCCAGAACGTGATGCTCGCGCCCACGCTGGTCAAGGACGTGCCGAAGGCGGATGCGCGCCGGCGCGCGCAGGCACTGCTGCAGCGCGTCGGCCTCGGCGAGAAGTTCGACAGCTACCCCGACCAGCTCAGTGGCGGACAGCAGCAGCGCGTGGCGATCGCCCGCGCGCTGGCGATGGACCCGGCCGTGCTGCTGTGCGACGAAATCACTTCGGCACTGGACCCGGAGCTGGTGGGAGAGGTGCTGAGTGTGGTCGAGTCGCTCGCCGCCGACGGCATGACGCTGATCATGGTCACGCACGAGATGAACTTTGCGCGCAAGGTCAGCGACCGCATCGTCTTCATGCACCACGGCAGGGTGCACGAGACCGGCACCCCTGAGCAGCTGTTCGGCGACCCACGGACGGCGGAATTGCAGCAGTTCCTGTCGGCCATGCACGGCTGATCCGCGGCGCAGCTGCCCGAACTGCTGAACACCGGTGTGATCGAAGGCTTTCTTCCTCGAAGTCGAGGCCGCCTTCCCCGGAGCGCCACGACGAACCAGGTGGCGTTCGCCGCGTCGGGCCCCTCGCGGCCCGGACGTACAGCGCGCGTGGGTGACTGGACTGGCTGGCGACGCGAGGCGCGGTTCAGGCGACGGCGGCTTCCCGGCTGCCGATCAAGCTGCGCAACCGCAGCTCCTCGGGCGTAAACTCCGGGCCGCGTATTGCCCCGAATGCCTGAGCCGCTGCCAGCGTCCGGGTCGGCGCGTCGTTCAGGCGGTCTGGGCCTTGCAGGCGGAACGAGACCGGCGACAGGGGGCCGAACAACAGCGCGCGTTCGAGCTCGGGCCAGCGCGCCAGATCGGGCTCCGCGCCGATCTGGCGCGCCAGCGAAACCGCAAGATCATGTAGCACTGGCTGCTGCCCGCGCTGCCGCATCGCCCGGCACGCCGCCAGCCCTTGCGCCATCTGTGTCGGCGACGGCATGGGTGCCAGGCCGGCCAGCGTGTAGGCAATCCAACGGGCCTGCAGTTCGAGCACCGGCAGATAGGGGCCGACCAGGTTGTAGAGGCCGACGAAGGCCAGTCCCCGGAGGTTCGGGTGAAAGGTATGAGCGTGCAGGTCTAGCCCCCTGCCGTCGTAGTTCAGCGTGCGTGCAATGTCTGGCGCCAACCACGGCACCGACAGGCCATAGCCGGTTCCGAAGAGAATCGCATCGGGCGTTGCGACAGTGCCGTCGGTAAAGCGCACGGTGCCCCCGTCGATGCGGTCGATCCAGGGGCGCACGGTAACGCGGCCTTCGGCCACCGCCGGCAGGAATCCCTGTGACTGGGAGATGCCCGCCGCGAACACATTGGCATCGGGCACTGGCGCCCCAAACTGGTCGGGCGCGCCGCCGGCCCGAAGCACGGCCGCCTTCAGGCTATCCGCTAGCGCCTCGGCCGGAAGCGCCTCGCCCGCCAGCGCTGCCGCGCGGTGGAACAGCATATGTTCGGCCGGCACGCCTGCAATTAGCTTAGGGACAATATAACGCTGGCGGCGGTAGGCTGCTGTGACGTTTGCTCCGCCAAAAGCGAGATCAGAGGCGATTTCCAGGGCGCTGATCGAACAGCCGGCCACCAGCACAGAACGGCCTCGGTAAGGCTCAGCACCCTTGTAACGCGCGGTATGTGCGATACCGAGCGCGCCGGTAAAGTTCGCCATGCCAGGAATGTCGGGCAGTAGCGGCACGGCTTGCGCGCCCGTGGCCACGATTACCTGGCTGAAGCTCTCTTCGTGCATTCTGCTTGCACTGCGCGAGCGTAGCCGCCAGCAGCCGCCCTCCGCGGCCTCGAGGCGCTCGACACGCGTGCCGAAGCGGATGCAGCGCAGCAAATCGAAGCGGGCTGCATAGCGCTCCAGATAGGCAAGCATTTGATCCTGGCGCGGATACGTCGCGACATCTGTGCCATGGTCCAGGTCGGAGAAGGCCGACGTGACTCGGCTGGTGTTTGTGCGCATCCCGGACCAGGTCGCGCTGGCCGCGCTGCACAAGTTCCATTGACCGCCGAGCCGGTCGCCGGCCTCGAACAGGATCGGCTCGAAGCCGTGCTGCAGCAGCCAGCGAGCCGAGACCAAGCCGCCCGGGCCGGCGCCGATGATGGCAACCTGCCTGCTTTTCGGATGTTGCATGGTGGGACTACCCTTTTGTCGATGGTCCCAACGTTATAATCTGCCACACAAAATAACGTCGCTAAAAAGTTGCTAAGCGGCTTGTCGTACTTCCTAAGTTGTTCCTAACCGTTTGCGAAGCGAAGACAATCCGGGCCAATATGCGGCTATCAGACGAGATCCTGGACTTTATCGCGAGCCCCGTGATGATCATCGTGGGCACGCGAGACCAGGCCAACCGCCCCTCGATCGCTCGCGCGGTCGGTGCTCGCGCGATCAACGAGGAAATCGTCGAGGTCATCGTGTCCGCCTGGCAATGGCCGGAAGCGATGGACAACTTAGCCGCCAACGGGCAGGCCGCCGTCACCTTTGCTCGCCCCGCGGACTATGTCTCCTATCAATTGAAAGGCTTCGCCCAGCTCCGCGCGGTCGATTCCTCAGACGTGGAGCTTTCCCGGCGCTACCGGGCCGACATCTATGCTTTGTTCGGCGGCCTCGGACTGCGGCCCGAACTGGTCTCGCCGTGGCTCGCGGATCGGGAGCTGACGGTCGCACGGCTGCATGTGCGCGAGGCCTACATCCAGACCCCCGGGCCAAAGGCAGGCACCGCCGCAGACTCACCCACGGCTAGGGGTGCGGGATGATGCCACTGCGCGACCTCGACGACTGCTTCGAAGGCGTGATCCCCTCGATCATCGCCACAACTGCGGCCGACGGCACGCCCAATATCTCCTACCTGTCGCAGGTGGTGATGGTGGACGACGCGCATATCGCCATCTCCAACCAGTTCTTCGCCAAGACCGCCGCCAATATCCGCGCCAATCCGCATGCCTGCCTGCTGCTGGTCAGCGCCCGCCACGGCGGTCAGTACAAGCTGGATATCACCTGGGTTTCATCCCGCGACGAAGGGCCGCTGTTCAAGCGCGTGGCAGACCATTTGCGGGCCAGCAGCGCCCAAGTCGGCATGGCGGGCATCATGCGTCTCAAGGCCATCGACGTGTTCCGCGTCGATGACATCGTACCTGTGGTTTCTCCCGCGGGGACGGATCATGCGGGCGACGCATCGCCGGCGCCCGATCTTGCCGTCCTCGGCCAGGTGATGAAAACCATCAGCGCACAAAGCGATACGGAAGGCGTAATGGGTGCAGTGCTCGATGGCTGCGCGCAATTGGGATTCCCGCATGCCATCGTGCTGCAGAGCGACCCAATCCGACGCCTGCTTACCACCGTGGTCAGCCGCGGCTACGGCCGCTCCGGCGTTGGTTCCGAAGTGGCATTCGACGAGGGACTAATTGGCATCGCCGCCGTCACCCGGCGACCGGTGAAAGTCAATGACCTGAGCCGGATTCGGCGGCTGGGCAACGCGATCGAAGCCGCCAGCCCCGCCGACGAGAACCGCACCCGCATCATCGTGCTGCCCAGCCTGCCCGACGCCATGAGTCAGATGGCCGTCCCCATGCTGGCCCAGGACACGCTGCGCGGCGTGTTGTTTGTGGAAAGCTCGGAGCGGATCGCCTTTCGCACGGCACATGAAACGACACTTGAAATGATCGCCAGCCAGTGCGCACTGGCTCTGGCGCTCTGCGAAGCGCTGGTCCCGGATGCCCGCCCGTCAGTGCTCCGCACGGTGCCCGGACTGCCAGATGATCGCGTCATCCACGTGACGCACCACGCTGTTGACGATAGCGTCTTCATCGACAACGCCTACGTTATAAAGGGCGTCGCGGGACGCCTGCTGGCCTATATGCTCGGCGTCTACATCAACGAAGGCCGGAACGCGTTCAGCAACCGCGAGATCCGACTGGCGGAGGCGCTGCGGCTACCGGAGATCAAGGACAACCTCGAAACGCGGATGCTGCTGCTCCGGCGGCGGTTGGGCGAGAAGAATTTGCCCGTGCAGTTAATTCATGCGGGGCGGGGGCAGGTCCGGCTGGTTGTGGATGGGGTGCCTGTGCTTATGAGGGCTGGGTGAGCGGCGAAATGTTGGTGCTGGCATGTCCGGACCCTGCCGGCATGCGCAACGGCGCCTCACAGACCGCAGACCGGCCAGTTGCGCTTCTTCGGCGACTACGCTTGCGCTCGGCAACCTGGCTGTCTTTGTCTCACATAGTGAAGAGTGGCTTTATTTTCCATGTCGCTTCCCCTTGTTCAACGCGATGCGTCGGGGATGCAGGAAGGTTAGGCGCGATCGCCGCCGGCATGAATGGCATATCCGTGCAATCCAGCGTTGCATCGCGCGCAAGGCGGCGGCTGCAGCGTCGGGGCCGCCGCCTGCCGCCGCCGGTCGTTGCTGTTGCCGCAAAGCGCTCTTGCTTTGCCGTCCCATTCAGCGATCACGCACGGCCCTCTACCATGGCTGCATCGGATCGCACATCGGACCGCATATTGGAGCCAGACATGGAAGGCAATCTTTCCCTTGATGCAGAACCAGCGGCATCTGTCGCGCCGGACCCGGCGGCGCTCGCGCGCCCGCCCAGGGCCCTCGTCATCGGCGGCTCGCTCGGCGGCTCGTTCGCGGCAACCGCGCTGCGCGCGGTCGGCTGGGATGTGGAGGTGTTCGAGCGTTCGCCCTCCGCACAGAGCAGCCGCGGTGGCGGGATCGTGCTTCAGCCCGAGGTGATAGGCGCCTTTGCCTTTGCCGGCGTCGTCCCGCGGCGCGCTTGGCGTGCGCTCGCACGACCGGCTGTACTTGGGACCGACTAGCGGAGGGCGCGAGAATGACGGCGTGGGGCATTGGCATGGGCAACCGGATCATGGGTATCGCGCACGCCTGAGCACGGCTGGCGACCGTGGCGGTGTTGTCCGTGCGATGTGGCAGCCCCGGCCGCTGCCGTTCAGGCCGACGGCGCTGTGCCGGCGAATGCGTCTTCCAGCAGCTGGCGGATCCCCTCGCGTTCGAGCGGACGCGGATTCGGATACTGGTCGCGCAGCGCCAGCTCGCAGGCGCGATCGAGGTCCTCCGACGACAGTCCCAGTTCACGCAGCGACGTGGGCGCACCGAGCTTCGCCGCCAGTTCGAACACGGCGAGCGGACCGCTGCCGTGCCCGGCACCCAGTGCCTGTGCAATGGCGGCCATTGCCTCCGGCGCGGCAGGCGCGTTGTACGCCAGCGCATGGGGGAGCACCACCGTGTGGACCTCGGCGTGCGGCAGGTTGAAGGTCCCGCCCAATGTGTGGCAAAGCTTGTGATGCAGGCCGGCCGTCACGCTGCCGAGCACGGCCCCGCACAGCCATGCGCCGTAGAGCGCGTCGCTGCGGGCTTCGCGCAACGCCTCATCTGTGTGCTGCTCCGCTGCGGCAATGACCGGCAGGGCCCGGCCGAATGCTGCAATGCCTTCGCGTGACATCCACTGGCTAACGGGGTTACGGTCGGAGGCATAGAGCCCCTCCGCCGCATGGGCGATTGCATTCATGCCACTGGTCACGCTGATCGGGACGGGCAGGCCTAGCGAGAGGTCCGGATCGTAGAGGATGGTTCGTGGCAGCACGCGCGCATCGCGCCCCGTGCGCTTCAGGCCGGCATCGGTCAGACCATAGATCGGCGTCATTTCCGACCCGGCGTAGGTCGTCGGCACAGCGATGACCGGCAGTTCCGACTCCAGTGCGATGGCCTTTGCCAGCCCGATGGTCGAGCCGCCGCCAATGGCGACAGCGCAGTCGGCACCCAGCCGCGCGGCGTGCTCGCGCGCCAGGCGCGCTTGCTCGATCGGCACGTGCATCACGGCGCCGTCGAAAATCCCGGCGCTGCGCGCGCCCAGCACCGCCACCGCGCGTTCGGCAAGCTTGCGCTGGCCGGGCGTGCACAGCACCAGCGCGCTGCGCACGCCGAGGGCATCGGCTTCCTCGCCGAGCCGCGCCAGGCTGCCGGGGCCGAAGACGACGCGTTGCGGACGGGTCTGGTAGGCGAAAGGAACCATCGCGAAAATGCCTGTCAGGAAGTGGGTAAAGGCTCGATGCCAGCAGCAGGGCGTTCAATCGACCGCGATGTTGCGCGCCTTGATCAGCCGGCCCCAGCGCGCCGATTCATCCTGGATCAGCTTGTTGGTCTGCTGTGCGTCGCCGGCCACCACGTCGAAGCCGCCGTCAGTCAGCAGTTTCGCAATCGCCGGATCGCGCAGCGTCGACGTCATGGCGCTGGACAGCTTCTCCAGCACTTCGGGCGGGGTCTTGGCCGGCGCGATCATCGCGACCCACGAATAGGCCTCGAAGCCCTTGTAGGACTCGGCTACCGCCGGCACAGCCGGCAGCCTCGCGTCACGCTGGCGCGAGGTCACGGCCAGCGCGCGCAGCTTGCCCGACTGCACATAGGGCAGTACCAGCGGCAGGCTCGCGATCATCGAGTCGACGTGGCCACCGAGCAGGTCGTTGATGGCCGGGCCGCCGCCCTTGTATGGAGTATGGATGCCGCTGGTGCCGGCGGCCTCGTGGAAGGCTTCGGCCACGAGCTGGTTCGAGCTGCCGTTGCCCACCGATGCGTAGGACACCTTGTTCGGCACGCGTGCCGCCGTCACGTAGTCCTGCACGGTCTTGTAGGGCGAGGCGGCGGGTACGACCAGCACCATCGGCGAGCGCACCATATAGGAAACGCCTGTCAGGTCGCGGTGCGAGGCATAGGGCAGCTTCGGGTAGAAATGCGGCTCGGTCGCAAAGCCGTCGAACACCATGCCGACGGTGTAGCCGTCCGGCGCGCTGCGCGCAATCTGCCCCGTGCCGATGGTGCCGCCCGCGCCCGCGCGGTTGTCGATCACCACCGTCTGCGCCAGCCGCCTGCGCAGGCCCTCCTGGACCTGCCGCGCGACCTTGTCGACGGTGCCGCCCGCGGCATAGGGGACGACGATCGTGACCGGCTTGGCGGGCCATGCATCCGCCCGCGCGAAGCCCGGCGCCAGCGTGCAGGCAAGCGTCAGCAACAGCGCGGCGGATGTTTGCGCGCGCGCCCGCGCCGCATGGAAAAGGGGGGCAAGGGCGGTAGTCATCGTGGAACTTGTCTCCATGGTCGGTACCTTCCGATCGTTCGTGTCGGCTTGTCGGTTTAGCAAATGACATGATGCTTCTGCTTTGCATTTCCTGCAAAAAGGCTTGCACCGCAGCGCATCGTGCCGATACTATGCGCTGGTTGCTGCAACGGGAAGCCTTTGCTTCCGCGCAACGCCTTTGCGGGAAATGCACAAATGGAATTTGTCCGTTTTGCCGAGAACCTGGCCACCTTCGTCGACGTGGCGCGCGCCGGCAGCTTTTCGGCGGTCGCCAGGCGCAAGGGACAGGTGGCGTCGTCGGTAGCGCGCCAGATCGATGCCCTCGAGCGCGAAATGGGCGTGGCGCTGTTCACGCGTTCCACGCGCGCGCTGGTGCGCACCGAGGCCGGGGACCTGCTGTTCGAGCGCGCCACGCGCATCCTGCAGGAGCTGAACGAAACGCGCGACGCCGTGACGGCGCTGGAACAAGGCGTCAGTGGCAGGCTGCGGGTTGCCTGCCTGCCGGCCTTCGCGCGACGCCATGTGGTGCCGCATCTTGGCAGCCTGTATGCGCAGTATCCGGGGCTGACCGTGGAGCTGGAGCTGACCGACCGTGTCGTGGATCCGGTGCTGGAGCGCTTCGACGTGGTCATCCGCGTCGGACAGCAGGCCGACAGCAGCCTGATTGCCCGGCGCATCGCCAGCCAGCGCTATATCGTCTGCGCAACGCCGGCCTATCTCCAGGTGCACGGCCGTCCCTTGCATGCCGAAGAGCTCGCGCATCACCGTCTGATCGACCGCGCCCACAGTACCAGCATGCGCGGATGGCGAGAAGTACTCAGGCCGGCCCATGCCGCGAGTGCCGCGTTTGCCATGGAGTGTGATGATTGCGATGCGCGCCGGCTGTCGGTGTTGCAGGGGCTCGGGATTGCGCTGATGCCGGACTGGTCGGTCGGCGAGGATATCGGTGCGGGCCGCCTGGTGGAACTACTGCTGGAGGGCGTGTTGCCGCAGGCGCAAGGCGGCATCCATCTGGTGCGGGCCGCGCCGCGCGCGCCGGCCAAGCTCAAGGCATTTTCCGCGCACCTGCTCCAGAGCATCGGCTCCCCGCCCCGCTGGCAGGTGGCGATGACGCGCGCCGGTGGTCCTGCCGGGCGCGATGCCGCGTGAGATGTCATTGCCGGGCGCCGCATGGCTGGCAGCAGCAAAGCCGGATCCGGCAAGGCCTGGCTTTTCAGCTGCAGAAAGGGATCCGGCGTCGCGGTGACCAGGCTGGCGAGGGCGGGTGCCAGGGTGTTGAGGGCAGCCACCTTCAGTACGCGGATCTCGATGTCCTGCATGGCACCTGGCGGCAGGGAGTAGCTGTGCCGCTGGCCGCTGCGGTCGCACAGCAGCGCGTCGAGCGCCGGACCCGGCGCGAGCCTCCGGTACCAGACCCAGTTCTGGCGCCGTTCACCGTCGCGAACGCTGCCGTCTTCGCCGAGGATGCGGTAGGTCAGAAGCTGGTGGCCGCCGCCATCCTGGAACGCGAAGGTGTCCTGCAGGAGCTGATGGGTTGACGCGAGCAGGACGCGCTCGGGCAGCACGCCTCGCCAGGCGGCGTAGCCGGCGTAGGCGGGCACGTCGCCGGGAAGCAGCCGGCCGCGCACGGCGGACACCGGACCGTCGGCGCCTACCAGCAGCTCGCCATGCAGGAAGGCGGCCGCGTCACCGCGTATTTTGCCTCCGGCCGCACCCAGCCAGTGCGCCGAGGCACTGGCCAGCATCTCGGCTTCCGGACAGGTTGATCAACGTGCCAATGGTTTCAGCGGACACTTCGGCCTGCGGTAACTGAGTAGAGGGGGCATTCATGCTTTGCCTCGCAGATGGTGTCGGAACGGACGTGCATTCGCGTTGACCGGCGACAAAAAAAGCGCCCCGAAGCAAGAGCCCCGCAAAATCGCGTTCCCGGTTCGCTGTCACCCCGCTTCGGGGCGCCATTGCACCGGCCGCCCCTTTCGGCGCGCATCATCGCGACTTGCCTGTTTGATTAAAGGCCGCCTTTGGCCTGTGTGTTCCTTTACGCAATATGTGTGCCATAGCTCACGCAGGTCGCGGCGAGCCACGGGCAAGGGCAATGACGGGGCGGGACTGAGCGGCCGCACTCATTTCGTGCCAAATGCGCTACGCCGATGCGGCCGCCAGTAAGTGAATCCCTGCCCTCAACCCTCGAGACTCCAAAGGTCAATGCTTTCTGAAAACCGGGGGCACTTATGCTTCGTTCGATGCCACTCTGTGCATCGATCTGTAGCTTCATCATCATGGCCGCCGCCAACGCGCGCCATTACGGCGTCGAGGCGTATATGCTGCCGACGCTGGCCGGCGCAGGGGTCTTTACCAGTCTACTGCAGCCGCTCATGGATACTGCTGCATTCGCCCATTTACCAAAGAAACCAAACCTACGAGTCAGCCAATGACGGTACTCGGCAGACCGGTACCAGCGACACATGATCGACGATGGCGTCGTCAGCGGGAAATGCTTCGCGCAATATTCAGCTGTCTAGATCCAACAACGTAAACCCCATGATGAAATGCCTTACGCCCCCTTATCCGTGCGAGGTACATGGGGAATCCCCTCTTCCTCGTACAGCCGATAGATCATTTCCAGCATCTCCTTGATGTCACGCGACTCATCCATCGCACGCATACTCATGATGATGGGCGACGTGAGGGTTGGGTCATCCAGTTCCATGTAGCTCACGTCGTCGCGCTTGAGCCCATAGACGCTGCTCGGGACGACTGCAATCCCTTCTCCCGCCGCGACAAGCCCCAATGCAATCTGCAACTCGCGCACGTCATAGATGCGCCGAGGCGTAAGGGCTCGCTCCTGGAAAGCCGAAAGAACCTGGTCAGCATAGCTTGGCCTCGGTGCCTTGGGAAAAACAATGAGCGTTTCGTAGATGAGGTCTCGAAGCGCGAGCACCGGCTTCGACGTGGAGAGCGGATGACCGACGGGAAGTGCAACGATCATTTTCTCCTCGCGGAGAATCACCCGGCGGATGTTCGCATCCTCGTGTCGAATCCGACCGAACCCTACATCGATACGTCCGTCCTTGAGCGCGCGAATCTGGTCCATCGTCGACATCTCGTGGAGGCTGAGCTCGACCGACTTGTTCTCGTCCCGGAATCGCCGAATGATCTTTGGAAGCATGCCGTAGAGCGTGGACCCCACAAAGCCGACGGACAGACTGCGCTCGATACTGCCAACGCGCCTTGTCATGGATTCCAACTCGTTCGTTTGCGCAATGAGATGTACTGCGTGCGAGTAAAAAAACTTGCCTGTCTCGGTGAGCTTAAGCGGACGAGAGCTTCGTTCGAATAGCTGGACCCCCAACGTTTCTTCGAGCTGCTGTATCTGGCGGCTTAATGGCGGCTGCGCGATATGAAGCCGCTTTGCTGCGCGCGTGAAGTTGCGCTCCTCGGCAACCGCTACAAAGTAGCGAAGATGTCGCAGCTCCATACAATACCTCCCAGATATGATCCCATACTAAAACAGTGTTGGACTGACCGGTTTGCCGTCCTCTATTCTGCCATCACGCTCTGTTTCACGGTCACATTATACCTTCTGAGTAAATTTAGAGTTACCTGAAACAAGGGTTTACCCCACCAAAACAGAAAGTTTAGGAGCAGACATGAGTGTCAAAGTGTTCGACTCGAAGGAAGTGCAGGACCTGCTGAAGGCCGCTGCTAATCTGGGAAGCCACGATGGCAACGCTCGTACCAAGCAGATTACTCATCGTCTGCTGAGCGACCTCTTCAAGGCCATCGACGATTTAGACATGACGCCCGACGAGATTTGGGCCGGCGTGAATTACTTCAACAAGCTTGGGCAAGATGGTGAGGCGGCCCTCTTGGCCGCGGGCCTTGGCCTCGAGAAGTATCTCGACATCCGCATGGATGCAGAGGACCGTGAAGCTGACATCCACGGCGGCACGCCGCGCACGATTGAAGGCCCGCTGTATGTTGCGGGCGCCCCGGTGCGAGCTGGTGTCTCTAAGATTGATCTCAATGCCGACGAAGACGCGGGTCCGCTCATCATCCGTGGCACGGTGACCGGACCGGACGGCAAGCCCGTGGCCGATGCGGTTGTCGAATGCTGGCACGCCAACTCCAAGGGCTTTTACTCGCACTTCGACCCGACCGGCGCCCAGGACGATTTCAACCTTCGCGGCGCGGTGAAGACGGGGGCTGACGGCAAGTACGAGTTCCGCACGCTGATGCCCGTTGGCTACGGTTGTCCGCCGCAAGGCGCGACGCAACAGTTGCTTGACGTGATTGCCCGCCACGGCAACCGCCCGGCGCACGTACACTTCTTCGTAACGAGCGACAAGACTCGCAAGCTCACGACGCAGATCAATATCGAAGGCGACCCGCTGATCTGGGACGACTTCGCTTATGCGACGCGCGAAGAGCTTGTGCCGCACGTTGTCGAGAAAACGGGCGGTGCCGCGCTGGGCCTCAAGGGCGACGCGTACAAGGAAATCGAATTCAACATCGAGTTGACTCCGCTGGTGCAAGGCAAGGACAACCAGCTTGTGAATCGCCCGCGCGCTTCCGCCACGGCGTAACCCCCTCACGCGGCGGCCTCACTCGCCAGGCCGCCAGCTTCCCCGCACGAATTCTCTGAACCGATGCAAGGGCTTGACCACGAAGCCCGCATAGGGAGACGACTCATGTCCGCAACTATCGATAAAGCACGGCAACTGGACGATTTGCTGAGCAACGCCGTCCAGGACGACAAGGAAAATGGTGTTTTCCGTTGTCGCCGAGACATCTTCACGAACGCCGATCTGTACGAACTCGAGATGAAGCACATCTTCGAGAGCAACTGGGTCTACCTCGCGCACGAAAGCCAGGTACCGAACATCAACGATTACTACACGACGTGGATTGGTCGTCAGCCGATTGTCATCACGCGTGACAAGGCCGGTGAGTTGCACGCGGTCATCAACGCATGTGCCCACAAGGGTGCCATGCTGTGCCGCCGCAAGCACGGCAACAAAGGCAGCTTCACCTGCCCGTTCCACGGCTGGACCTTCTCGAACGCCGGCAAGCTGCTGAAGGTAAAGGACGAGAAGACCACCGAGTATCCGGTGCAGTTCAACAAACAGGGATCGCACGACCTGAAGAAGGTTGCGCGCTTCCAGAACTATCGCGGTTTCCTGTTCGGTAGCCTGAGCGAAGACGTGATGCCGCTCGAGGACTATCTCGGCGAGACGAAGATCATCATTGACCAAATCGTCTCGCAGGCGCCGGACGGTCTCGAAGTGTTGCGAGGCAACTCTTCGTACATCTACGACGGCAACTGGAAGATGCAGATGGAAAACGGTTGTGACGGCTATCACGTCAGCACCGTGCACTGGAACTATGCCGCAACGATGGGGCGCCGCCATGTCGAAGGCACCAAGGCCGTCGATGCAAATGGTTGGAGCAAGTCGGTTGCGGGGGTGTATGGCTTCGAGCATGGCCATATCCTGCTTTGGACCAACACGATGAATCCTGAAGTGCGTCCTGTCTATCAACATCGCGACGAAATCGCGGCGCGCGTTGGCGAAGACAAGGCGAAGTACATCGTGAATCAGACGCGCAACCTGTGTCTGTATCCGAACGTGTTCCTGATGGATCAGTTCAGTACCCAGATTCGCGTCGTCCGTCCGATCAGTGTCGACAAGACAGAAGTCAGCATCTTCTGCTTCGCACCAAAGGGCGAAAGCGCAGAGAGCCGCGCGATCCGCATTCGTCAATACGAAGACTTCTTCAACGTCTCAGGCATGGGCACCAGCGACGACCTCGAAGAGTTCCGTGCGTGCCAGGCGGGCTACGCCAGCACGACGTCGATGTGGAACGACATGTCGCGCGGTGCACCGTTGTGGGTCCATGGACCTGACGCGAATGCGAAGGGCATGGGCTTGAACCCACTCATCTCTGGCGAGCGCAGCGAAGATGAAGGTCTCTTTGTGGTTCAACACGAATACTGGGTGCAGGTGATGCGCGAAGCCCTGCGCAAAGAACAGGCGGAGGCAGCCGTATGAGCATCGATTATCAAAAGGTCTGTAGCGCGCTCTATCAAGAGGCGCGCTTTCTGGATGATCGTCAGTGGGACGAGTGGTTGGCTTGCTACACAGCAGACGTCACCTACTGGATGCCGGCCTGGGATGACGATGACAAGCTTACCGAAGACCCGCAAAGCGAAATTTCTCTGATGTACTACTCGGACCGCGGCGGCCTGGAAGACCGGGTGTTCCGTATCAGAACCGAGCGCAGCAGCGCGTCGATGCCGGAGCCGCGCACCAGCCACAACGTCACCAATATCGAAGTGCTGGCGGAGCGGGATAACGAAGTCGACGTTCGATACAACTTCAACACGTTGAGCCATCGCTATAAGGTCACGGACCAGTACTTCGGCACCGCCTACGTCACCTTCCGCAAAGTTGACGATCGGTTGCTGATTTCGAGCAAGAAGATTGCGCTCAAAAACGACTACATCCGCCAGGTGCTGGACGTCTACCACGTCTGATTGCCACCGGTAGGAATGAGAAAGGACGCAGGAGTTAACATGTCCAGCTACAACATCGCACTGAACTTTGAAGACGGCGTGACCCGCTTCGTCGAATGCAAGGCCGGCGAAAAGGTTCTCGATGCCGCGTTTCGCGCCAAGATCAACCTGCCAATGGATTGCTCCGACGGCGTGTGTGGCACCTGCAAGTGCCGCGCCGAGAGTGGCAGCTACGACCTGGGCGACGACTTCATTGAGGAGGCGTTGAGCGACGACGAGAAAGCCGGCGGTCTCGTGCTCACGTGCCAGATGGTGCCGCAAAGTGACTGCGTTATCGCAGTGCCGGCATCGTCGACGATGTGCAAAACCGAGCGAAGCAAATTCGCTGCGACGGTCACGAAAGTCGAACAGCACAATGATGCGGCGGTGGTCCTAGAGTTGGACGTGGACAGCATCCCTCCGGTCTTCCTCGCTGGCCAGTATGTGAACATCGATGTCCCCGGCAGCGGAAAACATCGCTCGTATTCCTTCTCGTCCGCGCCGGGCGCACCGAAAATCAGCTTCCTGATCAAGAAGATCCCTGGCGGCGTGATGAGCACCTGGCTCGAATCGGCGCAGCCAGGCCACAAAGTGCAACTGACGGGGCCCCTGGGCAGCTTCTACCTCCGGGCAGTGGAGCGTCCCTTGTTGTTCCTGGCTGGCGGCACGGGCCTGGCACCATTCCTGTCGATGCTGGAAGTCCTGGTTCGCGCGAACTCGGAGCAGAAGGTGCATCTCATCTACGGCGTGACACGAGACCTCGACCTGGTCCAGGTTGAGGCTATCGAGTCGTACGTCGCGAAGTTGCCGAACTTTACGTTCAGTACCGTGGTTGCAGAAGCAGAATCGAGCCATCCCCGCAAGGGCTGGGTGACCCAGCACATGCCGGCGGAATGTCTGAACGATGGTGATGTCGACGTGTACCTGTGCGGACCGCCGCCGATGGTCGACGCGGTCCGCAAGTATTTCGACGACAACGGCGTGAAGCCCAACAGCTTCCATTACGAGAAGTTCACGCCCAACGCAGCCCCGGTGACCCCATGAGCGGCAAGCGATTCGAAGGCAAGGTGATGGTGGTCACCGGTGCCGCCCAAGGTATCGGACGCGGCGTCGCGCTACGCGCTGCGGCTGAAGGTGCCAAGGTTCTGTTTGTAGATCGCGCCGACTTCGTCTCCGAGGTCGCAGCGGAAGCAGTTGGGGCCGACACTGCCGGCTTTATTGCCGACCTCGAGACCTATGAAGGCGCAGCCTCCACGATGGCTTTCGCTGTGGAGACGTTTGGCCGAATTGACATTTTGATTAATGGCGTTGGCGGGGCCATTCGCATGCGGCCCTATGCCGAGTTCGAACCGGCTCAGATTGATGCGGAGATCCGCCGTTCGCTCATGCCGACCTTGTACGGCTGCCACGCGGTGCTTCCGCACATGCTTGCTCAAGGACGCGGGTCCATCGTGAACGTTTCCTCGAATGCAACGCGCGGCATCCGTCGCGTGCCGTATTCGGCTGCAAAGGGCGGCGTCAACGCGCTCACCCAGTCGCTTGCGATGGAGTATGGCGAGCACAACATCCGTGTGGTCGCTGCCGCACCCGGTGGAACCCAAGCGCCTCCCCGGCGCGTGCCTCGCAACGCGGTTGGAGATAGCGAGCAAGAGAAGGCCTGGATGAGCGAGGCGGTGATGCAGGTGACTGAATCCACCTTCTTCAAACGCTACGGCACGCTTGACGAACAAATCGCGCCGATTCTTTTCCTTGCCTCTGACGAAGCCGGCTACATCACAGGCGCTGTGCTGCCGGTTGCGGGCGGCGACAACGGCTAGCACTCATCGAAGAAGCGACGACAGGAGATGGGGCAGTGAGCTAACGGAGAGCCACTGCCCCAGCCGGGATGGCGGCGGTCCACATTCCTGCCCACGCTGACCAGGACGGCAATAACAAGCTCGAACGCTTGAGGCTCAGAGCGCTGGAGGCGCGCGCGTGCACCGCAGATGCTGCGGAGAACGTCGCAACCATTCCAAAAACAATCGAGGAGACAAAGCATGCGTCAGATTGACGTTCACAAGCTCGCAGACGATGCGCGATTCAACAGATTCCACGCTGGCCTGTTGTTCTGGTGCGCGCTCATCATCATCTTTGACGGCTATGACCTTGCCGTCGTGGGCATTGCGCTCCCATCCATCATGAAGGACATGGGCGTCGACGCGACCCGTGCCGGCTTCATGGTCAGTTCGGCGCTCTTCGGCATGATGTTTGGCGCCGTCATCATGGGTACTATTGCCGATCGCATTGGCCGGCCCAGAGCCATTGCAGTCTGTATTGCGCTCTTCAGCATCTTTACTGCTGCGGCGGGAATGACGCATGATCCGATCACGTTCAGCATTACACGGTTCCTTGCCGGACTTGGCATCGGCGGTGTGATGCCCAATGTCGTCGCACAGATGACAGAGTTCTCGCCGCGCAAAATTCGCGGAACCATGGTTACGCTGATGTTTAGCGGGTATTCCGTAGGCGGGATGCTCGCGGCAGTCATGGGCAAATCGCTGATCGAGACGTACGGTTGGCAATCGGTATTCCTGGCTGCGAGCGTTCCCGTGCTTATCATCCCTGCGGTGTTGAAGCTGATGCCGGAGTCATTGCCCTTCCTGATCCAGCGCAGTCGTCTGGACACGCTCAAAGCGGTCCTGGTCCAGATGGACCCCACCTACCGCGCCCAGATGACAGACCGGTTCGACTTGCCGCAGGCCGAGAAAGGGTCCAGCGCTCCCATCAGCATGCTGTTCCGTGATGGCCGGGGCTTCAGCACCGCGATGCTGTGGGTCGCCTTCTTCATGTGCCTGTTCATGGTCTATGCATTGAGCTCCTGGCTCGCGAAACTCATGGCTGGCGCCGGCTATAGCCTCGGCTCGGCACTGACTTTCGTCCTGGTGTTGAACTTTGGCGCGATGGCCGGCGCAATCGGAGGCGGTTGGCTCGCAGACAAGTTCAATATCAAATACGTGCTGGTCGGCATGTACGCACTTGCTGCCGTGTCTATCACGCTACTTGGCTACAAGATGTCGACCGAGGCCTTGTTCTTCGTGGTTGCGCTCGCCGGAGCGTCTACGATCGGCACGCAGATTGTGACGTACGCCTATGCAGGGCAGTACTACCCGGCTACCGTCCGGGGCACGGGCATTGGCTGGGCATCCGGTGTCGGCAGAAGCGGCGCGATCCTGGCGCCCATTGTCATCGGCGTGCTGGTAAGCATGTCCCTGCCACTCCAGCAGAACTTCGCTGCAATGGCAGTGCCTGCTGTCATCGCAGTGCTGGCTGTGCTGCTGATCGACCATAAGCGATCGGCATCGGTGATCGACAGCAGGTCGAGCCAGGGCGCAGCGGATTCAGAACGGACGATCGTTCTGGACGGTGCCAAACCAGTGCAGAGGTCGCCCTCTCGCTGACCCTGGAGGCACCAGCAATACCGCGTCCGCACAACCCAACCTACTGAGATCAAGCATGACCAAGCCTTGCATTATTTCTGTTGCCATCACGGGATCACTGCCGCGCAAAAAAGACAATCCGGCTGTACCCATCACAGTCAGCGAGCAGGTGGAATCGACCCATGCGGCATTCGAAGCCGGCGCGACCCTAGTCCATCTTCACGTACGCAACGATGACGAAACACCCACGTCAAATCCCGATCGTTTCGCCCTGGTGCTGGAAGGCATTCGCAAGCACGCGCCGGGCATGATCACCCAGGTGTCCACCGGCGGCCGCTCTGGGGCCGGCAATGAGAGAGGTGCCATGCTATCCCTGCGGCCGGACATGGCATCCTTGGCAACCGGCTCCGTCAACTTCCCGACCCGGGTCTATGACAATTCGCCAGACCTGGTCGACTGGCTCGCTGCCGAAATGAAAACCTACGGCATCAAGCCCGAAGTCGAGGCGTTTGACCTGTCGATGATCTTCCAGGCCGCTGCTATGCAGGCAGCCGGCGCGATCGTCGGTCCCCTGCATATCCAATTTGTCATGGGCATCAAGAGCGCAATGCCGGTCGATCGCGAAGTGCTTGAATTCTACGTTCGTACCCTTAATCGCCTATCGCCCGATGCGACCTGGACCGGCGCGGGCATCGGGCGAAATCAACTGACGATGGCTCGCTGGTCTCTCGAACTAGGGGGGCACTGTCGCACCGGGCTCGAGGACAACGTGCGGATGGACAAGAATACGCTCGCCCCGTCCAACGCCGCGCTTGTGCGCCAGGTTGCCGAGCTTTGCGAGGAGTATGGTCGCCCCGTCGCGACCGCAGCCCAGGCTCGCGAAATCCTGAATTTGTGCTAAACCCATTCCCGCATCGCTGCGCATGATAGTCCAGAACCGAATCCTCACATTCGGACTACACGGAGAGCCCTCGCCTCGTCCGGCACGCAGCGCTATGTCCTCCGGATGAAGCCGGTCGGGCAGATCTAAGCCAGGGCGCATGCGACAAGACCTACTCTACGATGAAGCAAGTTGGCTCATCATTCACAAGTGACATGGCGGACCAGCACCCGGACCGCGTATCTGGCTTCGCGAGTCCTTTCTCAAGCTACGGTGGGAGGGCCGGATTCTACGGAATAATTGAAACCCTCCAGTGCTTCGAAGATGCCAAGCTGCTTCGGTCGCGCCTCGCGGAGCCGGGCCACGGCAAGGTGCTCGTCATTGACGGCGGCTCTCGCAGGGTTGCGGTGCTGGCGACAAGATGGCGCAATTGGGACTGAATAATGGATGGACCGGCGTCATGGTCAACGGCGCGAACCGGGATTGTGAAGCACTGGCCAGTATGGATTTCGGTGTCCTGGCCATGGGCGCAGTCCCGATCAGGGCGGGCTTTCAGGGTGGCGGACAGTGCAACATCACCGTCACTATTGCCGGAATTGTTTTCACGCCGGGCTCCTACGCCTATTGCGACGCCGACGGTATTCTCTTGTCGAGGGCTGAAATCGACCCAGGCTTCTAGTCACGCCGTGGTCGAACCTGGACTACCAATGCGCAGACGCGGCACCGGGGCTGGAGAACTGCGCTGACGCCCCTTTCGCCGTCGCATCAATGTTTCCGGCGTTGAACTCGGTCAGGCAATTTAGGTCGAGCGCACGGATGTGCTCGACCATGAAATCGATGAGAGGCGATTGCGCGTGGGCCGGTGTTGCCGGCTCAGATAGTAGATGTAATGCCCGCGGTCGTCGGGCGAGTGCCAGCTCCGCGCTGTTCTTTCCCAGCGAGCGGGCCAGACTGGCTGCGTCGACTGCCGTGAAGTGTCAGTTCTATGTTGGTCTACCGCGGCACGCATGACGGTGCGCATGCCGTCCTGTGACGCGTTGACCAGGCTTCGAGACCTGTTGATTACTTTGGTTGGCTGATTCAAACTCTCTGAAAAATCATCCAGCCTGCGGTGCCGCAACTTCGTGCCCCTACAAGCCATATCAACGTGCCGGCGTTGCCAGCCAGGCTTTTGAACGGGAACCTTCGCATGTCTGACTTCCACCCCGCTAAGCGGCGCACGCTCAAGCTCGCTGCCACGTCCCTGGTATTACCTGCCATCGCCGCCTGCGGCGGCAGCGCTGAAGCCGCGGCGCCGGCGGACGTTGAGGCCGCGATTGCGCGCTTTGCTGCGTTGGCCCCGGATACCGCTAGCTGCCTGGTGCGCGCTGAACCGGCCGTAAGCGGCGCCACTGCCTGGTCGGCCGGCTATCATCCGGACCGGCAACTGTTCGTCGGCAGTGCCGTCAAGACCTTCATCCTGGCGCAGTTTCTGCGCGACGCGGAAGCCGGCCGCGACGGAGTGAGTGAGAGCCTCGCTTGCGAGGTTAGCGATACGTTCCGCTCTCCCGGTAGTCCGGTGTTCTTGGGCCTGACCGGCAAGACACCGTACCGCAATGCGCTGGAGGCCATGATCGCGCACAGCGACAACACCGGTACCGATATCGCGCTCGCGGCCGTCGGCCCTGATCGCGTGCGCGCGCTGATCGCCGAGGCGGGACTGGCCCAGACTCGTATCCCGGATTCGACCCGCAAGCTGTTTTCCTACCTGGCCGGGGCTGAATCCGGCGTCGACCTCGGCTGGGACGGAATGGTCAAGATAGACAACGGCGAGGATCTCGGCCTGAAGTCCCGCACCGATGTCATCAACGACAAGCAGGCGATGCTGAGCACCGCCACCGAGATGGTGAACTGGTACCGGCAGTCGCTGGCGGGCAAGTATTTCACGCAGCCGGCAACGCTGACGGAATACAAGCGCATCCAGGCCACGGCCGATGCGGTGTGGATGGCTGTTCCGGCCGGTGTGCAGGGCTTCGGCAAGGGCGGCAGCATTGACTGGGAAAACTTCCATTGCCTGTGCTTCGCCGGGCAGATGCTGGCGGCCGCAGTGCCGGTGACATTCTGCCTCACGCTGAACTGGAACGACGGCCAGCTGAGCACCGAACGCACCGGCGAATTCATCCGCGCGGCGGCCGACGTGCTAGGGGAAGCGGCAAAGGCCGCCAGGGTTTGACGGGCCGGCCTGCATGTCATGAAGCCGTTCGCAGCGGGACCCAGCGGTTGTTCGGAACGTAACCCGTAAGCCAAAACAAACGCTTACGTCGGCTTGCTGACCGCCTTGCTAGGCGAGGGCGCATGGTTCGGAAATTAAGACGAATACGGCACATTGAGCCTGTCGCCAAAATTTCATCTTCGTGAAATTTTGGCCTCATTCCAGATTCATGCAATAGCCGTTCTTTACTATGCCGATTAATTTCACAAACATGGTATAGAAAATGCTCCATGCGCCTTCATTAGTGTTCGCCAGATGCGCCGAGCAATGCTTATTCGCTACTCATCGATGTGGACGCCATCCGCAACAAAGCTCGCTCGACGCCGCCGCCATCCGACGCAGCCCCTTTCACCGGCTTCGTGCGCGTGCGCGGCGCTCGCGAACACAATCTGAAAAACATCGACGTGCAGATTCCACGTGATGCGCTAGTCGTCTTCACCGGCGTGTCGGGATCGGGAAAATCGTCGCTGGCATTCGGCACGTTGTACGCCGAAGCGCAGCGGCGCTATTTCGAATCGGTCGCGCCGTATGCCCGGCGCCTGATCGAACAGGTCGGCGTGCCCGAAGTGGACGCGATCGAAGGCCTGCCGCCCGCGGTCGCGTTGCAGCAACAGCGCGGCACGCCGAGCGCGCGCTCGTCGGTTGGCAGTCTGACCACGCTGTCGAGTCTCGTGCGCATGCTCTATTCGCGCACCGGCGACTATCCGCCAAAGCAACCCATGCTGTTCGCCGAGGATTTCTCGCCGAACACGGTGCAAGGCGCCTGTCCGACTTGCCATGGACTCGGCCGCGTGTACGAGGTCACGGAAAAATCCATGGTGCCGGACGACTCGCTGACCATTCGCGAGCGCGCAATCGCTGCATGGCCGCCCGCCTGGCACGGACAAAATCTGCGCGACATTCTGGTGACGCTCGGCTACGACGTCGATAAGCCGTGGCGCGATTTGCCCAAGAAAGATCGCGACTGGATTCTCTTCACCGACGAACAGCCGACCGCGCCCGTCTACGCCGGCCTCACGCCGAAAGAAGCCCGCGCCGCGCTCAAGCGCAAGGACGAACCGAGCTATCAAGGGACATTCACCGGTGCGCGCCGCTATGTGCTGCACACGTTCGCGAACACGCAAAGCGCGCTGATGAAAAAACGCGTGTCGCAATTCATGGTTGGAAGCGTCTGTCCGACCTGCCATGGCAAGCGGCTCAAGAAGGAAACGCTGTCGGTGAAATTCGCCGGGCTCGATATCGGCGCGTTCGCGCAGTTGCCGCTAGCCAGACTTGCCGAGATGCTGGAACCGATCGCGCGCGGCAAATGGCCCGAGCCGGATGCCGTTCATTCGGGAAAAGACGCCGCCAAAGGCAGCGTGCTCAGCAGGAGCGCCATGCGCGATGCCGTCGAAAAGCGGGTCGCCGCAGGCGGTTCCGCGCACAAAGCCTCGCCCGACGTGCGGCGCACGCCCAACCTGTCCGAGGAGAAGCGCGTCGCTGCCCAGCGCATCGCAGCCGAACTGCTAGAGCGCCTGACGACGCTGGTCGATCTGGGCCTGGGCTATCTCGCGTTGGAGCGCAGCACGCCCACGCTGTCATCCGGCGAAATTCAGCGCCTGCGACTCGCCACGCAGTTATCGTCGCAGTTGTTCGCCGTCGTGTACGTTCTCGATGAGCCATCAGCCGGTCTGCATCCCGCCGACGTGGACCGGCTCATGGTGCAACTCCAGGGACTCGTGGATGCCGGCAATACCGTCGTGGTGGTAGAACACGACATGCGGGTGGCCGCGCAGAGCGACTGGGTCATCGACGTCGGCCCGGGCGCCGGCGACGCCGGCGGCAAGGTTGTGGCGAGCGGCACACCAGTGGAGATTGTGCGCGCGAAGGAAAGCCGCACCGTCGAGTATCTGCGGCAGTACCTCGTAGCATGAAAGAAGGAAGCGTGTACGCTAGAGAGCGGTGTTCCCAGACACTGTCCGCACCAATACCCTACCGCTGATACATTCGAGGCAAGCGGTCACGAACCTTGGCAAGCCATGCCTACGAACAGCGTCAAGGGGAGCCGAAGCGCAACGAAATGCGCTCGCCAGCGAGTTGTCCACCGCCGGGCGGCGTCGTGGTCGACAACGGCGACCCGCCGCCCGCCCGTGGACAACTCGCGTCACGCCACCTCAAACCGATCTTGCTATAGGGCGAGGCTCCTTATAGGTGGATTGCGGTGACAATACCCCCCGGATCATGGACGACTGGCAGCAGGAATGATGCCTGCCATGGCTGGCCAAAGCCCGAATTATCGGGGCATGTAGATAGTAACGGGGTGGCACGGCTGCGGCCGTGGCCAACGCGACCTGTCACGCCACCGGCAAGCGGGTGCGGTGGTTGCCGGTTACGGTGGATAGGCGGATAGTATAGGCGCAGCTGGCGACGCAAGATGACACGGTCCGCGCGAAGCGGCCCATGAAGGTCCACAAGCCAAATGCTTTCTTACGACGCAACAACCACTGACGGTTGTTGCGTCAGCATTACTTGTTAGGCGAAATGCTCAACACAAAATATTTCGAACCCAATCGCCATGCCACTTGGCTCGAGTTGTTCTTCGACCTGATTTTTGTGGTAGCGATCGGTAACGTAACGCATATCCTGAACCACACGCACGAGGGGTCATCTTGACCCACTACAGTTCTGGCAATACGTCCTCACTTTCATACCCTTGTGGTGGATTTGGGTCAGCCACACGATATATGCCAACCGGTTCGACGCGGATGACCGGAAGCATCGGCTGGCAACCCTGTTCATCATGTTCCTGATGATTATCATCTCAGGCTTGATCGACCAACGATTCCTGGCCAGCTTTGACGTCATCATCGTCTGCTACGCTTGTTCGAAATACATCATCGCCATGATGTATTTCGTGTCGAAACACCGGCACAAGGAAAGCGTGCATCTCACAACGGCAGTTGGGTGGGTGACCCTCGCTGGCGCCACCATCAGCCTCGCTTCGATCCTGTTCCCGGCGCCACAGCGATATGTCGTGCTTTACCTTGGAATACTGTTCGATCTGGTTGCGTTCATCTCTTTTTTGCCGCGTCGTCTCCAGGGCATCCCAGTGCATACCGAACACCTGATCGAGCGTGTGGGCCTGCTCACGCTCATCTTACTGGGAGAGTCCGTTATCAGCTTGTCGACGGGACTGGCCGATATCAGCTGGACTGTGGAGAGGCTGGTGACCGCCGCCACCGGCTTCGTGACGATATCCAGCATCTGGTGGGTCTACTTTGACAGTTTTCACCTGCTGTCCAAACAGAAGCTCACGACCGGTCATTCGGTTGTGTACTCGCATTTTTTCGTTTTCATTGGCCTGTCGATCCTGGCCAGCCTGATCCGGCACGCGATCCTGGACGACATGCAGGTATCCGATTTCCGGGTACTGTTGGTCATCGGCACGGTCTGCTTTTTCATTGGCAAGCAGTACGCCTATTTCATGGAGCGTCCCGAGCTGCGGCCCCAGTTGGTCGTCAACACCCTGGTCGTGTTCGTGTTGACCGGGCTTGCCCTGCTATTGCCCAGAACCAGTTACATCCTGCTTGGTCTGACCGCTACGGTGATTTGTTATGCTTTTCTCAGTCTCAGATACCTGACGGTCCCCCGCAGGCGTCAGGACCATCCACGCAACAGCGCTATCACGGGAGATTAGCCATGAGCGACACAGCAAGCTCAGCGCGATGCCGATGGTGTCCCAGGTTGTTCTGTGTCGAAGGAAAAGGCGTCGAAACGGCGGCCTTCGGGCGGTTGCCGACGGCGAATATATCGGGACGCGAGCAATGTCACGCCGTGTCGAAATCGAACTTGCCGCGCGGGATTTGACCGGTGTTAAAGTATGGGCCCGCCGACGAACTCCGGTCCTGCAAGCACATTGCTCAACGGATCGGCTACGGGGCGGATTAGGATCACGCGGCAATCGAACTGGCAACGGGTCTAGGCGCAATACTGTTCACTTCACGACCACTTTGGGGACGATTCGCTGATTCAGTGGCTCGGATCGCCGCCGGATTCGGAAATTCGACATCTTTCGTTTCACGCCGCGGGGATTGCGCTTGCCGCGGCTTTGCACCGCGCGGCCGTTGGCGAGTTCGCGCAGCAGACTTTGTTTCCAGCTTTGCCACTGCTCAGGGGGAAATAGCCGCCTCGGGCAGGCGTCGGTTGAGCACACGCACGGCATGAACAAAGGATAAGTCTTCGGGGGCGCTGCCCGCTGTGGGCACTGATCGAACCTTTGCTGCCACCGCCGAAGCCGCGGCGCAAGAAGTATCCCGGTCGCCTTCCGATTTCAGACCGAGCAGCGTTGAAGGGCATCCTGTTCGTGTTCGATGTGTTGCCCGAACTGCTCGATCAGATCCCCACCGACACGCCGATCGACACCATCGGCGGCGACGGCGCGTACGACACGAAGCAATGCCACGCGGCGATTGCCGCGCGAGATGCGCAACCGTCGATTCCACCGCGTGAGGGGGCGATGCCCTGGCCGGAGAGCACGTCCGGCGCGACCTGGCGCAACGAGGCCATTGACGCTATTGCACAACGTAGCCGGCGCGAATGGAAGACGTCCAGCGGCTACCACCTGCGCTCGCTCGTCGAGACCTTGATGTACCGCCTCAAGACGCTCACAGGCAATTGCCTGTGGGCACGCAAGGTTGGCTCCCAGGCGACCGAGGTGGCGATTCGCGTGGGCGTGCTCAATCGCATGCGCGGACGGCAGAGCGACGCTCAAGACGAGGAACGCACCAGTTGGATTGCGTGCGCCAGTTTGCCGACCGACGGGGCAATTTCCTCATTGCTTACCCCGCCGTAGCCAAGGACCAGTCCATTCTGAGTGTTCTGCTGGCAAGCAAAATAAGAAGAGAGCGGGCGTGCCACGATGCCGTGGGCAAGCGCGCAGCGCGACACTAGGTGATCGTTGGCCTGCCGGAGCTTGACGGTCAGGTGAAGTCCTGTGTCTGTGCCGACGATATCGATTTCTTCGCCTAACTGCTGTTGCAGTTCCTTCGTCAACAGCACCTGCCGTTCCCCATAAATCTTGCGCATTTTCCGGACATGCGCCGCGTAGTGGCCATCGGCAATAAACTCGGCCAACGCAGCTTGTACAGACAACTGCCCACCACGATGCAGCTCGGATTGCGCAACCGAGAACGCATCGACGAGTTCGGGCGGGACGATCAGGAAAGCGAGCCGCAAGCCAGGGTAGAGCACCTTCGAGAAACTACCTACGTAGATTGTGTTGTGATGCGGATCCAGGCCCTGTAGCGAGGGCAATGGCACACCTTGATACCGAAATTCGCTGTCGTAGTCGTCCTCGATGATCCAGGCACGGTGGCGCTGCGCCAGCTCTGTCAGCAGGCGGCGACGGGGCAGGCTCATCACAACGCCGCTCGGATACTGGTGTGATGGCGTGACGAAGATGAGGCGGGGCGGCTCGCCCGCTGAGGTCGGCAGCTGGATGCCATGCTGGTCAACCGGCAGGCTGTCCATTTTCAGGCCGGCCGCGCGGAAGATGCTGCGCGCGCCCCAGTAGCAGGGATCCTCCACCCATACCTGATCGCCGGGATCGGCGAGCAAGCGAGCGCATAGGTCAATCGCCTGATGGCTGCCTTGCGTCACGATGATCTGCTCGGGCGAGCAGTCGACCCCGCGGGCCAGCGTCAGGTATTCCGCCAAAGCACGTTTGAGCGGCGGATGCCCGTGGCGGCTGCCATATCCCAACTGTTCCGCGTTCGCGGTCTTCCAGACCTTGGTAATCAGCCGCTGCCACACACTACGAGGGAACTGGCCGACGTCCGGAATTCCGGGTACAAAGGCACCAGCTTGCAGGTCCGAGGCGCCAACGTTGGCTAGCAGCTCGCGCGCGCGCTGCGACAGCCGCGCTTGATCATTGGCGAGCATGGGGTGGCCGAGCTGGCCCACGTTGACCATGCTAGCCACCAGGGCGGGGTCGGGAGCAGTGTAGCCAACATATGTTCCGCTGCCGCCATGCGTCTGGGTGTAGCCCTCGTCCGTGAGCCGCTCATAAGCATAAAGCACCGTATTGCGGGCGATGCCCAGATCCCGTGCCAATTCCCGGGTGGGAGGCAAACGGGTGCCGCCCGTCAAGTGACCAGCGAGGATCGCATCGCGTATATCGTCAAATAGCTGCCGGTTCAGCGGAACGCCTGAACGCACCGGGGTGCTCCAATGACTGCGTGCGAGAAGCCAATCGGTCAATGGCATCTCTCTCAATTCTTGGCTCCATCCTAAAATTTGTACCGGCCCTATACAGTGGGGCCAGCTCGCTTGTAGAGTAGAACACATCATGTCGCTGCATTACCACAGAAATATTTCAACTAAGCAACGGGCTGCATAGGCTTATCGAAATGGGAGCGCTACAAGTTAGCGCCCGCTTAATTCAAGCCATGTAGCTCTATGTGGATATCTAAATAGTGGCGCGGGAAGCGTCCGATGTGTTTGGTGAGGCATTAAATGAAGCGCTTTGCAGTTGCAGGTATCCAAATGCCGGTGTCGGCATTCGATGAGAACATCACGCAGATGAATCGCTACCTGGCGCATGTCAGGCACCGTTTTCCGTGGGTCAATATGGTGATGTTCTCGGAACTCGCGGCGTTTGGCCCGAGCCCGGCCAAGGCGGTGGAAATGCCCGGCGCCGACGAAATACGGCTTTGCGAAATGGCGGCCAGGCATGGCTTATGGCTGATACCGGGCTCCCTGTTCGAGCGCCGCGACGGTGCGATCTACAACACCGCGCCCGTCATCGACCCCGGCGGGAATGTAGTGGCACGGTTCCGCAAGCTGTTTCCTTTCCGCCCATACGAGCAGGGCATCGCCGCGGGCAACGAGTTCGTGGTGTTCGACGTCCCGGATGCAGGCCGCTTCGGCGTATCGATCTGCTATGACATGTGGTTCCCGGAGACCACCCGGACGCTGGTTGCAATGGGCGCCGAGGTGATCTTGCACCCGACCATGACCGACACGATCGATCGCGATATCGAGCTATCAATCGTGCGCGCTTCGGCAGCAACCAACCAGGTTTATTTCTTTGACATCAACGGTGTCGGAGATGGCGGCGTGGGGCGCTCCATTGTGGTCGATCCCTCCGGATATGTGCTGCATGAGGCCTCGTCGAGCGCGGCGGAGATCATTCCGGTGGAGATTGATTTCGACAAGGTTCGGCGCGAGCGCGAGTGCGGACTGCGCGGGCTCGGCCAGCCGCTCAAGAGTTTCCGCGACCGGGAGGTGGAATTTCCCGTCTATCAGCGCGAAAGTGGTACCGACGCTTATCTGCATACCCTCGGAAAACTGGTGAAGCCTGGGATCAGCGAAGACACACAGCCACAAGTGAGCGGTCCCGCCGGAGGATAGCGCCAGGCGCAAGACAGCCGGCCCGTTCCGGGGTCGAATCGGCGCGATTTAAATTGGAACCGAATATCGGCTACAGCGGATGCTGTGTCCTAAGGGGTAACGCTTGCCTTCGGCTTTGTTACGCATCCGGTAAGTGGTGGTCGACGAGAAAGAAGAACAATAAATAAGCAGATAAATCGGAATTTGGATCCGCGCCAGCGAATCCGTGCGTAGAAAATATCTCGTTAGCAGAGGGAATAACATGGCACGCAACACCACAAGAAAAGGGAAACCCGGGCAGAACGTTTCCCTCAACCGTTATCGCAGTGTCTGGGAAATGCGCGCGGATGGCTGGATGAATCTGACTGACGATCTGGGGCGTCTGGTCAATCTCGGACGCGAATGCAAGGAGTTCGTCGAGCGCTATTCCCGTGTCACCGAGACGCTGTCCATGCTCGAACCTATCGAGCGTTTCTGGGCGTTCCCCGGATACCGGCTGTTCGAGGAGCTGACATCCTGGTTCGCTAGCGGAGATCTGCACCGGCTCAATATCGCCGTCCATCGCATCAATCGCATGCTCGCAAGCAATAGCTACCGCCACAAGAAGCTGTCGCTGGATGCGGAATCCGAAGAGCCGTCCGAGATCGAGACCGAAGAAGAGATGCAGGCGCAGATCGCGCGCCCGTACTTCGAGGTGCTGATCGTCGACGACATGTCGCGCGAGGATGAGGACGCGCTGCGCAGGCGCGTCCAGCGCAAGCAGCGCGTTGATGATCCCTTTGTCTGGGACGTCGTGGTGGTGCCGAGCTTCGAGGATGCACTGATCGCCACGCTGTTCAACTTCAACCTTCAGGCATGCGTAATCCGGCACGGGTTTCCATTCAAGTCGGAGTACGAACTCGACCTGCTGCGCAAGTTCCTGGACGGGCTGGACGAGGGCATCGAAGAACAGCCGGAATCCGAGCGCGGACCCTTGCTCGGCCAGAAGATCGCGGAACTGCGGCCAGAGCTTGACCTGTACCTGGTTACCGACGTGAAGGCGGAAGAAATCGCCTCGCGCGTCGGCGAGGTCTTCTCCCGAATCTTCTTTCGCGAGGAGGACCACACCGAGTTGTACATGTCGATCATGAAGGGCGTGTCGGAGCGCTACCGGACCCCGTTCTTCACCGCGCTGAAGGAGTACTCCAAGCAACCGACCGGGGTATTCCATGCCTTGCCGCTGGCGCGCGGGAAGTCGATCATGAACTCGCACTGGATCCAGGACATGGCGCAGTTCTATGGCTTGAATCTCTTCATGGCCGAGACGTCGGCAACCTCGGGTGGGCTGGATTCGCTGCTCGATCCGATCGGCCCGATCAAGGTCGCCCAGGAATATGCCGCACGGGCATTCGGCGCGCGCCGTACTTTCTTCGCGACCAATGGCACCTCGACGGCAAACAAGATCGTGGTGCAGGCATTGGTCAAGCCGGGCGATATCGTGATGGTGGACCGAAACTGCCATAAGTCGCATCACTACGGCATGGTGCTGGCGGGTGCAAAGGTGGCTTACCTCGATTCCTACCCGCTGGACGACTTCTCGATGTACGGCGCTGTCCCCATCAGCGAGATGAAGCGTACGCTGCTGCGCTTCAAGCAGGCGGGCACCCTAGACAAAGTCAGGATGGTGCTGCTGACCAACTGCACGTTCGACGGCGTCGTCTATGACGTGAAGCGCGTGATGGAGGAGTGCCTCGCCATCAAGCCGGACCTGATCTTTCTCTGGGACGAGGCCTGGTTTGCCTTTGCCCGCTTTCACCCGACTTATCGCCAGCGCACCGGCATGGACGCGGCGTCACGTCTGCGTCGCGAGCTGGACAGCGGCGACTATCGCCGGCGTTACGAGACCTTCGCCACATCTTTCGGCGGCGCTGACTGGGACGATGAGGACAAGCTCGTCAACACGCGCCTGATGCCAAATCCGGACGTGGCACGGGTGCGTGTCTACGCGACTCAGTCCACGCACAAAACCCTGACCTCGCTGCGGCAGGGCTCGATGATCCATGTCTGGGACCAGGATTTCAAGGACAAGGCGGAGGAGGCCTTCCACGAGGCGTACATGACGCACACCTCCACGTCGCCAAACTACCAGATCCTCGCCTCGCTCGATGTCGGCCGCCGGCAAGTGGAGCTGGAAGGATACGAGCTGGTGCAGCGCCAGATGGAACTTGCCATGACCTTGCGGGAATGGATCCACACCCATCCGCTGCTGAAGAAATATTTCCATTTCCTCAATGTGTCGCGCGTGGTACCGGGTGCCTATCGTGCGTCCGGAATTGACGCGTACTACAGCCCGGAATCCGGCTGGGCGAACATGGAAGCCGCGTGGCGCGTCGACGAGTTCGCGCTGGACCCGACTCGATTGACCTTGTCGATCGGCAGCTCCGGCATCGACGGCGACACGTTCAAGAATAAGTACCTGATGGACAAGTACGGTATCCAGATCAACAAGACATCCCGGAACACGGTCTTGTTCATGACCAATATCGGTACGACGCGATCCTCGGTAGCGTACCTGATCGAAGTGCTGATCAAGATTGCGAGAGAACTCGACGAGCGCACCGCGGACATGAGCGTAATCGAGCGCCGGCTGCATGAAAAGCGGGTGGCGTCGCTGACCCGGGACTTGCCCCCGCTGCCGGACTTCTCGCATTTTCATTTTGCCTTTCGCAGCGTCTGCAACAACGGTCAGATCGAAACACCAGATGGCGATATCCGCAAGGCCTTCTTCATGTCCTATGACGAAGAGAACTGCGAATACCTGACGATGCCAGAAGTGGCGAAGGCCATCGCCAAGGGGCGTGAAGTGGTTTCGGCGCTGTTCGTGATCCCGTATCCTCCCGGCTTCCCCATCCTAGTGCCGGGGCAGGTGATCAGTTCGGAAATCCTCGAGTTCATGCAGGCTCTCGACGTGCGGGAAATCCACGGATACCGCCCGGAACTCGGCTTCCGCGTATTCAGCGACGGCGCGCTCCAGCAACTGGCGCTGCAAGCCGCAGGGGAGGCAGCGGCGGCCGTCGCTGCGGCGGCTGCCAAGGCGTCCGTATCGACGGTCGTCGATGTATCGACGGCGACGGTCGATGAAGTCGCGGCTGCGCAGGCTGAACGGCCAGCGGAACACCCCGCCCAAAAAAAATAGTCGGGGACGAAGCTGGCCCTGACGGCCGGCTTCTCGCCCCGGAGCCCGATTCAACAAGAAAAATATGCCGGACCTGGACCGCCAGGGGCCGCGGAAGACCAGCGTCACGCCGGCATGGAATTCCTCAGGAGAAAGCTGCGATGCAAAAAGTCCGTAACGTCTCAGATCTGCGCGTGATGTTCCATCGCAACGAGAAGCCGATCTACTTCATCAGCGCCACCAACTTCAATCTCCTCGGCATTGACCAGTGGGTGAATCGCTTCAAGTATGTGAACTACATCGATTGCTTCGATGGCCGCCATCCTAATGTCTTCGTGCCGCCGGAGCTTCCCCACGAGGAGTTTACGTCAATCGAGGACATCAACAATTACCTCCTCCAGCATAAGGATGTGGTGGAAATGATCGAGCAGCGCGGAGGCCGGCCCGCCGCCACCTTCCTGATGTTCGACGAGAGGACAGAGGAGCTTGCCGACGAGCTGGGGCTCGACGTCTGGTTTCCTCCGGCCGCGTTGCGCAGCCGTTGCGACAACAAGATGGAGACCGTTCGTATCGGCAACAAGGCCGGCGTCCATTCGGTGCCTAATGCGCTGGAGAAGGTCGACAACTATGAACACCTGATGCAGATCGCGGAGCGCCACGGGCTGGGCAAGGACCTGGTCGTGCAAAGCGCGTTCGGGGATTCCGGCCACACCACGTTCTTCATCTCCAGCGAAGACGACTTCAACAAGCACAAGGACGAAATCGTCAATGATCCGGAAGTGAAGATCATGAAGCGAATCAACTGCCGCGGTGCGACGCTGGAGGCGTGTGCGACGCAGTCCGGCACGCTGGTTGGCCCCCTGTTGACGGAGGTCGTTGGCGCGCGTGAGCTGACTCCGTACAAGGGCGGGTGGTGCGGCAATGAGATCTTCCCCGGAGCGTTTTCGGAAGAAGTCAGGATGAAGGCCCGCGACATGGCCTTCCGCTTCGGGAACCAGTTGCTGGAGGAGGGCTATCGCGGGTATTTCGACCTCGATTTCCTGATCGATGTCGACACCGGGGAAGTCTATCTCGGCGAGCTGAATCCGCGTATCTGCGGCGCCAGTCCGATGACCAATCACGCTGCCTTCGCCTACGCTGACGCACCGCTGTTCCTGTTCCACCTGCTCGAGTTCTCGGGCGTGCCGTTCGATCTGAACGTACGCGAACTCAATGAGCGCTGGGCCGAAAAGTCATTTATCGACGGCTGGTCCCAGTTGGTCATCAAGTACACCGAGGACAATGTCGACGTTGTTACCCACG